>JBKQRH010000019.1:0-19972 GCA_052326045.1 Occallatibacter sp. | reverse complement strand
CGGATCTGAAGACCTCGATCGATCGCATGGGCGCAGAAGGCAAGGCCGCCATGGACCAGCTTCGGGGAGAAGTCTCGACCTATCAGACCAAGCTGGAAAAGGCCGAAGAGATTGCCTCTAGCGACTCTCTGACCGGCCTGCGCAGCCGGCTCTGCGTGGAGCACCAGATCGAGCGGCGGATCGAAGCCGGAACTCCGTTTTGCGTGACCATCATCGACATCGACGGCTTCAAGCATGTGAACGACGAGCATGGGCACCTGACCGGCGATGGGTTGTTGAAGCAGTTTGCCACGGAGTTGCGCTCGGCGAGCCGCTCCACGGACCTGATTGGGCGGTTGGGCGGCGACGAGTTCGTCATCGTGCTGGATTGCGCCCTGCCGGAGGCGAAGTCGCAGATCGACCGGCTGCGGGCATGGGTCTGCGGCAACTACTCGGTGGAGGGAAGCGCCGGGCCGGTAAAGTTGCGGGTCGGCGCTTCCTTCGGTTTGGCCGAACGCATGGCTGAGGAGACGTTGAAGGAGATCTTCGACCGGGCCGATGCCGAGATGTACCAGAACAAGGCGGCCTCTCGCGTCCCGGAGACGGCTGCAAAGCGATAGGCGCAACCGGAGCTGGAGTTTTTCCGCAGCCTATTGAAGCAGAGACTCTCCTGGGCGAGCTCCGGGGGCTGCCCGGGCTTAAGCAGGAGCGGCAAACCGGGGTCATGAGCGGCGTGCAACTATTCGCCGTTTTGGGACATCGCCCCTAGCCTGTGCCGATACTGGAATCCTCCCTCGTCCTTTCTTCTTTCCAATCTTGAGTTCTTTACCCCCCCGCGGGATGGTTATGGGTAGCCGTTCCTTAGCGCAAACTAAGTCGGCTGGGATGCGGCGCGGCGAATGCCGTGCCCTTTCGTAGAGCGGGCTGACGTTGCGGGCTAAGGACGCCGCCCAAGAGAAAGGCTGCCATGAGGTTATTGATCGCCGAAGACGACAAGGCGCTGGGATTGTTTTTGAGCCGCGGACTGGAAGCCGACGGGCATCACGTGCGCGTGGCCTGTGATGGAGCGGCCGCTGTGGAGGCATTTCGCCAGGATATGCCGGATCTGACCATCCTCGATCTCAACATGCCGATCAAGGACGGCGAACAGGTGCTGGAGGAGGTTCGGGCCATAGACGCCGACCTGCCGGTGCTGGTGCTGACCGCGCGGCAGGAGGTGGACACACGCGTCCGCTGCCTGGACCGCGGCGCCGACGATCTGATGATCAAGCCCTTCAGCCTGCACGAGTTGCGGGCCCGATGCCGGGCCCTGTGGCGGCGCAAACGGGAGACGCGGCTGCTGTTGAGGGCCGGCGACCTGGAACTGGACCGGCTGGATCACACGGCCCGCCGCGCCGGCCAGTCGATCCTCCTCACCAACAAAGAGTTTGCCCTGCTGGAGCACCTGATGCTCAACCGCGGCCAGTGCGTCTCGCGGGTGGAACTGCTGGACTCGGTCTGGAATCTGGAGCCGACGCAAACCACCAACATCGTGGATGTCTACATCAACTATCTGCGCCGCAAGCTCAAGGACCCGCCCCCCGGACAACTGATCCGGACGGTGCGCGGGCATGGCTACGTGGTGCCTTCAGAGGCCGATCTGGCGCTCCCGGTCCTCGCCCTGCCCGCAATATTGCCGGCCGCGGCCGGCCCGGTGATGGAAGTGCACTAGAAAGTGCGCTGCCCCTTGGACATTCTTTAACCCGTTCGATTTTTGGAGAATCACATGCAGCCTATTCCGGTTCCCGTTCTTCCTTCATCCGCCCGCATTCGTTCACGCACGGCCCTGGTGGCCAGCGCCGACCGCAGCTTCCGCCAGCGGCTCTCCGAGATTCTCACCGGCCTGCGCTGGCAGGTGCGCGAGACCGATGGCGGCGCCCAGGCCTGGGCCGAAACCGAAGCCGCACTCCCGGAGGCCATCATCGTCGACTCATGGTTGCCCGATCTCAACCTGGCCGAGTTTATCAAGGACTTCCGCGGCTGCTTTCCCCAAGTGGATCTGGTGACCGCAGGCGGCTCCTCTGCGCAGGAGAGCCCGCGCGGCCCCTATCGCCAGGAGCTGCTCTACGCGCTGCGCTGCAGCCAGGACACCGATACGGCGGCGTGGAACACGGCGCCCGCGCTCGACAAGTCGAACCCGGCGCCCGCCCGGATGCACACGAAACCATGGCCCGCCCTGGCTCATCCTGCCGCAGCCCAGACGGCTACCTCGCCGCGGGATGCCGTGGCCGGCTCGAAGCCCGCACAGCCCAACTCTTCCCTGGTGGTGCCCATCCGGGTGGAATTGCCCGGATCGGAGGGTCAGACGGCGTCCATCGAGCGTCTCCCGGAGTTGATCGGCAACGCCGCCTGCATGCTCGAGGTCAGCCGCCGCATCCGCCTGGTGGCTCCGCGCTCGACTCCGGTATTGATCGAAGGACCCACCGGCTCGGGCAAGGAGCTGGTGGCCGAGGCCCTGCACCGGCTGTCGCCCCGAAGCCGCAAACCCTTTGTCGCCATCAACTGCGCGGCCATTCCGGAGGCGTTGCTGGAAGCCGAGCTGTTCGGCCACACCCGCGGCGCTTTCACCGGCGCGGTGCAGGGGCGCATCGGACGCATCGAAGCCGCCGACGGGGGCACGCTGCTTCTGGATGAGATCGGTGAGATGCCGCTGGCCCTGCAAACCAAGCTGCTCCGATTTGTGGAGTGCGGCGAACTGCAACGGGTAGGTGACAACGAGACCGTGAAGGTGGACGTGCGCATCGTGGCCGCCACCCATCAGGCGCTGGCCCAGCTGACCCAGTCGGGCGGTTTCCGCGCCGACCTCTATTACCGGCTGGCCGTCTTTCTCATCCGCACTCCATCGCTGGCCGAGCACGCCCTGGACCTGCCTCTGCTGGTGGACCACATCATGCGACGGATGGGCCGCGATGCGCCGGTAAAGCGGGTCGACCCGAGGGCACTGGCCAAACTCGCTATCCACGACTGGCCGGGCAACGTCCGAGAACTCGAACACGTCTTGGAGCGGGCCGCCATTCTGGCCGGCGAAGAGACCGTCCTCACCGCGAGGGAGATCGACTTTGGATTCACGGTCAACTGAGCGGCCCCAAGGAGGGAGGTTGCGATGAGCATGGAGATCGAAACCCATCTGAGCGATCAGCTGGCCCGTTACCTGGACCTGGCCACCAGCCAGGCCAAGCTGACCGCGGCCAACATGGCCAATATCGACACCCCCGGCTACCGGGCCGTGGGGATGGACTTCGAGGCGGAGATGCGGGAAGCCATGGACGGTGTGGACCGCGGACGCGCGCCCGGGCAGGTGCGTGTCAAATTGGTGGATGGGCTGATCGCGCGCCCCGACGGCAACAACGTCTCACTGGACCGCGAGGGCCTGAATCTGGCCGAGGCGCAACTGGAGTTCAAGACCGGGGTGGCCCTGCTCCGGCAGGAGTATCAGCGGGTGATGGACGCCATCCACGCCGACAGCAAGTAACCAGGGCAGCGGAAGGAGACTGGATAATGAACCTCTTTGGATTGATGGAGACCTCGGGCGGGGCCATGCAGGCCGAGCGGATGCGCGCCGAGGTGGTGGCGGCCAACATGGCCAACGCTGAAACCACGCGCACGGCCACGGGCGGAGCCTATCACCGGCAGCACGTTATCTTCGCCGCCAATTCGGGCGATCCCGGGTTTCTCGATTCTCTCTCCACGGCTACGGGGAGCGCGGCTTCGGGAACCGCGGGCTCATTGGCTCTTTCCGCGCTGAATGCGGCCGGCTCCGGGCCGGTGGCCCCGGGCGTGCATATCGCCGCTGTGGTCGAGGACCCTTCGGCTCCGCTCAAACGATACGATCCGGGGCATCCCGATGCCGGGCCCGACGGGTATGTCTCGTATCCGGACATTAATCCCCTCACAGAGATGGTGGACCTCATGGGGGCGACACGTGCATATGGTCTGAATAGCTCCGCGGTACAGGCTGAGAAGGGCATGATCATCTCGGCATTGGAGATCGCCAAGTCGTAGCCACCGGCAGCGGCTCGACGGCCCCTGGCGGAAGACGGCACGAGGAGCGGGAAAGCGCAGGGAGGACCGATGCAAACTGCAATGAATCCCATCACTGCCGCGGCTGCCGCGTTGCCGGGTCTGGCCGGCTCAAGCGCGCCGCTGGCCAAAACTTTCGCGGGGGCCTCGGCAACCGCCGCGCCCACCCCGTTCTCCGATCTGTTGACCGATGCGGTCGGGCAGGTGAACCAGTTGGAGGCCCAGGCCCATGCCGCCGTGGCCGGGCTGATGACCGGCTCCGGCGTTGACGTGCACCAGGCGATGATCGCCACCCAGAATGCGAGTATGGCCTTCGAACTGGCGCTGGCCGTGCGCAACAAGGCGGTCCAGGCCTACCAGTCGGTGATTGGCATGCAGTTTTGAAAGCAGTTGTCAGTGGTCAGTAATTGGCGATGAGGTAGGGGCTGATCACTGACCACTGAGAGCGGAAATCATGGCCACCGGAACACAGTTGGAAAAGAGCACGCCTGCCACGCCCGGACAACCCCAGTTGACGGACCGGCTGGCCGTGCTGTGGGGGCAGGGGCGGATTCGCTGGGCAGCGATGCAGCCCGCCCAGCGGGGCTGGGCTCTTGCGGCCACAGTCCTGCTCGGAGTTCTCGTCAGCGGCCTGCTCTGGTACGCACTCGGCCCCGACTGGCGCACCTTGTATGCGGGCCTGGACCCTGAAGACACGCGCCAGACCGGCCAGATTCTCACCCAGGCGCAGATTCCCTTTCAAGTGGCCGAAAACGGGGCCGGCATCCGGGTTCCGGCCGCGCAGTTGGACAAGGCCCGCTTGGTAACCGCCGCCAAGGGAGGCGTGAAGAGCGGCCGGTTGGGTTTTGAGATCTTCGACAAGCCCAACTGGGTGGGTTCTGAGTTCGATGAGCAGGTCAACTACCAGCGGGCTTTGGAGGGAGAACTGGAGCACACCGTGGGTTCGTTGTCCGATATCGAGTCGGCGCGGGTTCACCTGGTGCTGCCGCACGACTCGCTCTTTCGCGAGGCTGAACGCCCGGCCAAGGCCTCGGTGGTGATCAAGCTGCGCCACCGTTCGCTGGCCGATGGGGAGCCGGAGGCAATTCGCAACCTGGTGGCGTCGGCCGTCGACGGTCTGGCGCCCGAACGGGTGGTGCTGGTGGATGCGGCCGGCCACCTGCCGCTGGGGCCGAAGACGGCAGACGCCATGCGCCTGACGGCCGAGCAGGCCCTCGAGGATAAGCTGATCGCCACCCTGGAGCCGGTGACCGGGGCGGGCAATGTGCGCGCTTCCGTGACCCTGGACTACGACCCGGTGGCCACCGAGGAGACCGAGGAGAGCTACGATCCGGACCAGACGGTGACCCTTTCGATGCAGCGCACCGAACAAACGGCCGGTGGCCAGCCGGTGGCCGCGGGGGTTCCCGGCACCGCTTCCAACGCGCCCAACGCGCAGGCGCTGCCCGTCTACCCGCAACAGACCGCGCCGCCCCAATCCGCGAAGACCGAGTCCGGGACCTACGGAGCCTCTAAGACTGTGCGCCACGTCATTGAGAATCCGGGCCGGGTACGGCGAATGACGGCGGCCATTGTGGTAAACGACCGGCTGGCGCAGCTTGCGGCCAAGGGAAAGGCGGCGGTCTGGCAGCCGCGCCCGGCCGACGAGCTGCGCAACCTGACCGCGCTGGCTCAGGCGGCGGTGGGCTTCGACGCGGCGCGCGGAGACATGCTCACGGTCGAAGATATGGCCTTTGATGAGAACCGCTCCCAGCCGCCGGTCCCGTTGCTCGGCCAGTCGATGGCCATTGTGGAAAGCTCGCCGGTGCTGGTCAAATACATTGCGCTTCTGGCCGGAGTCCTGGTGGTGCTGGCCTTCGGCGTGCGTCCCGCCCTGCGTCACGCCGCGTCCGCACCCGCCTTCTTAGGAGCAGCCAAGGGCACGGCCAGGGAGTTGCCCGGAGGGACGGCGGCACAGCCCGCCTTGCGACCCACCGAGCCCGTCGAGGTTGATCCGGAACGGGTCCGGACGCAGCAGATCTTCGAACAGGTTACGGGGCACCTCAAGCGGGAGCCGGCGCAGAGTTCACGCCTGTTGCAGAGCTGGATTCACTCGGATTGATCCCGGGACCGGCGAGGGCTCGGCAAGACGCAGTTGGGCAACACAGTTGGGGACCGGAAAGGGTAAGCGGAGTCAGGGGTAACAAGGGCAAGCGGAATCCGAGCGGTAGAGGAAGAGCGCATTGAGGGAAAGGACCGGGCCTTGGCCGAGCAGGGATACGAAAGCGGGACAGCACGGCACCGCCAGTCGGCGAATATGCCCGGGTTGCGCAAAGCGGCCGTCCTTCTTGTCGCCGTGGGGGAGGAGCTGGCCAAGGAGATTCTGCGCGCCCTGCCCGAGGCCGACGTGCAGCGGCTCACCGAGGAGCTGGCCGACCTGCGCGGCGTCACGCCGGAGCTCTCGGCCGATGTTCTGGAGGAGTTTTGGGAAGTACTGGAGACGCAGAACTTCATGATCCACGGGGGCCTCGACTACGCCAGCCGTCTGCTGATCGATACCTTCGGCAAGACACGCGCCGACGACCTGCTGATGCTGGTGCGCCGTTCCCAGGAAGCTGCCCAGGGCAATCTGGCCAAGCTGCAGCGTACCGACCCCCAGCAGTTGGGCAAGCTGCTGGACTCCGAGCATCCCCAGACCATCGCTCTGGTCCTGGCGCATCTGGACCCGCGGCGGGCATCGATGGTGCTGGACAACCTGAGCGAGGAGCACAAGGTAGTCTCCATCCAGAGGTTGGCCGAGATGCGGCAGTTTTCTCCGGAGATGGCGCAGAAGGTGGCCCACATCCTGCATCGGCGCCTGGAGAGCGTGGGCGACACGGCGCGCAAGAGCTATTCAGGTTTCAAGGCGGTGGCCGACCTGCTCAACCGGCTCAACGCCGAGGAGTCGAAGAAGATTCTCGAAACCATTGAGGACGGCCAGCCGGAGCTGGCGTTGAGCATCCGCAACCTGATGTTCACCTTCGAAGACCTGGTCACGGTGCCTCCGGCCACCATTCGCGAGATCGTCTCCGGGTTGGACAAACGGCAGTTGGCGCTGGCGCTGCGCGGCGCCAACGAAGAGTTGCGCGCCCAGATATTCAAGTCGATGAGCTCGCGGGCCGTGGAGATGCTGAAAGAGGACATGGAAGTGCTGGGTCCGGTACGCTCGCGCGAAGTGGCGCAGGCGCAGCAGGAGATCCTCAACCTGGCCCGGCGGCTGGAGGCCGAAGGAAAGGTGATTCTCAAGTTGGAGACCGGCGACGAGATGCTGGCATGAACAGTGGTCAGTGGACAGTTATCTGTGGTTAGTTGTTGGTTTTTTGGTTATCGGCGGTCAGTGATCGTTACTTGCTTCATTACTGTTCGCCGAGCACTGACCACTGACAACTGAGGGGCGAGAGAGGGAATCCGTGCAGGCGATGGAATCGGCAAATCGAACTGGCGGGCCCGGACGCATCGAAATCTTCGAGTATCCGGCCCGCGCCGATGAGCCTTCCTGGCCCGCCTGGGGTGGCTGGGCCGAGGCGGAGCCGGGGGAGACCTCAGACAAAGGGCGAGAGGAAAAGCGCGTTCGCGCTGGCGGGGCAGCCGAGGCTGGGCAGCGCGCCGAGCTTGACCAGCAGTTGTCAGAAGAAGCGCGCCAGTCCTTCGCAGGTGGCCGCGAAAGAGGGCGGCTGGAGGGCCGCCAAGCCGAACGCGAGGGCCAGGTTGCTGTCCAGGCGGCTGCCGAAGAGCGGCGCATGCGGCAGGCCGCTGAGTTGATCGAAAGCTTCGCACGGGAGCGCGACCGGTATCTGCACGCGGTCGAGCATGAGGTCGTGGAACTGGCGCTGGCGGTCTCTGCGCGCATACTGCGCCGCGAGGCGCAGATGGACCCGCTGCTGCTGACCGGAGCTGTGCGCGTAGCTCTGGGGCAACTCTCCGGGTCGACCCAGGTGCGGCTGCGGGTGCCCGCGGCGGAACTGGAGCTGTGGACCGAAGCCATGGCCCTGCTGCCGAACCTGGCCTTGAAGCCCGAAGTGGTTTCCGGCGAGGGGATGCGGCTGGGCGACTGCATCATCGAGACCGAGCTGGGCACGGTGGACCTGGGTATTCGCGCGCAACTGGGAGAGATCGAGCGCGGCTTCTTCGACCGTGCCGGCGGGCGAGGCGCTGAAGCTGCCGCTCCGCCAGACGAGGCGGCGATCTCCGTCCGGGAGACCCGCCCGTGACACCGTTTCTAGCCCGCTACTTCGAAAATCTGGAGCGCGGTCAGCCCTGGCGCTGGCGCGGGCAGGTCCTGGAGTCGGTAGGCCAGACCATCGAGTCGGCGGGTCCGCTGGCTTCAGTGGGCGAGTGCTGCGAGATCCAGGACCAGTTCGGCCGTCCGCATCTGGCCGAGGTGATCGGATTTCGCGGCTCCAATGTGCTGTCGATGCCGGTAGAGAGCACGGAGGGCATTCGCTTCGGCGATCCAGTGTCGGCCTTGGGCGTGAGTCCGGAGATTGAGGTAGGTCCGGCGCTGATGGGTAGGGTGCTGAATGCGCTGGGAAGGCCGATCGATGGAGGCCGGTATCCCGAGGCAGCCGCGGCCATGTCTCTGGATGGGGCGGTGCGCCCGGCCCTGGAGCGCGTGTCGATTCGCACTCCGCTGGGCACCGGCATCCGCGCCATTGATGGCCTCTTGACGGTGGGCAGGGGCCAGCGGGTGGGCATCTTTGGCGGATCGGGGGTGGGCAAGAGCACGCTGATTGGCATGATGACCCGCAACACCGAGGCCGATGTGACCGTGGTGGGGCTGGTGGGCGAGCGCGGCCGCGAAGTGGGAGAGTTTCTGGAGGACTCGCTCGGCGATGAGGGCCGCGCGCGGTCCGTGGTGGTGGTTTCGACCTCCGACCAGTCGCCGCTGATGCGCATGAGGGCGGCGTTGGCCGCCACCACGGTGGCAGAGTTCTTCGCCGCCCAAGGGAAAAACGTGCTTCTGGTGCTGGATTCGCTAACGCGCTTCGCCATGGCCGCCCGTGAGATTGGCCTGGCGGCCGGGGAGCCGCCCACGGCCAAGGGATATACGCCATCGGTATTCTCCCGGCTGGCCCGCCTGGCGGAGCGAGCCGGGCAGTTCCGCGTGGGCTCGATCACCGCCTTTTACACCGTGCTGATGGAGGGCGACGACCAGCAGGACCCGCTGGTGGACGCTGTGCGGTCGCTGCTGGACGGCCATGTGGTGCTCTCCCGCGCCCTGGCGGCCGAGGGCTGGTATCCGCCCATTGAGGTGCTGGACTCGATCAGCCGGCTGATGCCGGTCGTGACTGAACCCCAACATCGCGAGCATGCCGCGCTCCTGCGCCGGTTGATGGCCGTCTACGCCCGCTCTGAAGATCTGGTGCGCATCGGGGCCTACAAACCGGGCTCGGATCCGGATCTCGACCGAGCCCTGCGCGCCCGGGAAGCGATGCGCGCCTTCATGACCCAGGAGGCGCACGAGCAAGTCCGTTTTGCCGACTGCGTGCGCCGCCTCTCCAGCCTGGCCGAGGAGTTGTGAGCCCATGGCCGTCTCGCGCGCACTGCGCCGCCTGCTGCACATCCGAAGTCTCGAAGAAGAACAGCGCTGGCTGGCGCTGGAGTCCGCAATAGGAGAGCTGAAGCGCCTGGAACACGCGTTGGCGGCTACCGCCGAACGGGATCGTCGGGGCCGGAGGTTGGTCGAGGCCAGCGCACGCTCCGGGGAGTTGCCGGACCGGCTGGCCGGACTTGAGGAGACGCGCGCGGCCACGCGGCATGCCGCAGTGCTGGCTCCCAGGATCGTGGCTGTGGAGTTGGACGTGGCCACGCTGCGGCAGGAATTCCTGGGGAAAAGGGTCGAACGCCGGCAGGCCGAGACGTTGATCCGGGAGACGGAGGCACGGGACGCCATCGAGGCCGGACGGCACGGCCAGCAGGCACTCGACGACTGGTACCGCTTCCGATTGCATCGGGCAGAGACCAAAGAGGAACCGGACCAGTCTGCCACCCCGGTACCGGTCAGCGCGGGAAACGAGCGCATTACGAAGAAAACTTGAGAGAGATTTTGATGTGTGGTTGCACGGCCTTCCCGAAACGGTATCGACGATCCCATTCCTGACAATGCTTTAACCTGCGCCCACACCCTTTGGCACGGCATCTGCTCTTACCCAGACTATGACCGTTGCCACAGCAATCGAGACCGGGACGGGAGGGCATCCGGGGCCGGGCCAGAGTCAGGTTCTGACCAAGACGTCGGGCAAGGCGCCGAGCGCAGGGTGGGCCGGCGCACCTGCTTCCAGTCTTTCTCCGTCTTCCGTGCCGGGCGCGCAGAGCTTCCGCTCCAGTTGGCAGTCCTTGCTGGCTTCTCTAGGCGCGGGTCTGGATGGACTCAGCGAGGAAGGGACCAAAACAGACATTAAGGATACAGTTGCCGAAACTTTCCCGGCAGGGGCGGCAGCAAGAGCCTCCGGGGCAAGCCCGATGCCTGTTGGCGCGGCAGCCCCGCAGAGGAACACCGCCATCCCGCCTTTGACAAAGCTTGAGGAACAGAGCTACGGATCAGCGGCCGGCGGTACGGGCATGACGCTGGCTGGCTCTGGTGCCGGGATTGCTGCTTCAAGAGACGCAGCGGGAGTGGCCCGGCAAGCCGCAGCCGATCCGGCTGGCAAGCATACGGAAAACGCCAATCCGGCAGAACAGTCCACTGATACGCGCCCGGCCGGGAGCCGCAAGAGCGCGAAACTTCAACCAGCCTCCGCTGAAGCTGTTGTTACGCAGGCTTCTACGCTTGCGGGGATTGTCTCATTGGTCATGCCTGCATCCGGCTTCGTCCATCCGCCGGCAAACACCGCTGAATCTCAGAAACAGACTTCACCGTCCAATCTCTCCACTGGATTGCCGGACAGCGCCATCCGGGACGCCTTGCAACGGAGCCCATTGAATGCCGACAGTCCAGGATCGGCAGCAGGCCTGACAAGCCCTGCCGGAGGCCATGCCGCAGACCAAGATGCAGCGGTTGCGAATGCCTCGCACAACGCTTCTATGACCGAGGATTCGTTGCATCGGGCTGTGAACAGCGCACCCTCCGGCGTGTTATCGGTCCCGGCTGCGACATCTGCGCTCGACCGGACGGCAACACATGAATCCGGCGTCAGTGAAGTTGATTCTGCCGGGGAAGAGTCTCCGGCGCCTGGCCGGACAGAATCTCATGATGAGAACCAGCCGCAGACGATTTCTCTAGGGCAGAATGCGATCCAGACACAATACCAAACCCAGGAAGTGAAAGCCGTTGAGGTTCCGGCGTCGAACCTGGCGCCAAGTCCTTCACCCACGAATGCCGATCCCGGCCTCTCCCAGTCCAGCCCGCCTATTGCGATGTCCCCGATGGCGGGAAAGCCAGAGGTTGCCGGCAGCGCGCGAACCACAGGGCAGGCCACGATGCGGCTGGCTCATGCGGCCAGCCCGGTGGAAGCGGCTCATCAAGAGAATCATCTTCTGGGAGGGCAGCCCGGCAGCTCAGCGCTGGATGGGTCCGCCCTGTCGCGCGATCCGGCAGGCGTGCCTGGGGCAGGGAACACTGCAGGCAACATGGCGGGAACGTCGCTGGGCACCGCAGCCGGAGCTGGCAGCCGCGAGACCTTCGCCGCGCTCGATGCGGGGACCACGACAGGGACGCCCATCTGGATTCATGCCGGAGCCCAGCGCGCCGAGGCAGGATTTCAGGACCCGGCTCTGGGATGGATCGGTGTTCGCGCAGATGGGAGCGGAGGCGGTATTCATGCCGCTCTGGTGCCCGGTTCGGCGGACGCGGCCCAGGCGCTTGGCGGCCACCTGGCGGGATTGAACGCGTACCTGGCCGAGCAGCACACGCCGGTGGAGTCGCTGACGCTGGCCGCGCCCGAGGGCCGTTCGGACCAGAGCGCGAGTCAGGGAATGCATCCGGGAGCGGGGCAGAATTCAGGGCAGGACGGCTATGCAGAACCGCAGTCGAACAGTCAGGCGAGTTCGCTGGCCAATACGGTAACAGTTCTTCCAGAGATTTCGGCTCAGGGTAGTGGGCTGGATGGAACCGGCCAGGCTGCAAGGCCGGGGGGCGTACACATCTCGGTGATGGCCTGAATGCCTGTCGGTTTGAAGGCCAGGCAGAAAGAAAGCAGGAAAAGATGGCGGCATTGGCAGGAATTTTGAATCATCGTTTGACGTCGGGGCAAGCGCTGACGGGGACGGGCGCAACTCTTATGGCGAGCCCGGCGGCCGCGACGAGCGGGACGAGCAGCACGAGCAGTTCAGACAGTTCTTCGGCTACCATCTCGGCCAATGATTTTCTCACTTTGCTGGTGACGGAGATGAAGAACCAGGATCCGACCGCGAACACCGACCCCAACGAGTACATCAACCAGTTGGTGAATGTAAACAGCCTGGAACAACTGATCGACATCAATCAGACCCTGACTACGGATCTCGGTAGCCCGCCCACCAGTTCAACCGGCAGTTCTGCCTCCGGTCAGGCCAACGGCGCAACAGCCAATGTGACCGGCAAGAGCGCCAACGGCGCAAGTACGCAGGTTAATTTGGCTGCGCACAAGGGAGGGAAGTTGACCGCAGCCCAGTCCGCAGCATCCGGCGCGGCCACGGCCCGCGCCTCCACGTTCAAACACGCTCCCGGCAATCTCAGCATTCCCGAGGCCAAGCCCGCTGCGCATCGCGTGGCCCGTGCCCTGGATGGGCGGACCCACGCGAAGTCGATCACAGGCGGACCCTCCGGGGCCCAATGAAGCTCGTTCACCAGCCGGCCGCCAAGGCCGGCGCCAACCTTCGATGACACTCAGAGGAGATCTACGATGGCAAGTTTCTACATTCCGCTTTCCGGCCTCGACGCCGATTCGACGGCGCTGAACACGATTGCAAACGATCTGTCCAACATGAACACCACGGCCTTCAAGGCCCAGACAACCAACTTTTCCGATCTCTTCTACCAGCAGATCGGTTCGACCGGCGCGGGCAACCCGATCCAGATGGGCGCGGGCGTGAAGGTCGCATCGAACGAGACCGCGTTTACGCAGGGCTCCATCAACTCCACCGGCACATCTACCGACGTGGCGCTGAACGGGAACGGTTTCTTCGTGGTCGACAAAGGCGCCATCCAGGAATACAGTCGTGCCGGCGACTTTTCGCTGACTCAGACCGGCAATCTGGTCACCACCAACGGCATGAGCGTGATGGGCTATCCGGCCGTGAACGGGGTGGTAAACACCAACGCGCCGTTAACGGCCATCAACATCCCGGTGGGCCAGGTGCAGCAACCACAGGCCACCACCACCCTCAATATGACAACGAACCTGGATTCCTCTTCGGCCACCGGCACCGCATTTCCGGCTCAGATCACGGTCTATGATTCGTTGGGAGCCCCGCACATTGCCACCGTAACCTACACTGAGACGGCCACCAACACCTGGAGCTACTCGGTCGCCCTTCCGGCCGCGGACTTTACCGCCGGGGTGTCGACGCCGGTGACGGGGTCCATGAGCTTCAACGCCAACGGCGATCTGACCACGGTGACTCAAACGACGCCAGTGGCAGTAGCCGCGACCCCAGTGGGAAACGGGGCTGGAGACATTGCTGGAATTCCACTCACCTTCAACGGGCTGGCCGACGGGGCCGCCAATCTGGCCATCAACTGGAACCTGCTCGGCTCCAGCGGCACGCCCACCATCAGCCAGGTGGACACGACCTCGGCAGTCTCGGCGACCACCCAGAACGGCTACGCGAGCGGCCAGTATCAGAGCTTCACCGTCGGCTCCAACGGTGACGTCACGGTGAGTTTCTCGAACGGACAGCAGCAGAACGTGGGACAACTGGCGCTGGCCAATGTGCCCAATGCACAGGGACTGCAACTGCTGGGCGACGGCGACTACGCAACCACGCTGGCCAGCGGGACGGCTTCGATCAGCACTTCGGGTGCGGCCGGACTGGGCACGCTGACGGATGGGGCGCTCGAGGAGTCCAACGTCAACATCTCCGCGGAGTTTTCCGACCTGATCATCGCGCAGCGCGCCTTTGAGGCTAACTCCAAGACGATCACCACCTTCGACACCGTCACCCAGGAAACCATCAATATGATCCACTAAGCGCAACCCGGCTAGACCGGCCACAGAATCGCAAATGCCTGCTGCGGACTTGCAGACGTTGACTATCGACTGCAAGTCTCCGGCAGGAGCCCCTTGATCCTGCGAGTCGGCTATGCCTGCAACTAAGCGTGCCGTGAACAGCACGAAGAGAAAGTAAATTTCAATCAAGAAAATTCTGATAAAATTGCGCACAATCATGCTGAGACGAATTGCAGTCCTATCCATTCTGCTGACCGCTTTGTGTGGTTCTGCGCTCGCTTCGCCCGACCAGTGGGTCGAAGTGAGCAATGCCCATTTCACGGTACTCACCGACTCGAACGAGAAGCAAGCCCGTCACATTTTGGATCAGTTCGAAACCATGCGCTGGATGTTTCAAACCTTGTTTCCCTTGGTGAACGTGGACCCGGTCGCGCCCATCGTGGTGCTCGCAGCCAGGAACGGAAGGACCTTTGAAACACTGGAGCCGGCGGCATTCCTGGCTGCCGGCCAGATGAAGATCGGCGGGCTCTTTATGAGAACGCCGGACAAGAACTACGTTCTTCTGCGCCTGGATGCCGAGCAGGAGCACCCCTATGCCACGATTTACCACGAGTACACGCACCTGCAATTCAGCAACGACAGCCAGTGGATGCCCATCTGGCTTAACGAAGGGATCGCGGAGTTCGTGCAGAATACAGAGATTCGCGACAAAGAAGTGGTAATCGGCGAGCGAAATGAAGATGACATTCTCTATCTGAGGCAGAACCGGCTCATCCCATTGCCAGTTCTGTTCAAAGTGGATGCCAAGTCCCCGTATTATCACGAAGAGCAGAAAGGTTCGGTTTTCTACGCCGAATCGTGGGCGCTGACCCACTATCTCTTCATCACCGACCGCAAGAACGGCACAAACAAGATCGGCGCATACTGGTCGCTGCTCAGCCATCACGTTGATCCTGTGGTTGCTGCGGAACAGGCTTTCGGGGATTTGGGCTCGTTGCAGGCGGCGCTGGAAGAATACATTCAGCGGCGCATTTACATGCATCTCACCTTGTCGAGTGCCACAGCGCCAATCGATGAATCCTCTTTCAAGGTTCGGACGCTGACGCGGACCGAGTCCGACGCCGCTCGTGCGGATTTTCTCGCCTATGTGCAGCGCGTCAAGGATGCTCGGGAGTTGCTGGACGCAGTGATCAAAGCTGATCCAAATAACGCTCAGGCGCACGAAACCATGGGGTTCCTTGAGCTTCGCGATGGGCATCGGGACGAGGCGCGAAAGTGGTATGGAGAGGCGGTCAAGCTGGATTCCCAGAATTTCCTGGCACAATACAATTTCGCCACATTGTCCATGGGGCAGGGGGGCACGGAACAAGGCAAGGAGATTGAAGCCAGTCTGCGCGCCGCCATCCGGCTGAACCCTCGGTTTGCGCCGGCTTATGAGCAATTGGCTTCTGTGTTGATGTCCACGGATCGATACGTTGATGCCGAGGCGGTGCTGCAAACCCTGTTAAAAAACGCAGTGAATCCGAGCGAGGCCGCAACGGCGCGCCAGAGGATTGCGCAGCTTGAGCAGGTGCAGGCGGCGCGTAAGCAAGCCACCGCCAACGCAAAGACACAGATGGATGCGCAGACCACGGAAACGGCCGTTGCGGCGGATGCGGGTCCGAAGCATCCGACAGAGCCGCCGAACGGCCCTAAGCATGAAGCGGTGGGCGTAATTCGGGGAGTCCAGTGCAGCTACCCAGCGGTGATTGAGTTCAGAGTGGAAAGCGGCAACAAGACCGTCATCGTATACAACAACAACTATTACAAGCTCGAGTTTTCGGCGCTCGGGTTCACGCCGGAGGGCGAATTGAATCCGTGCAGCGGCATTGAAGGAAAGAAAGCGCGGGTGCAATACACGGAGAGCTCCGACAAGACAGTCGACGGGCAAGCGATAGCGGTCGAACTCAGAAAGTGAATCGCGAACTGCAGAAGGCTTGTTGACAGGATTTGATTGAAGTCCTCGCAGTTCATCACCATCTAGTCGGTAGTCGGCGCGCACCTCGATGAACACTCCCTTGCCCTGGGCCAGGATGGCTCCTTCGGCGTTCAGAATCTTCTCATCGGTTCAGTATTTGCGGTCTTCGCTATGGACGACGCGGCCCTCCCTGTGAATGGTCGCGCCGGAGTGAACCGGACGCAGGTAGTCGATCTTCATTTGCCCACGGGGCGGTAAAGAATTGTAGCTGAATCAGAAACCATAGAATCAATAATGTAGTCGAGTACATTGGGCGTGTTTCATAAGCCTTTCTTGGACCGTAAGCTTTTGATTTCAAAGGGACGGAAACGGCAGCATGACATTGATAGAACACGCTCTACAGACTTTCTCCTCACCTTTGCATCGAACCAACAGGAGGTTATCCCCATCATGATGGACCGGCGAACCGCAATCAAGCACCTTGGCGGCGTGGCGAGCGCGCTGCTTTTGACTGAAACCCTAAGTGCGGAGGGATTCCCAAGCGGCCAAACCGCCGCAGCCCCCCCGCCCGCACCGCCCAGCGGGCCCTTCACTCTGCCGCCTTTGCCCTACGCCTACGACGCGCTGGAGCCCAGCTTCGACGCTGTGACTATGCACCTGCACCACGACAAGCACCATCAGGCTTACGTGAACAACCTGAATATTGCCTTGGCCGCGCATCCAGAACTGGCAGGGAAGACGGTGGACGAGCTGGTCGCGAACCTGAGCGCCTGGCCAGAGTCTGCCCGCACCGCCGTCCGCAACCAGGGCGGTGGGCACGCCAACCACTCCTTCTGGTGGCCGACACTGGGCAAAGGCGGCGCGGCGCCTGCGGGCGAGCTGGCCAAGGCCATCGACGCCAAATTCGGTTCGCTCTCCGCCTTTGAGGACAAGCTCACCGCAGCTGCCTTGAGCGTCTTCGGCAGCGGGTGGGCCTGGCTGGTCAAGTTGCCGGACGGAACCGTCGCGATTGAGACCACTCCCAACCAGGACAGCCCGTTGACCCTGGGCCACAAGCCGGTGCTGGCCGTGGACGTGTGGGAGCATGCTTACTACTTGAAATACCAGAACCGGCGCCCTGAATACGTGAAAGCGTTCTTCCAGGTGCTCAATTGGGATTACGTGAGCGGGCAGTTCTCCCAGAAGGTGAATGCGTAGGGTCCTTCCAATGGTCCGGCAGGCAGTTGGCTGGGCGACGATCTGCGCTGGAATAGCGGCCGGTATGGGCGCCGGGCTGGCTGGCTGCCATTCAGCGCCGTCGCTTACTCCACAGGAAGCGGCAGGGAAGCATCTCTACGCCAGTCGCTGCGCTCATTGCCACGAGGACAACGATCTGGCGCTCAAGAAGGTCCCACCGGACCTGCACGGCGTATTCGATCGCAAGACCCTCCCCAGCGGCGCTCCCGCCACCGACGCGGCCGTGCGGCAGAATGTGCTGACAGGGAAGGGAATGATGCCCGGCTTCACCGGCCGCTTCACCGAGGAGCAGATGGCCGCGCTGCTTGCCTATCTTCACACGGGGCTGCGCTGATTTCTCCGATCTGTCGGACAAGCTTTTACAGGCCATGGCGCTGTATGGGCCATTCTCGTTCGCAGGCTGCGTTCTATTTTCACTCTCCGTTAATGACTTTCGTTACCTGATCTAGATAACCTCTGGATAACAACCTGAGTGTCTTATAGCCGTGTCTCTATCTCGACTGAAGCATCGAGAGGATGGAATCGGCGTCCCCGGACACAGGAACAAGAGTAAGGTGTGCTCTGAGTTTGTCCCAAGCTTGCCCGGAGCACGTCACCTATCAGCAAGGAGAAAGGTGAGTTAGTATGACTGTCCGATGGGGAAGGTGTATCAACATCAGGAAATGCAAGGATGCCAAGCAAAGACAGCAAATCCCTATCCATGAAGGAGACGCGTTCGTTTGTCCCGAGTGCGCAGAACCGCTGCTGGATGAAGACGCCGTTGCCCCCCTAAAGGTCCAAGCCACGCCCGGCAAGAAGCCGTCGGCGGCTCTTATCGTTGCTGTCGCGGTTTTGCTTCTTCTTATCGCGGGGATTGCGGGATTCGCGACATGGTGGGGCAGGTTGCACAGCGCGAATGCTGCAACGTCAAAGACGATCCTTCGCCTGGCTGGCTCGAACACCATTGGAGACACGCTCGGGCCGTCGTTGGCCGAGGCATTCCTGAAGGATCAGGGAGCGACGGATGTTCGCATTCTCCCCGGAGCCAACCCGCAGGAGAAGATCGTTGAGGGCATCCTGCCCGGCAGCAGCATGGCATCCTCGATTACGATTGCGGCGCATGGCTCCGCCACCGCATTTACCGCTCTGGCAGAGAACAGTTGCGACATCGGCATGGCATCGCGCAAGATCAAGCCCGATGAAGCGGCTAAGTTAACGTCACTGGGGAATATGTTTTCCGTTTCAAACGAGCATATTCTCGGCCTTGATGGCATTGCAGTCATTGTCAACGCCGCCAATCCCGCCGATCAGCTTGATAAAGGCCAGATCATGCGCATCTTCACCGGGGAGATAACCGACTGGTCGCAGGTCGGCGCATATAGAGGACAGATCAAGGTCTACGCTAGAAATGACAATTCAGGCACCTACGACACCTTCAAAAGCCTAGTGCTTGGGAGCAAGCCGCTGGCTCCGGGCGCGCAAAGAATAGAAGACAGCAAGGCGCTCTCCGATGCGGTTGCCGCCGATCCATACGGCATCGGCTTCATCGGTCTTCCTTACATCCAAAACTCCAAACCCATTGCAGTCTCTGATAAGGGGACGCTGGCGTTGCTACCCACCCGGCTCACCGTGAGCACGGAAGACTATCTACTGGCGAGAAGGTTCTTCCTCTATACGCCTACCAATTCGAGCAATATATTTACGCGCCAGTTTGTGGAGTTTGCCATTTCCAGAAAGGGTCAGGACGTGGTTGGCGCCAGTGGTTTCGTTGCCCAGAATGTAGCGCAGGTAGCGCAGACAGTATCCGAAAACGCCCCGGCGGAGTATAAGTGGTTAACCCGGGACGCAAATCGCCTTTCACTCAATTTTCGGTTTCAGTCAGGACAAACGAGTCTGGACAATAAGGCCACTGTCGATCTGGATCGGGTAGTCTCTCTGATTGCGGACTTGAATATTCCAGAAGACAAGATCATGCTCTTCGGTTTTTCGGACAGCACAGGCGCGCCCGCGGCAAACCAGGAGCTCTCGCTGAGCCGGGCTCAAGTGATTGAAAGACAATTGACACTGAGAGGGATGAAACCGTCGATTGTTCGCGGATTTGGCTCAGGTCTTCCCGTGGCCTCCAACGACAGCGAGGATGGCCAGGCGAGGAATAGGCGCGTGGAGATTTGGGTCAAGAAATGATGGGGTACAGTGTTTTTCCTGCCACCGACGCGGCAGTGTGGCAGAATGTGCTGGCAGGGAAGGGAATGATGCCCGGCTTCACCGCCCGCCTCACAGAGAAGCCGATGGCCGCGTTGCTGGCCTACCTTCACACGGATCTGCGGTGAAGTCTGCTGTCCATTCGATCTCTGGCCATTTTGAAAAGATGGTGTGATCTGCATCACTCTCGTGTTGTATATTACTATAGTAATAAGCGGTGGTCTGAAAAGCTCGAACTTCCGTAACGGAACGCGGTTATATTACTTTTGTTGTAGCTCTGCCCCTTTTCCTCCTGAGCGATCTGCAAGACGGCCGGGGCCTCAAGCAGATCGTGACCCAGAAAGGTGAGAGACAATGACAAAGAAAATCTGCACGAATTACGGAAAGTGCGTGCTCGCTGACAAACATGAGGACTTTTCCCTAGAAAAGAATGTCATGGCCTGTTGCCCACTGT
>JBKQRH010000018.1:0-10369 GCA_052326045.1 Occallatibacter sp. | reverse complement strand
GTCGTGGAAGTACTGGACCATCTGCTCGCGGGACCAGTGGCGGGAGTGGACGCCGGTATCGACGACCAGGCGGATGGCGCGCCAGATGTCGGCCTCCAGGCGACCGTAGTCGGAGTAGGGGTCCTGGTAGAAGCCGACATCCTTGCCCAGCCGCTCGGCGTAGAGTCCCCAGCCCTCGACGTAGGCCGAGTACTCGCCATATTTGCGGAAGGTGGGAAGGCCGTCCAGTTCCTGGGCAATGGAAAGCTGCAAATGGTGGCCGGGAAGGCCTTCGTGGTAAGCGATGGCCTCGACGGAGTCGAGGTTGCGGTCCGTGGCGTTGTATGTATCGATGAACAGGCGGCCGGGGCGGCTGCCGTCGGGCGCGCCGGCATGGTAATAGGCGGGCGCGGAGGTTTTCTCAAGGTAATCCGGAACCGGAACGACTTCAAACTTCGCCTTGGGCAGCCGGCCGAAGAGTTGGGGAAGTTTGGCCTGCATCGGTGTCAGGTAGCCGCGATAGGCATCCAGCAGGGCCTCGCGCGAGGTCGGGTGGAGTTTGGGATTCGCCTTGAGGCTCAAGCGGAAGCCGGCGAGATCGGCAAAGCCGAGCTTCTGCGCGATGGCCAGCATTTCGGCCTCGTCGCGCTTCACCTCGTCCAGGCCGATCTGGTGAATCTGCTCGGCGGTCAGGCTGGTGGTGGTCGTGCGGCGGATGAGGAACTGATAGTACTTTGCCCCATCGGGCAGGGCGGAAATCCCCGGCTGCCCGCGTCCGGCGGGGATGTAACTGACCTCAAGAAAGCGCGCAAAGCGCTGGTAGGCGGGCAGAACCTCTTTGCCGATGGCGGCGAGCATCTCAGCCTTGATGCGCTCCTGCTCGGCGGGCTTGATGGCGGCGGGAAAGTTCTTGAGCGGCAGGGCGAGCGGGGAGTCTTCCGGCTTTTGATTGGCCAACTGCTTCACCTGGTCGAGCGCCTTGGCCAGAAGATATGCAGGCGGCACGCGACGGTCGTCCATGCCGATGGACATGTTGGTCGTCACTTGTTCGAAGGCTTTGGGAATGGCGTGCAGACGCGCGATCCAGTCGTCGTAGTCCTTGACGGTGGTGAAGCTGAGCAGGGCCACCAGTTGCGGATAGGTGGTTTGGATGCCGTCCATCTGGTTCACGGGCATCTCCCACTCCTTGAACTCCGCCGCCTCCTGGTCGTCGGCAAACTCGCGCAGGAGCAGGTCGCGGCTGATCTTCTCCTGATCCGTGAAGCCAGTGGGGTCGATGGCGGCCAGTTGCAGCAGGAAGTTCTGCTCGCGGGCCAGCCGGTCGTTGACGGCCTTCACCGAGTAGTCGGAGATCTGGTCGTTGTACCGCTTGTCACCCAGCGCGGAGGCGAACTCCGGGGAATGCTTGAGGGCGTCTTCCCAACAGTCCGGGAAGAGTGCGTTGAGGGCCTTGCGGTTGGCCTCGACGGAAGCCGCGGGCGCGGGAGGGACGGACGGGGCTTGCGGGCGAAGGGCTGGGACAGAGACGAGCAGCAGGAACGCGACAACGGCCAGGGCAGGAAAGCGCAATTTTTTCAACTGAATAGGACCTCGGCGTGAAATCACCTTCTTATCGAGTGTAGAAGATTTTGCTGGCGGAGCCCGACGTCATAGGCTGCGCTGCTCTGTGTAGCGTCTGGGTGGCCGCGCCTCGCCCCACCGAAAGCCCGACAGAGGAGTGCTTCATCCCGGAGACGGGCAGCGGAGGGATGGAAGCGGAAGGGTGACGGCAGGTACTCTTTTTCTTCGGCGATGCAGGCGTGGTATCCCAGGTCTCAAAATCGAGACCTGGGGCACCCGGCATCTCCGCGTGGGAAAACGCTACTTGAGGAAGACGACCGCTGACATCAGCGCACGAGCCACCGGAACGCCCGTTCCACGAATGGCTTTGCGTCTTTCTCGACGCACTCGCCATGAGCGATGATCAGCTTGTCGAAATCCCACGAAAGCAACTTTTCGAGTGATTGCCGCGCGAGAGTTCGATTAGTGAACGACAGCCTGAAGTCGAGCGCGACGCCTCCATTCGGAGATACAACGCCTTCCACTTTCCACAGAGCATTGCTAAGAGGCTTCCCCTTCACGATTGGATGAATCTGGATCAAGTCATCAAGGATGACCGTGCGCGACTGTTTGTGAAAGAAAAACACTTCTTCAATGAGCCGGTTACCTTTGAAGGCAAGCTGGTCGAAGTCATCCTTCCAGCCTTGAGGCGGCTCGTCTCCCAGAATGCCGGTGAAGGGCAGATGCCCTTTGTTCAACGTAAAGGGGGTGGTTCGTGGCGCCCATAGTTGGGCTCCGGGAAACAGTGTATGCCACGCCGCCAGTCGCCATACATGCCGCGGGGTCGCCGCAATGAGGTATTTGACCGGCCCCAGTTCCGCGATGCGCTTGAGCGTATCGAACGGCACAGATACAGGCGAATTCACCCACAGTGAACCATCGAAGAGCTTCACGATGGCCATGCGGGTCGTGAACATGACACCCATGTCGCGAACATCGGGACCGTCGACGATCCAAATGTTCTCAGCGAATGCCGGGAGATCGGCCATAGATTTGCCTCTCTCAGAATATCAAACCTTCAATGATTGGCATTTTGCGAAGCGGGGTCCAAGTGAAGCTCTAAAGCGTGCGTGAAACAAAGTTCGCGTAAACTGTACTTATGTCCTCTTCTCCCACAGCTGAGAACCAGCCGAAAATGAGTTGGGTCACGGCCTTCCGGGAGCATTTGATAGCTGATCTTCAACAGCGCGAGGAGCAGATTTTTCTTCTTCTGTCGCTGCTGATTGGAGCGCTCACCGGACTCGCCGTTGTCGCGTTTATCGTGGTCACGGAACGGTTGGGAATGCGCCTCTACCCGGTGGGCAGCGCCGCCTGGAGGCGTGTGCTGGTGCCGGTGGCCGGCTCTCTGGCCATGGGCTTTCTGCTGTACCGCTATTTTCCCAACGCACGCGGTAGCGGCGTACCCCAGACCAAGGCCGCACTCTTCGCTCGGGATGGGTTTATCTCCCTGCGAACTGTCCTGGGCAAGTTTTTCTGCACGGCTACCACGCTGGCGAGCGGGATTCCGCTGGGCCGCGAGGGACCATCTGTCCAGGTGGGTGCCGGAATCGGATCGGTCCTCGGCCGATGGCTCGGATTGCGTCCGGAAAAGGTAAAGGCTCTGATTCCAGTGGGAGCGGCTGCCGCCATTGCCGCGGCATTTAATACGCCGATGGCGGCCGTTTTGTTTTCCCTCGAAGAGGTGATGGGCGATATGCACGCACCGATTCTGGGTTCGGTCGTGCTCGCCTCTGCCACCTCCTGGGCGGTCTTGCGCCTCCTGCTAGGCAATAACCCGCTGTTTCAAGTGCCGCAATACACTTTGGTACATCCACTGGAGCTTGCCATTTACGCCCTGCTGGGTATCGCCGGCGGTTTTCTGTCCGTAGCCTTCACCCGGCTCTTGTTGGGTATGCGCAGGTTCTTTCTGCACCTGCCCAAGAGAACCCGCTGGTGGCATCCAGTCGTGGGCGGTGTGACGGTTGGTCTGATGGGCTGGTTTGTGCCCCAGGTTCTGGGTGTCGGGTATACCTATGTCGGCAGCGCTTTGAATGGAACGATGGCGCTCAAGTTGATGCTGCTACTAGTGGTGCTCAAGCTCTTTGGCGTCACTGTCAGTTATGCCTCCGGAAACGCGGGTGGAATCTTCGGCCCGAGTTTATTTCTCGGAGCCATGCTGGGCGGGGCCATCGGCACCGTAGCCCATGGCTTGTTGCCGGGATACACCGCAACCCCGGGCGCTTACGCGCTGGTGGGCATGGGTGCGCTCTTCGCGGGGATCGTGCGCGCTCCCATGACATCGGTCTTGATGATCTTTGAAATGACGCGGGATTACGCAGTCATAGTGCCGCTGATGATTGCAAACCTGACCAGCTTCTTCATTTCTTCTCGATTTCAGAAGCAGCCCATCTACGAGGCTTTGGCTCACCAGGACGGCATTCATTTGCCCAGTCGCAGCACGCGCGACGAACCTAACCAGCGAACCGTGGCTCAGGTCATTCGGAAATCTCCGCAAATACTTTCCGCGCAAATGCGCATTGAGGATGCCGTTGAACAAACTCGATCCAGCCAACTCCGCATCTGGCCCGTTGCCGACAAGGATTACTTTCTGGGAATGTTGACTAGAGAGACGCTGGGGTGCGCCTTTGCGGATGGGAGAAAAGAACAGCCGCTGAAAGACATCGTGGAAACCATCCATGTTCCGCACCTCCACGCGGACCATGCCCTGCATCTGGCTCTCGAACGCATGAGCAAGTACCATCTCGATGTCTTGCCGGTCGTACACCGGGCGGATATTCACAAACTCGAAGGCGTCGTCACGCTGGCTGATGTGCTGAATGCATATGGCATCGACTGCATCAGCGGGTCGTCCAACTCCTCACACTAGAGTCGGAGTGCCCCGGATCGGGATTCTCTGACTTGGGAGGGTTGCCAAATCACTTGGCGCCCAGCTCAGCTTGTTCCCGTAGAATTGTGGTTTTTCGGGTCGGTCCTGTGAGACGCCGATTGCGCAAGAATCCGAATCCGCCTGGCCCCTCGATAGTTTGGACCAGAGAGCATTCTCAACTAGCACATTGTCGCCGAGTCGCTCATTGAAGGCTGATCGGTCCCGGCAAGTCGGCATATCGGAAGCGTTTGGCCAGGGACGAGGGTGTGGACCCGGCATCCGAAATGTACCCGGTCGTGCCCTGATACAAACCTCGACTGAATCAGAGGTTCCAAAAGAGGCAAAGTCGGCCTGCAGGCCGACGGATTTGTAGGCATACACGCCGACAAACAGGACAATCGGCTACTGATGAGCAAGAAAGTCGGCTCGCAGACGGAGGGAAAGACCGTGAAAGGCGTCCTGGAGGTCTGCAGAATAGGTCAAAACAAGGAAAAATAGGTGCATTTTTGCATGTAATTAGGCCTCTTTTTCGTACGTTTGAGATAGATCAGCGAGGCTGAGGCAGGCGGCCGATCGCTGATGACTCAGGAACGAGGAGGAGGGACGATGCGGAATGCAGAACGGGAATCGGCGCGGAGGAAGCTGGACAAGGAACTGCGGTTCTACCGGCTGGCGGCGAAGGAGAGGAACTACACCCTGAGTTTGCTGCGGACGGTGCGGCGGGCGCTGGGAGTTCCGGTGGCGGAGATGGCGAGGGCGCTGGGCAAGAACCGCTCGGTTCTGTTCGAGCTGGAGCTGAGCGAGGGACGGGGAACGATCTCGCTGAATTCGATGGAGCGTGTGGCGAGCACCATGGGCTGCAAGTTTATCTATGCGATCGTGCCGCTGGGGGAGATGACGCTGGAGGAGATAGGGGACCGGCGGAAGTGGACGAAGAAGTTGCTGCTGGAGAATAGGGACTAGGGACTGAGGGACTGAGGGACCAGGGACTAAGGGACTGAGGGAACAGGGGCTAAAGGGCGGATTGCAGAGAATTAGGCTGCTTTCCGGTACGCTAAGAGCAGACAAACGAAATGAGACAAGCGTAGAACGGAGGGTGGGGGTGAGCCTTCCTGATCTCGAACAGGCCATCTCCGCGGCGCGTGCGCGCAGAGCAGACGAAGGGCAGCAACAATTTTTCGGCAAAACCAGTTTTCGGGGCGATTCCGGAGAGGGATTGCCGCATGCTCGTTTTCCCCGGGCGCGGGGGTTCGTGGAGCGTGGCCGGAAATGGCGGAAAGATGGCCGAATTAGGGCGGAAGTCGAGTCGAGAGACGACGAAAGGAAAAACAAGCAGCAAGAATACAGGTAAAGGGACGAGGCGAGGGAAAACGAAGCGCAAGGCCGGCGCGGAACGGCTGCGGTTGGCTGTGGACAAGCGGTTGGGCCAGAATTCGGAGACGCTTGCCGATATGCTGAGGGATCAGGCGATGGGAGGAAACGTGGCCACCACCAGGGCGATGGTGGAGATTGCGGAACACAAGAAGGCGCAACCGGAGCCGGTGAAGAAGAAGCGGGGGCGGAGCCTGGCGGAGCTGTTGACGGCGGAGCCCGAATGGCAGGACGACCGGAAGGAAGGCTCGGCGGAGACGGGCGGCGGAAGGGTGGAAGCGGAAGGGTGAGAGAGGCAGGGAATAGGGAGTAGTGAGTAGGAACGGCCGTGGAACGGTTCCAGGTCTTGCGCAGCGGAGTGCGGCGGAAGACCTGGGGCGCACGGCAACTGCTGGTATCCTGTAGCGGCCGGAAAAGCAAAATGGAAATTCCGGTTTACACCCATCTGGACGCTACGCTTACCCCATGATCATTGAGAAATATCGCCACCCGTTCCTCTTCTACGGCCTGGCTATAGCTATCCCCTGGACCCTTTGGTTCGCGGCCGCAACCCTGAGTCACATCACCCCAATGAGCCCGGCGCTGGTTTGGGCGGCCAGCGGTTTGAGCGTTCTTGGGGGAATTGCGCCTGCGCTCATCGCATGGCGTTTGATCTGGCTGGAGCCTGGCTTGAGAGACGATCTCAAGCGGCGACTATTTGGTTTCACGGCCACCCGGCCCGTGTATTGGTTCCTGACCTGCTTTCTGATGCTGGCAAGCATCCTGCTTGCGCAAGCGATTTCCCTGCTCTTTGGATACAGCGCGGCTCAGTTCCATTTATCGGGAAAAACCTCGTTTTCCGCGGGCATCTTCCCCGCATGGTTCATGCTCATCCTGGCGCCGCTGATTGAAGAGCTGGGCTGGCACTCCTACGGCAACGACTGTCTGCGCCGGCGCATGAATTTATTCAACACCTGCCTGTTATTTGGTTTTATATGGGCCATTTGGCATATACCGCTGGGCTTAATCAAAGGCTACTACCAGAGCAACGTGGCTCAAACGGGGCTTTTGTATAGCCTCAATTTTCTGATCAGCGTGATACCGTTTACGTTCCTGATGAACTGGCTGTACTACAAGACCAAGCGCAATGTCCTGGTGGCCATCGTCTTTCACATTAGCGCGGGCTGCTTCAACGAAATGTTCGCTACTCACCCAGACAGCAAAGTCATTCAAACAGGCCTCCTGCTGATGCTCTCGGCTGTGCTGGTCATCAAGGAGAGAAGCTTCTTTTTTCAGAGGGAATACCGAGAATGATGATCGGGCGGGGATCGATCCCAGGTCTCAAAGGCTAGACCTCGGATGCCCGGTGTCGACATGTTTCCTGATTGGTGATGGCCCCGGAGGGTCGAATCTGTCACTCGATGTTAGATCACATATTCCCCGCGATGCAGCTTACGCAGCTCTTCTGGCTTTGCAGCAAAGACATTAGTCCCCTTTCGCAGGAAAACCCTCTCGTCGAACTGATATACAT
Source organism: Occallatibacter sp. (assembly GCA_052326045.1). GTDB lineage: Bacteria > Acidobacteriota > Terriglobia > Terriglobales > Acidobacteriaceae > Telmatobacter. Next base: position 3,044 of record JBKQRH010000018.1, on the reverse strand, counting down.
CCTTCCTATTCCACGGCGGAACGATAACCACGAGGACGTCTGTTCCAAGCACCGTGACTGACTTCAGCGCAACAACTGCAGCGGGTGCGACCGAGTTTTTGATTGAGTTTTGTAGTGGTTGATCCAGAGTCTGTCTCGTCACATCCGAGCCCTGAATACTTCCGTCGTCATCTACACCATATAGAATTATTCCACCGGCACGGGTGTTTAGCATAGCTGCTATTTCTTTGGTAATTTTGCGAGCATCAGTTCCGGCGGCTTTGAATTCTAGTGTCTGGTCTTCCCCACTCTTGCACATGTCCAAGATGGTAGTCTCTGTTGGCACAGGGAGCGGTTGGGGCCGCTTCCCCTTGCTCTTCGGAGGCGTGCCTACCACGGTCTTGCTGCGACTGGATAATTTGTTTAGGCCGCTAAAGTACGAGATCGGCACTGTTCGAGCCAGGGGCGTTTTTTCATAAAGCGTAAACCCGTCTTTCACGACAGGTTTTCCTTCTTTCTTTCGCTCTTCAATTAATTCAATATCCGCCAGCCGCCGCAGATCCCGATGGATGTTGGTTATATTTCTTTTCGTTACTCTAGCAATATCTTTGGCGGTGCGACGTCCGTCTATTATCTGGTATACCTTGAGGCGTTCCGGTGCACCTGCAAAGATAAATCGCCCGCGACTGATTAGCTCTTGTAGATCCATACGAATCCTCGATGCTCCCTACAACTACTGACAGTGCCTAATCTGCAGTTAGCTCACTTGGCATCCTTCCCTTTTTTCTCCTGCAGTGGCTTGAGCATTGTGTTGATGGTTGTCTTAGACTTTTCTGCGTAGGCGGCTATCTCATCCTGCGTGTATCCTGCTGTGAACATTTGGAAAGCCAGCAGCTTCAAAATGACAGATTCTTGATTCAGGTCTTTAACAGGCATTCACTTCTCCTTTATATTGACTTTTCGCATGCTGATCGTGCTTGGTTTCATTCCGGTAAGTTCGCTGATCTTCGCGTTGGGCCACCCTGCCTTCAACAGGACGTCCACTTGTGCGCCTCGCTCCAAAGCGCTCAGTTGGCAGATCAGTAATGCGCGTAATGTCAGCTCAAGGTCCGATTTCTCTTCAGCCATTGGTATCCCCTTCCGATTTCAGGTTCAGTCGCTTATCCTTCCGTAACGCAGATAGGGCGACATTCACGGTGTTAGGCGTTGTCCCGATTAGGCCAGCTATTTCTGTGGGACTCAACCCAGCGATTGACAGCAAGCGTATCTGATCACGCTGTTTCTTGCCGTTAACAAGGCCGATCGCGAGGAGCCGCGTGAGGGTATCGAACTTCTTATCCGGTACAGTGATGGATTCATCCGACATTCTTTTTCACCTTCTTTCTGTTCTTTAGTGTCGCGGAAACATAATTTGCCTCTCGACCAACGATCTTGCCGATCTCTGTGGGCGTTAAACCACGTTCCGAAAGGAGGCCGACCTGATCGCTGATCGTAGGTAGCTTTTTGGGGTCAACAAGTAGGCACAAAAGCTGGATTACTAGGTCCAGCCGCCACTCGATGGACTTCTCGAAATCGTCTCGAATTGCCATACTAATGATTATATCGCTATACGTCTCTCAAATCAAGTGGTTTATACATTCAGATTTAGGCAATTCACAGGTGGATTATTTATTTGCACTGGCAGTCGGCAGAAATGGTCGTGTCCAGACGGATGACCTAAGCCTCATCGAATCAGGGAATTGAGCGCCTCGGGTCTTCCATTTGGGGACTGAGAGAGTGTGTCCCATGAGCATCTAGACAGTAAATAGGAGCATTTCTCTGAAATTCGGGGAAAGAATGGGGCGCAAGGGAGATGGGATCAGAAACGCGCAAGAGCATCTGTCCGGGATGAACCCCAGGCAGATGCTCCATGCTCTTCATTCTGGGGTTCCGATGATGCGGGGGTTGAAACCCCCGCCTCCCTCCGGTGCGCTGATTGATTTTCGAAAAGCAACCGCAGGTCCTTCGACTCCCTTCCCCTTCGACATGCTCAGGGTCCGGTCGCTCAGGATGACAGTCCATTATTGCCACTTAGGGTGACAGCATTTGTGGGAGTGCGAGCCGGCGGACTCAGGGTTCGCTCAGGATGACAGTTTTTTTGCGTGGGGGGCGGTGTTCAGCGGGTCAGGAGGGCTTCGTTGCCGAGGATGCGGTAGAGGGTGGAGCGGCTGATGCCGAGCTGGCGGGCGGCGCGGAGCTTGTTGCCGCGGTTGAGGTCGAGGACGGATTGGACGTGATTGCGGACGACCACATCCAGAGAGAGGTTCTCCGGGCGAAGGAACGGCATCGGCTCCTGTGACGCTTCGGAGGCGGCGGGCACGGGGAGGTCATCGGCCCGGATGACGCCGTCGACGGCTTCCAGCAAGGCTGACTCCAGCACGCTGGCCAACTCGCGCACGTTGCCCGGCCAGTTGTGCTGGAGCAGCCGGGCAAGCGCGCCGGGGCCCAGCACCACGGCGTGCTGCTGATAGCGGGCGCAGATGCGGTTGAGCAGGTTCTGGGCGAGCGGGGCGATATCTTCGCGGCGCTGGCGCAGGGGGGGAATGGCGAAGCGGACGGCGGTGAGCCGGAAGGCGAGGTCGGGCATGAGCAGTCCCTGGCCGGCCATCTGGCGCAGGGGGGTCTGCGAGGAGGCCAGCAAGACGGCGCGGCCCGCGGGACGGTCCTGCAGCACCTTGAGAACCCTGAGCAGCAGCCCCTGTCCGGGAGGGGCCAGCAGGTCAACGCGATCAAGATAAGTAAATCCGGCCAGTGTGGCCGGATCGGAGTCATTTACGAGCCATTCGCGGGCATCGCGGAGCTGAAAGCTGGACGCGGCGAGCGGAGAGCGGCTGAAGAGATAGCGGGCCAAGGTCTGCTTGCCGGAGCCGTGCTCGCCCTCAATGGCGGCCACCTGGACGTGGGGCGCGGCCATTTCAGCCTGCAAGAGCAGTTTGCGCCAGGCCGCGCTGACGCCCACAATCTGCGTGGCGGGCGGCGACTCCAAATCCACAAGCGTCAGGCCGGAGACGGCGGGCTGGGGCTGG
>JBKQRH010000017.1:0-12260 GCA_052326045.1 Occallatibacter sp. | reverse complement strand
GTTTGAGGCCGTAGACGATGACGCCGCCGCGCTTCTCCACCAGCGTGGGCACCAGCACCTCGTTGGCCGTCACGCGCAGGGTGGGAGCGTCAGGGTGCGCTGTGGGAAGCGGTTGAGCGGGCTCGATGGGGGGCAACTGCTGCGCCCCGGCAGTCGTAACCGTCACCAGGAATGCTGAGACCGCAAGGCGGGCCAGACGGGATAAACCGAATCTCATACAGTGGACAGTTTACAGTGGTCAGTATTCGTTCGCAGGCTCAATGCAATGCGAAAAGGCAAATGAAAGTTGCAGATTCCCTTGAGGCGCCGGCAACATTGTCATACTTGATTTGACCACTGACCACTGACCACTGTTACACCCGCTTGTGCACCTCGCGGTCCAGACGGTGAATCCAGGCGAGATAGCTCAGAAACTCCCAGCGCGAGGTCCAGAAAAAACTTAGCACTTTCCTGGTTGTCAAGGTCTCGGCGCGCTGGCCAGAGTAGGTCTCCACCCGCCAGCGCATATACTCGCTGCTCCAGGGCGCCAGCCGGTGGCCGCGGGTTGCATTCCAGACAAAACGAAGCGGAGCGAACATGGCGAGTCCCTTCCCATTGAGTATAGACGGCTTGGCTCCCGGCACGGGCGCACAAGGACTGCAAACCGCTTAGGCGCGTGGCGTCAAACCGGCAGCTTGCTGAACAGGCTGTTCGAAGTCGAATCGAGTTGCGCGATCACGTCCTCAAGCGCCGTCTGCTGGGTCTCGGCCAGGGAAAGCTGCGTGGAGACCTGCGCCACGTCGGCCTGCATCAGGTTGGTCTGCGCGCTGGTCAGCTGGGTCTGATCGCTGGTCACAGCGTCCGAAGCGGCAGTGAGCTGGGTAATGGAGTTGTCGACAGTCACGCGCTGCTGGGAAACATAATTCAGCGCCGTGCCCAACGCCTCCGTATCGTTCACGGCCTGGGTGGTGTTGACCGTGCCGCTGGAATAGTCGGCCACCAGGTTGTTCAGAGCGTCAAAGACGCTTTTCGAGCCGCTGGCCGAGAAGATCTGGTCGCCCGGCACATTCAACTGTATCTTTTGCCCGTTGGGCGTGTGGAGATAGTTGACGTCTTCGTCGCCGTTGTAGGTGGTGACGGCCGGCGACGTGGCCGTGGAGGTCGTGAAGGGAGTCGTGGAAGTCTGGCCGCCTGCAAAAATGTACTGGCCCTGATAGTTGGTATTGGCCAGCGACTGCACCTCGTTGAGAATGCCAGATATCTGGTTCCCGATGGACTGCACGTCGCTGGAGTTCATGGTGCCGTTATTGGCGCTGGTAGCCAGCGAAATGGCCTGGGTGAGTTGGGAAACCACGCTGCCCAAGGTCGAATCGGCCACCTGCAACTGACCCGTAACCAGGCTCGAAGATTGCGTGAAGGTGTCGTCCTGCTGAATCTGGTTGAGTAGCAGCACATTCTCCCCGGAGGCCACCGGATTTTGGCTCAGGGAAGTTATGCTCACGCCGCTCGACAGCTCAGCCGTCAACTGTTGCTCGTTCGCCTGGCTCTGGTCCAGCGAACTTACCAGATTCGAGATATAATTCGGATCCACTCGCATTGCATTCCTCCGCTCACTTGAACGGCTCTTCTGCCGCGCCCACCGCACGCCTGCGCTTTCAGCTTTAGGAAACCGCTGTCTGATCCCCCAGATTCAAGGCCGAAGCCATGATCGTGTTCAGCATCGCAAAGACCTGCGAGGCGGCCTGATAGCTGCGCTCCAATGTGGTCATCGCAGACGCCTCATCGTTGAGATTGACGCTGGAGAGCGCATCGTTCTGCGTTTGCAGTTGCGTCACCGAAGCGTTCTGCGCCGTATTCTCGGCTTGCACACCGGAGGCAGTCGCACCCAGTGTGGAGACAAAGTTCGAGTAGTAGTCGGTCGGGGTCTGGCCGTTGATGATCGATGAATTGGCCAGATTGGCCATCGCGACAGCATTCGAGTTGTCGCCCGTCCCCTGTCCCAGGCCGGCGGCGGCGATTTGGTTTGGGTCGGTCATCACCACGCTCATCGATGCCGCGCTTCCCGCCACGGCGCCGGGCGCGGGTTGTTTGAAGATATAAAGCGGATTGGCCACTGTGCCGGTGACTCCATCCAGATCCGTTCCCGTGTTGTTCAACGCATTCACGTTCGTTGAGACGTTGTAGGCCAGTTGGTCGAGCGAGGAAAGCACGCTGGGGATGTCGGTGTCGCGAGCCGTTAGATACCCGCCAAGTTCCCCACCCCCGGTAGTCAGCTGCGTGGTAATATCCGTGCCGCCCAGGAAAAAGTCGGTTACCCCGCCCACCATGCCGGTCGTCAACTGGAGGCTCGACCCCTCGGAGACCAGCAACTGGCCGGAGGTGGTGGTGATGGAGAGGCCGTTGTTCTCGGTCGTAATCTGGTTGATCCCGATCAACTTCGAAAGCTGGCTTATATCCTCATTGCGCTGGTCTTCGAGCGTTCCCGCATCGGCATCGGGCGAGGTGGACTGAATCTGCAGGTTCAACTGGGAGATTGCCTTGGTCAGCGAATTCACCTGGTTGGTTACACCGGCCGCCTCCTGGTCCAGGCCCGACCTCTGCGAGTTCAGGCTGGCTGCGGCATTGGAAATGTCACCGGCCAGCGTGGTTGCCGTCGAAAGAACCTGCTGGCGAAGTGCATTGTTGGTTGGATTGGCTTCCAGCGACGAGAAGGAACTGAAAAAACTGGTGATGTCGCTGCCGATGTCTCCGGCCTTGGAACTGGTCGAACCCGAGTCCGGCGTGAACAGTGCCTGCACGTTGTCAAGCGCCGTCAGCCGCGCGCTCGAAGCCGAGGCCAACTGCTGCTGCTGGTCCAGCCTCGCCACCAGCACGCTATCCCGCAACGAGGTGGCGCCCGTCTCCGTAACCCCGTCACCGTAAGAGGCCCCGTTGATCTCGATGGGCTGGTTTTGCTGCCAGTTGGGGGTCTCCTCCGTGTAACCTGGGGTGTTGGCATTCGCCACGTTGTTGGCCACAATGCTCAGGGCCGACTGATCGGCGTCCAGGGCCCCCGAAATCAGGCTGAATGCGGAGTTAATCGTTCCCATGTCGGCTCTCCGTCGGTACCCACCCCACTTGGCCGTACTCCAACCGGCCCGCGCGCAACTCCCGCAAGCGGTTCATTACGTTCAGGTTGGCCCGCGTCGCCTCCAACACTCTGGCAAACACCGCCATCTCCGCCGTTGCCTCACGGGCCTGGCTGGCCAGCACCGCTCTCTCATCCACGTTGGCGGGCACAAGAGCCCGATTCAGCGCCTGGCACGACAGCGCAAGCTCCTGCAACCGGTTCGCGTCCAAACGGGCCAGCGCCCTGGAGGCCTCCACCACCAACTCCTTAAGCTTCGGAAGCTCCCGGCGCGCCCCAAACTCCAGCATGGCCCGCTTTTCTTCTATTCCTTCCGGGTTGCCTGCCATTGCCATCTGTCTCCGCCCATCCCATTGGCAAAACTCCGGCGTTCATCCACCACCATGTCTTCCACGGCCAGGACACTCCGCCTCTTGCTCAACCCCGTCGCGCCGGAACCAAGCCCGGATTACTGTTCCCCGCCCAGCATTGCGTCCACTACCTTGGACGCCACGACGGATGCCGGAACTTGGTAGGTTCCTGCCGCCAACGCCGCCTGAATGCCGGCCACCTTCTCCATGCGGACATCGGAGTCGGCGGCCGTCAGAGAGACCTCGCTGCCCGCGCTGCTGAAGGTCGCCTGGTCGCTGCCCAGCGCGCTCCCGCCCGCCGCGGCGCCACTCTTTGTTTGCTGCGGCGCAGCCGGGGCTGTCGAGGTCACCCCCAAAAGCGACTTCAGTCCGTCAAGACTGCTACGAATGTCCATACACATTGCTCCTTGCTGGGTCTATCGGCAGTTCTGCTAATCACTGTAGTCATTCAATAGCTTTCATAACGGTATTGCCGCGCAGATTTCCGGTTACCTTCCCGGTTCCGTCCTTGTTACCCGAATGGGAAAGATCCTGCACGATACGGTTGGCAATCCCGAACCCTCCCTGCTCGCTGAGCGCCCGTCCCAGAGCCTCCGAGGCAAACTCCCCCAGCGCTCCTCCGGAGCCGGAAGCCGAGTCGTCGTCCTCTCCATCGAGGCCGTTCGTGCCCGTCATGGGCTTCAATAACTCCTTCATCATCTGCGCCTCAAACTCGTGCGCCGCCCGCACCAGCCTGGGCTGCGGCGTGGCTTCACCCGCCGCGCCGCCGGCCGCCGTTGTCGCCGATATTGCCGATATTGCCTGCATCACAATACCTCCAGGTCGGCCTCCAGCGCGCCGGCCTCCTTCATGGCCTGCAGGATCGAAATCACGTCTCGCGCCCCTGCTCCTGTCCGTTGCAATTCCTGGACCAGATCCTCCACCGTCGCTCCTTCTTTTAGATCGATGCGGTTCACCGGCTTGTCCTGGGCCTGCACTGTGGTCTGCTGCACCACCTGCGTCGTTCCCGATGAGCCCGGGTTCGGCTGCGACACTTTGGTCTCGGTGATCACATTCACCGACAGGCCTCCGTGCAGGATGGAAACCGGCTGCAGGCGAACCGTGCCCCCGATGACGACGGTCCCGGTGCGCTCGTTCACCACCACTCGAGCCCTCGGATACACCTCCACCTCGACGGCTTCCACCTGGTCGAGCAGTTCCGCAATGTCCTCGTCAGGCGCCACGGCTAGCTCCACCCGGCGGCTGTCGATGGCGTGCGCCCGCGCCTTGCCCAGTGCCCGATCGATGGCCGCGGCCATCCGTTCGGCGGTGTGAAAGTCGGCGTCGTTCAGCACCACGCTGACGATGTGCATCTGCTTCAGGTCGAAGGGCACCGGCCGCTCGACCAGCGCCCCGCCGGGAATGCGCGCCGTGGTCGGATGGTTCAGTTGCCGGGTATTGCCTCCCGACGAGGCCATGTAGCCGCCCAGCACCAGAGCCCCCTGGGCCTGGGCGTAGACTTGTCCGTCCGGGCCGTAGAGCGGGGTCATCAGCAGGATGCCCCCCTCCAGCGACCGCGCATCCCCGGCCGAGGAGGCGGTGATGTCCACCTTGTAGCCCGGCCGGCTGAAGGGCGGAAGCGTGGCCACCACAAAGACCGCGGCCATATTCTTTACTTGCATGTTGCTGGCGCTGTTGGAGCCGGTCTGGGGGACGGTGATGCCCATCCGCTCCAATGCTGAGATCAGCGTCTGTGCCGGAAAGACCGTCTGTGAACTGTCTCCGGTGCCGCGCAGCCCCACCACCAGCCCGTAGCCCACCAGTTGGTTGTCCCGAATCCCCTCGATGGTGGCCACATCCTTAATGCGCGCCAATTGCGGCGTAGCCTCGGCGTGGGCCAAAGCGGCCGTCACCGCCACAGCCCCTGCCAGAGCAACCCGCCACCAGGAGGATGCACCCGATTTTCGTCCCGTCCCGCGCTCTCGCATATCCCGCATGGCTCTCATCTCTCGCATCGGCGATCTCCGGCCGGCGATCCCGTTCCCTCTTCGCCTAGAAAATCAGCAGCCTCTCAAGGATGCGCACCAGCGGGTTGTGCCGGTAGTTGTAATCGTTGACGATGCCTTTGCCCGTCACTTCCAGTTCAAGATCGGTCATGGCCGTCGACAACACTTGGTTCTGCGCGCTCACATCCTCCGGACGCACCAGGCCGCGCAGCTTGATCAGCTGCGTCTGCTGCGAGAAGATCAACTGGCGCGTGGCCTGCACCACCAGCATCCCGTTGGGCAGCACGTCCACCACCTCGCCGCCGAAGGTGGTCGCCAGGCTGGAATTGGTCGTGCTCTGTCCCTGTGCGGTCAGCCCCGAGGACGCGGTCATGCCGACCAGATTCTGCAAGGCGTTCGAAGCCTTGAGCTTGCCGATGAGGCCGGTCAGACCGGAGTTGGCGTTCGAGGCGCGGGAGTTCTTCACGCTCCCGTCGGTCGAGGCGGCCAGGCTTTCAATCACCACGATCGAGACCACGTCGTGCAGCCGGAAGGCCTTGGCGTCAGTGCCCAGCCGCACCAGCCGGCCCTCCGAACTCCAGATCGAGCCCGGCGTCAGCACCTCCGCCGCCTGCTGCGCCCGCACCCGCTCGATGTAGGCCTTGAGGGCCACCTCGGGCGGGGTTACCTTGGCCGGTTTCGCCTTCTGATGGTTGTCGATCGCGTGCCCCGGCAGGGCCGGACACAGCGCCACCACCGCGCAAAAGAGCCCAGTCCTCAGCAATCGCAGTCTCATGGCCGCACCTCCGTCTCCGGTTGAAAGGCCGCGCGGCCCGGCGCCAGGGCCACGGCCCGCACCACCTTGCCGCCCATCTTCAAGCGCACATCGAACGCCGATCCGGCCGCGGCCGGGCCTAAGGCAAGGGCCTCCAAAGTCGCATCGACTCGCGCCGTGTGCTCCTCGACGATCAGCCGGTCGCCGGCACGAATGACCGGATGGAACGAAGCTGCACCGGCCTGGCTCGCAGCCCGCGAGGGTGCGCCGCCATACTTGTTGCGATGAACCGCAGCCAGCACCAGGCGCCCCGGCCCGCCTGGATAGCGGTCATTGCGGCTCAGCAGCCATCGGTCCCCGTTATTGGGATCGTCGATCTCGCGGACCAACTCCCCTGAATCCCCTAGTGAATAACCCTGAACGCCAGAGCCCTCTACTGCAGCCGAAGCGAGACTGCCGGACGAGAGCATCACCTGAGCGCGGGGATTGGTCGCGCCCAACGCCTGGGCACAGGCCGTGGGCGCTGTCGCCAGAACCAGCAGTCCTACGCCCAATAGCATCTCCAGTCCCGTTCTCATCCCGTCCTCCCTGCCCCGGTTCTTCATGCACTTCTTCTTGTTTAGCGGGTCATGTTATTGACCTGGGAGTACATATCGTCGGCTGCCTTGATGACCTTGGAGTTCGATTCGTAGGCCCGCTGGGCCAGCACCATCTGCACAAACATGGTGACCACGTCCACGTTCGAGTTCTCCAGATACCCCTGTTGCAGGGTACCCAGTCCCTCCGTTCCTCCGGGATTGCCCAACACCGGGTCGCCGGAGCTGAGCGTGGTCTGCAACAGGTTCGAACCCATGCTCTCCAGGCCGCCCGGGTTGGGAAAGGTGGCTAACTGCAGTTGGCCCAGCTGCGAGGGGTTCTGTTGTCCCGCCAGGGTTGCGTTCACCACTCCGTACTGGGTGATGGTGACGGCGGTCGCATTGGCGGGAATGGTGATGGTGGGAATGATCGGATCTCCGTCGGTGGTCACGATGGTCCCCTGGTTGTTGAGCTGAAACTGGCCGGCGCGGGTGTAGGCGATGGTTCCGTCCGGCCGCTGCACCTGGAAAAACCCTGTGCCTTCGATGGCCACATCCAGCGGGTTCGAGGTCTGGTTCAGCGACCCCTGGGTCATGATGACCTCCGTGGCCGCCGATTTAGTGCCTAATCCGACCTGCAGCCCGGCCGAGACGGTGGACTGGCTCTGCGCCGCCCCCGGCGTCACCAGGTTCTGGTAGACCATGTCCTGAAACTCCAGCCGCAACTGGCGAAATCCGGTGGTCGACGAGTTAGCCAGGTTGTTGGCGATGGTGTCCAGATTCAACTGCTGCGCGCTCATGCCGCTGGCGGCGGTGTACAAGGCTCGAATCATCTTGGCTCCTTCCAGTCGCTGGCGGCCGGTGGACGGTGATCAGTATTTGAAAGCCCGAATTGATCACGAGCCATCTCCAACTCCACCCTCGCTGACAACTGATCACTGTTCACTGTTCGTTCACACCTTGGGCAAATCCTCGGTGGCGATCTTGTTGAATTCGGTGTGGAAGACGATGAGCGCCTTCTGCATCATCTCCGCCTCGCGCTGGATCAGGATCAGGTTCAGCGTCCCAGGGATCATGCCCTGGTTGGCGGCCTCAAGCGTCCTTTGGTGGACCGATGCCTGCTTTGAAAGCACCGGCGCAACCCCCTCGGGCGCGATATAGCGGTTGGCCCCTTCGGGGGTCAGTTGAACTCCGGAGGGAAAGGTGAAGACGCCTACCGTAGCCACCATGCCCCCGGCCACTGAGAGTGCTCCATCAACACCCACCGACACCTCGCCGGGCGGGACGGGAATCGGCTTGCCGGTCGTCGACAGCACCGGCTCGCCCGCCGCAGTGACCAGTTGTCCGTTCTGAGCGCGGTTGAAGCCGCCGTCGCGGGTGTAGCGAAGACCGTTGGCCGTTTGAATCTGAAAGAATCCCTCGCCTTCGACGGCCAGATCGAGCGCATTGCCGGTCTGCTGAAGCGCGCCCTGAGTCATATTGAGCCGGTCGCCGCCCAGCAGGCCAAAGTTGTTCACCGTGCGCCCCAGCTGCGAGTCCTGCCCGTCGGGGCCCAGCAGCACGGAACGGAAATACTCCTGCTCGGACCGGTAGCCGGGGGTCTGAGAATTGGCCAGATTGGAGGCCGCAATATCCAGTGCCTGGGTCCGCGCGATCAGCCCGGTCATCGCCGCATAATACCCACTGTCCATCGGACGCATCTCCTGTCGCACAAGGAGCAATGCAGGTGGAGGACCGGAAGAGCGGAGGAGGGATTAGAGCAAAATTAAGAAAGGGGGGAAGGATCACATAAACGGAGGGAAGAAAGCCGTAGGGAGCCGGGAAAAGCAGGTCACGGCGGCCTATTCCACCTGGAAACGCCGCAAGCCGCCGCCGCGGATCATAGCGGCCTGTGCGCCAGCAAAAGCATTCCACAAGAAATCGAAGCGTGACTTGGCGAACCGCGGTAAAACACGGCGCACCCGGCAAACCCCGGCATGGCCTCGCTTAGGCCGCTCCGTAGGTTTACTCCAGACCAGCGTTCACTTCAGCAGCTGCGGAGGTTTACTGCAAGCTATCGCAGATGATGGTCACTTCGAAGCTCGCGTCCTCGAAACGGTAGGCGTGGTTCAGGCGAAACTCAGGGGCCTGGACGTGGAGGTTGTAATCCCTGCCGGTGATGACGGCCGGAATCGAGAGCCCGCAGTTGGCGGCCAGGTTCGGGACCTTGCCCTTCCAACTTCCAGCCAGCATATTGCAGATCTCGCCAATTCCGTCCTTGACGGTATCGTCAACCTCGTCAAACTCCATACCAGTCATGTGCGCAGCGATCTTGATGGCCGCCGAACTGCCGCTTTTGAAGACGCAGGCCCCGCTCAGCAGCCCGCCAAAGCCAACCACCGCGGTCACCGACTCCGCATCGATGACCGCCGGCGCAGGTTCGCGCCGGCAGTCGACTCCCAGCATCAGATGAAAGACCTCTTCCACACTCGCATCCAGGTTCCGGGGATCGGAAACCAGTTGTACGGATTCCCGCAACGATACTGTCATCGTATGCCCCATTTCCCTTTCGCCGCTGCCAAGCGCCGTGGCGATTGCGTCATTACGCACACCGTTCAACAGCACACTGCCACCTCCGGACTACGCCGCATGGATCAGCGGCAGCACCCGTTCCTTCACCTGCTCGGCCGTAAACGGCTTGCGGATATAACCCTGCGCGCCGGCCAGGATGGCCTGCTTGACGTGCTCCTCGCTGGACTCAGTGGTAATCATCACCACCGGGACGCCGGGAGCCAGGTTCTGCGCCCGGAGCTGGCGCAGGAACTCCAGTCCATCCATCGAAGGCATGTTGATATCGGAGAGAATCAGGTCCACCTGTTTGGCCTTCAACAATTCCAGCCCCTCGGTGCCGCTGCCGGCCTCATGCACCAGCAGCGAATCCAGGCCCGCCTGGCGCAGCGAGCGCTCCACAATCTTGCGCATCACCGAGGAATCGTCGACGATCAGGGTTCGAATCTCACTCATGCTCAGGCTCCTCCGCTTTAGTGTGTATCGGCTTGCTCGCACCATCCATGAGAGGAACTTCCGGCCGATTGGGCTTCCATCCCCATCTCAGTGCGCGCCGATCGAACAGATCAGGTCCTGGACCCAGGCGATCTCCGGCAGAGGCCCGCTCTGGGGCCGCAGCCACATCCTGAGCCACAGGCAGTCGTGGGCCCCGACCAGACGCGACTCGGCAGGCCGCACCCTCTCAATCGATCTTGAAAGTGCGTGGACCAGCGCCGGCTCCGAACTGGCCTCGATCAGCTCCACCCGGGGAAACCGCGCGTTCAACATGCGTGTTTGCGCCGGACGGAACAGCGATCCCTGCACCAGCCCGCTCTCCACCCGCAATCCCGTCATCCGCTCGATGGCCAAGGCCAGCACCGTATCGAGCCGATCCTCAAAGCCCAGATAGAGGAGCTTGCCCGCGGCCACACGCAAAGGAAGCGCGCCAAAGGCGTCCACGAACAGCCGGGGAACCAGAACGGTGAGCGCCTCTGGGTCGTGGAACTCCAGCGGCAGCACCGGGCAGCTCCATTGCAGCCCCAATGCCCTGGTCACCAACTGTTCGCTTACCCCCTGCTGGCGCACCAGCCAATGGCCCAAACGGCCGGCTCCGCCTACCCTCTGCGCGTCCAGCGCCTGGCGCAACTGGCCGGAGGTGATCCATCCCTGCTCCAGCATGACCAGACCAAGCGGAATGCGATGACGGTGGCCATCCTGCGCGCTGCCTCTCCCGTCCATTTCCCGGCGTACCGCCGCCTCGACGCGGGCTCGCGTACATGCCGCCGAGCAGTTCCAGCCGCCTTCAAATGCCGGCGCCGAACGGCTGCGCAACAGATGCAGCCAGCCGGAGCCGCAGCCGGAATTGGCGCAGGTTTCAAAGATGCCCAGCCTGCTTCCTGGCAGGGCGCGTTCGGCTTTGCCGGGCAAGGCGGCAGTGAACGCGGTTTCTCCCGCCGGACGTCTACCGAAGAAGGCCTCGCGAGCCGATGGCGGTGCCTCTCCCGCCAGCTTCCTCGTCAGAATAGGCATCGTATGCTCTCCAGCCGCTTCCTGGGCGCGGCCACCTCGGTCACCCGCAGACCAAAGTTGCCGTTCACCAGCACCACCTCGCCCCGGGCCACGATCTTGTCGCCGACGAGCAGGTCCACCGGGTCCGCCACATTACGGTCCAACTGCACCACGTCGCCCGGCCCCAGGTCGAGAATCTCGCCCAGCGGCATCTCCCGGCAGCCAAAGCGCAACGTGGCCTCCAGCTCAACATCGAGCAGCAGCTCGATCCCCGGGCTCAAGGCTGCCCCTGGGCTCAAGACCGCCCCCGGGCTTAAAGCCGCCGGTGGCGCTTGGGCGGACTTGACAGATGGCTTTGCCGCCGGTTGGGCGGCCGGCTTGGAGGCGCGCACCTCGTCCCGGACCAGGATCGTCCAGGCGCGATCAGCCGACTTCAACTGAAAGGCCTGGGATGTCTGGCCCTCTCCTGAAGTCTCCTCAAACTTCTCGATGCGGCACTTCTTCCCGGTCTTGGCCAGCAGTTCCCCTAAAGCGGCGTCGGCCACCTCGCGCAGCAGTTCACCCCAGCCGGCTCTTTGGTCCATGCCCTCGCCCACCAGGGGCGACTCCAGAATCGTGCCGTCCAGAACCACGGTGAAGCGTCCCGCCTCGTCCCCGGAAAGGGTGGCGGCAAAGCCAAAGGAATTTGCCGTGAGCGGCTTGGGCAGCGACTCGACCAGCTCCGGCTCTCCGGCCAGGGCCTGGGAGAACAAGGCCGCGGCTACGCTTATCCAACACTCAAGATAGGTTTTCATGCTTCAGCCTCGCTGATCGGACGCTCGACGCGAGCGGCGCGGTGCGGCCCCTGCCGGATGGCCTGCGCTTGAGAGAACGGCTGGCCGCCTACCTGCCACACGGGAAGCGTATTGGCGGCCAGATCCAGGCGGAGAATCGTTCCCGGCTCAAGATTCTCGATCGTGCTAGCCCCCAGGCGCACGGTGGGTAGCTGCAGGGAGCCGCCAAAACGAATCCGGCGCGCCACGGCTTCCATCCGCGCCCGGGTCTCGCCGGCGTGGCGGCGGCGCCGGCCCCAGTCTGAAGTCAACCGGCGCAGGATAGTATTGGCCACCACAGCAGGGAAGGCCAGATTGAGCAGACCCGATCTGTGCGGCATGCGAATCTCAAAGCTCAGGCAAAGCGTCTTTTCGGCCACCGACATAATGCGGGCCACCTGGGTCTGCATCTGGCGGCGCTCGAAGTTGAAGTTCAGCCCCACAGGCTGCCAGGCCGCGGTCAACTCCCGGCAGATGATCTCCACCACGCTGGCCAGAATCGACTCCTCGATGTCCGTCAACTCGCGCAGGGCGCCGTCCCGGCCCTCGCCGCCCAGCAGCAGATCGATAATAGGAGGCGCCAAAGCCAGGTCCAGTTGCAGGACGGCCAGCACGCCCAGCGGCTCCATGCGGACCGAAGCCA
>JBKQRH010000016.1:0-11256 GCA_052326045.1 Occallatibacter sp. | reverse complement strand
CGAACCACCCAGGTGTCCCACTTTGCCGACGCCGATCATCCTCACCACGTCGGCCCGCAGGTCGCATGCGATCCTTTCGATCCTCCGAATCTCGTCAGGCTTTGCCATCCGTCTTCCTCCCGGCGCGCGAAGATCCTCGCCGGCTCAGTGCACAGAGGCGCACGAAATTGAAGCGCCTGTTCTCAAAGATGTTATAACGCTGGTGTGCCCCATGAACAGGTCCACGATGCGGCCAAGCAGCGGCAGGGTTTGCGCCGCCGCTGGTTATTCCTTATGCCGGCGGTCTTCGTTACCTATAGCCTGGCCTATCTCGATCGGGCGAATTACGGCTTCGGCGCCGCGGCCGGGATGGCGGAAGCGCTTCACATCAACAACTCCAGGTCGGCCTTTCTAGGCTCGCTCTTCTTCTTCGGCTACTTCCTCTTTCAGATTCCGGGCGCGGCCTACGCGCAGCGCAAGAGCGCCATGCGGCTGGTCTTTGTCGCGCTGCTGAGCTGGGGCGCGCTGGCCGCTCTGACCGGCGTGATCCGGGAGTTCTGGCTGCTGGCGCTGGACAGGTTCCTGCTGGGTGTCGCGCAGAGCGCGATCTTTCCGGCGATTCTGATCCTGCTCACCCACTGGTTTACGCGCGCGGAGCGCTCGCGGGCCAATGCGGTTCTCATGCTCGGCAATCCGGTTACACTCCTGTGGATGTCCGCTGTGACAGGATTCCTGATCAAGGCCGTCGGCTGGCAGATGGCCTTTGTTCTCGAAGGGATTCCAGCCATTCTGTGGGCGTTTATCTGGATTCTCATCGTGCGCGACCATCCGCACGAGGCGAATTGGATGAGCAAAGACTCCTGCAACCTGCTTTCGAGCACGCTTGAGATGGAGCAGAAGTCGCTTCCGCGGATGGCGAACCTCCGCGCGACACTGCGCGCCCCCGGCGTGCTTCTGCTGTGCATGCAGTACTTCTGCTGGAGCGCCGGCATCTACGGCTTCGTGCTGTGGCTGCCCACCATGGTTGGGATTGGATCGGTGCGCGGGATTGAGATGGTTGGCCTGCTCAGCGCCGTTCCATTTCTGCCTGCCGTCGTTCTCATGCTGGTGGTTGCGTATATCTCCGACCGGACGCTCGCCCGCAAACGTTATATCGGCCCTTTTCTGGTGCTCGCCGGAGTTGCGCTGTTCATCTCTGCGCTGACCGCAGGCCACAGCTTCTGGTTGGCATATGCCTTCCTCGTCGTCGCCGGCGGCGCCATGTTCGCGCCCTACGGACCCTTCTTCTCCATCGTGCCGGAGATGCTGCCCAGGAATGTGGCCGGCGAAGTGATGGCCCTTATCAATAGCTGCGGGGCGCTGGGCGGCTTCGCCGGCACATGGCTGGTTGGGCTTCTTCAGGCGCTCACCGGCAATTCGCGCGCCGGATATCTTCTCATGTCTATATTGCTCATGCTGGCCGGCGGGATCATCTTCCGGCTGCGGACCGCTAAGCCGGCAAGCAATCCATGAGAGACATTACAGCTCAATGCGTAGTGGAACTTAATCCTCGGGAACCTCTGAACAAGTCTTTGTTGAAGTCCGACATTCCCTCAGGGGCTAAAGCCGTGCCGCAAAAATAGCGGCAAGAACAGCCGCTGAAGGCCTCCATGCGGGAACTTTGGCGTGGCCTCTGCGTATTTCCTGTTGACATTCTGCCTATGGGGGAGCATTCTATCTGTAGATTGTCAACAGGAGAGCGGCAATGGGCGGCGATAAAGCAGAGGTACTGCAAGGCACGCTGGACCTGATGGTCCTGAAAACGCTGGAGTCGATGGGTCCGCTTCACGGCTACGGCATTGCACGGCGGATCGAGCAGGTAAGCGGCGACGGTCTGAGCCTGAACCAGGGAACCATCTACCCGGCGCTGCTTCGCCTGGAGCAGCGCGGATGGATCAAGTCCGCGTGGGGCACATCAGAGACGAATCGCCGCGCCAAGTTCTATTCGCTGAGCAGGATCGGGCACAAGCAGATCGAAACGGAAACCGAGAACTGGGAGCGCACTGCGGCAACCATGGCGCGGTTCCTCGCGCCCTCGAATTAGGAGGCTGAAGTGGAACTGATCCGCACTCTATTCAACCGTTGCACGGCGTTGTTCCGCAGGCAGAAGCTCGACGATGAGCTTGACGAAGAGTTGCGTTCGCATATCGACTTCGCCGTGGAAGAGAAGACGAAGCGCGGCATGTCAGCGCAAGAGGCGCGGACGGAGGCGATGCGCGCCCTAGGCGGAGTGACGCAGACTAAGGAAGCCTACCGCGTGCAGCGGGGGTTACCCATTTTTGAAACCATGGCGAACGATCTGCGGTTCGGGCTCCGTCAACTGGTCAAGTCACCGGCATTTGCATTGACCGCCATACTCACCCTCGCACTGGGAATTGGCGCGACCACCGCGATCTTCTCCGTTGTGAAAGCTGTGCTGCTGGCGACGCTGCCATACAAGGACCCTGGCCGAATCATGACGGTGTGGACGGCTAATCCCGTCCGGGGCGGCCATCCGCTTTCGAGCTCTGCCGGAGATTTCGCGATCTGGAAACAGAGGAGTGGCGTTTTCGAAGATCTGGCCCCTTCGTACGACGACGAAAAGACGCTCACCGGGCAGGGAGCGCCACAGTTTTTGATCGGCTATGCGGTATCGGCGAACTACCTTCGAATCCTCGGCGTTGAGCCTCAGCTTGGGCGGCTCTATACGGACCAGGAGGACTCGCCGAATGGCCCAAAAGTGGCGCTCCTAAGCGATCACCTTTGGCGCACGACATTTCATTCCGATCCGGGCATTGTAAACAAAGCGATCACGCTGGATGGGCATGCGTATACGGTGGTCGGAGTAATGCCGAACGGCTTCGACTATCCTGCCAGCGTTGATATCTGGACACCATCGGGAATGGCTCCGTCCGCATATGAAGACTTCAACCACCCGTATGTTCGTATTCTTGGACGGCTCCGGCCTGGGATAACTCAAGCGCAGGCGCAGAGGACATTGAATGACGTGGAAGCGCAGGTGGCCACAGCTCATCCGCAGACGGACAGCGGCAATCGCGTGGTGCTGGTTCCGCTCCGTGAGCAACTGGACGGAGACATTCGGAAGCCGTTGCTGATCCTCATGGGCGCTGTTGGTCTCGTGCTACTGATCGCTTGCGCGAACACTGCCGGGTTGGCCTTGGCCCGCAATGCAGAGCGGCAAAAGGAGATCGCCGTGCGGTTGGCTCTGGGGGCCACGCGTCGGCGGCTACTGCGCCAGTTTGTGACCGAGAGCCTGCTCCTGGCGACTATCGGCGGCGCAGGTGGGATCCTGCTCGCGTTGATTGGGACGCATTTCCTTCTCAGGCTCTTTCCTACCGATGTTGCGAATCTCAACATTCCCAAGTTAACGGAGATTCCCATGGATCGCGGGGTCTTCCTGTTTGCCCTTGCAATCACAGTGCTGACGGCAATTCTATTCGGGATCGTCCCTGTCCTGAAGGGATTGCGCACCGAGGCGACCGCAGCAATGAAAGAGACCGCGCGTGGCGGCACGACAACCCGCCGGTCGAACAGCTCGCGGAGCACGATCGTGGTCAGCGAGGTTGCTCTGTCGCTGATGCTTATGACTGGCGCAGGCCTGGTAGTAGCTAGTTTTCAGAAGGTTATCGATGCAGACCTGGGATTTCAACCGGATCACGTTCTTTCTCTGCAGCTATTCCTTCCACCGGACCGATACCCGGAAACGGACCCAATCAAGCGGCGTCAGTTTGTCGAGCAAGTTGAGAAGCGGTTGAATGCGCTGCCTGGCGTGAAGTCCGCGGGCACGACCAACTTCCTGCCCCTGAGCGGATTCTGGGGAACGGCAAGTTTCCTGCTTCGCGGGCAGCCCCCGCCGAAGGAGGGTCAAGCTCCCGAAGCCGATAATCGCATCATCACTCCAGGCTACCTACAGACAATGCGGATCGCTTTGCTGCGTGGACGTAACTTTACCGATGCGGACCACGACGGTGGGCTACATGTGGCGATGATCAACCAGACCATGGCAAAGCAGTATTTCAAGGGAAAGGACCCGGTAGGGGAGGAACTGAACCTGGGTTCGTCGGACAAACCGGACTGGTGGCAGATTGTCGGCGTGACGGGCGACGTGAAGGCGTTTGGCCAGGATCAGCCGACACATGCGGATATCTACCGTCCTTTCGATCAGATGCCATTTCCGCTCGTCGCTTTCACGCTGCGGACAAAAACCGATCCTGCTTCTATGGTGAAGGCTGCCGAACAGGCGCTGTGGAACGTCGATCCCAATCTCCCTGTGTTCAAAGCAATTCCAATGGATATGCTGACCAGTCAGACTCTGGCCGTTCGCCGCGCCAGTTCGGCATTGATCTCCGCGTTTGCTGTGCTGGCGCTGCTTCTGGCATGCATCGGAATCTACGGAGTGACAGCGTATGCGGTCACTCAACGTAGGCAGGAAATTGGAGTTCGGATGGCTCTTGGTGCGGGGCGCGGCGATGTCCTCCGAATGATGATGGGCCTTGGGGTTCGGCTGACTCTATTGGGCGTTGTCATTGGGTTGGCCGGAGCATTTGCCTTGACTCGATTAATGACAAGTCTGCTGTTTAAAGTAAACGCGATGAACCCGCTGATCTTTTCAATAGCGGCGATGGTGCTGGTTGCAGTCGCGATGGCCGCGTCCTATCTGCCGGCGTTACGCGCGGCGCGGATTGAACCAATACAGGCACTGAGAACGGAGTAGGAGGCTGAAGTGGAACTGATCCGCACTCTATTCAACCGTTGCACGGCGTTGTTCCGCAGGCAGAAGCTCGACGAAGAGCTCGATGAAGAACTGCGTTCGCATATCGACTTCGCCGTGGAAGAGAAGATGAAGCGCGGCATGTCAGCGCAAGAGGCGCGGACGGAGGCGATGCGCGCCCTTGGCGGAGTGACACAGACCAAGGAAGCGTACCGCGTGCAGCGGGGATTTCCTTCCGTGGAGATGCTCGGACGGGATCTGCGCTATGCCTTGCGCCAGTTGCTGCGCAATCCCGGCTTTACCCTGACCGTAATCCTGACGCTGGCGCTATCGGTGGGCGCGAATACCGCCATCTTTTCGATGGTGAACGCGCTCATGCTGAATAGCCTGCCCTATGCGCACCCGGAGCGGATGGGCGCGATTTACGCGCGTGCCGTGGGTCCCCTGGCGTTCGATGAACAAATCGACGTTGACGGAGAGCAATGGGAGGCGCTGCGGGATCATGTTCCGGCGCTGATCTCGGCCGTCGCGAGCGAAACTTCCGGGGCTTCCGGCGTGAATCTCAGGGCGGGCGAGCATGTGCAATATGTTCATGCCGGACGCATCTCCGCGCATTACCTCGATGTGCTCTCGGTTCATCCAGTAGCCGGGCGCAACTTCTTAGAGTCCGAAGACCTGCCGCACGGACCGAAGACGGCCATTCTGAGCTATGGGTTGTGGCGCAATACCTTCGGCGGCGACCGCGATCTGCTGGGGCAGGCCATCCTGCTGAAGGGCGAGCCGTACACGGTGATCGGAGTACTGCCCGAGGGCGCGATTACGCCTCTGAATGCGGATGTGTATACGGCCCTGCAGCCAAGCCGCGAGGGGGAAGGCGCAGGATCAAACTATGAGCCGATTACGCGGCTGCGCGATGGCGCCACATGGCAGCAGGCGGACGCCGAGATCAGCCGCACGTGGGCCGACCGCGCCGCGAATTTCGCCAAACACAACCCCGGCGTGCGGTTGAGTTACTATTCCGTGCCGCTCCAGAAGGCTCAAACGGCCGAACTGCGTCCCAAGGTCCTGGCGCTGATGCTGGCGGCGGGCTTCATCCTGCTGATTGCCTGCGCCAATCTTGCCGGGCTGGCGCTGGTGCGCATCCTGAGGCGCACTCCCGAAATTGCCACGCGGCTGGCACTGGGCGCCTCGCACTGGCGGGTCCAGAAGCAGCTCTGGGTTGAGAACTTGATTCTGGCCCTGGGAGGAGGGCTGGCCGGCGTGGGAGTGGGATTTCTGACCCTGCGAGGATTGCTCCGGTTGCTGCCTGAAAACTATCTTCCGGTCGCCAGCGTGACCCTGGACGGCCGTGTTCTGGCGTTCACTCTGGTTGTCTCGCTGCTGACCAGCGTGCTCTTCGGTATGCTGCCTGCCCTGGCTACGCGCAATATGGATTTGCGCTCTTCGATGGCCTCCCGCGCGGAAACAGGAGGCCATGGTTTGCGACTGCGCCAGGCGTTGATCGCCGGTGAAGTGGCTTTGACGGTGGTGCTGCTTGCTGCTTCCGGATTGCTCATCCGAACTCTGATTCACCTGGAGACGCTGCCCGCAGGATTCAACCCCGAGGGCGTGATGACGGCCAAGGCATCCCTCGATGACGCGCGCTATCACGACCCCGCCGCCTTCAGAAAACTGCTGGATGAGACCACTGCCGCCATGCAGAAAATTCCCGGCGTGCAAGTAGCCGCGGTCGGGCTGACTCTGCCTTATGAGCGCGCCTTGAACGATGCTGTCACCATCAACGGCGGCAAAGAGGCGGGGCAGCAATTCGGGACCGATGTGGTCTACATAACACCGGGCTATTTCGATGCGTTGCAGATTCCTGTGTTGCTGGGACGCCGCTTTACCGAGGCGGACGGCCCCAACGCGCAGCCCGTGGTGATCGTCAATCGTTCATTCATGAGCAAGTTCTTTCACGGAGCCGTTCCGGTGGGGCGCACTTTGAACAAGAACGCGGTCATCGTGGGCGTTGTGGACGATGTTCAACTTTCGTCCGGCTTGAACCCTGTTGCCCCTCTGATGACCGAAGAAACCATGTATATTCCCGCTGCGCAAATGAATGAACGATATCTCCAGTTGGTTCACATCTGGTTCCAGCCGAGCTGGATCGTACGCACCGCCGCCCCGGTAGAGGGATTGACGGCGCAGATGCAACGGGCGCTGGCAAGCGCCGATCCCGGCCTGCCCTTTTCGGGCTTTTACAGCATGAGCGACCTGCGGGCAAAGACCCTGGCGACGCAGAGAGTCGAGGTTGCGCTGCTGAGCGCAATGGCTGGTCTCGCCTTGCTGTTGAGCATGGTGGGCATCTTTGCGCTGATGGCCAACCTGGTAGCGCAGAGAACGCGGGAGATCGGCATTCGGATTGCCTTGGGATCGAGCATCCGTCAAGCCATGATTCACGTTGGCGTGACCGGGGTGCGCGCGTCAATCCTTGGGCTGATGGCGGGATTGGTTCTGTGCGCCGGAGTATTGCGCGCGATGCGCAGCGTACTCTACGGTGTCCGCATCTACGATGCGCCGACCATCCTTGCCGTTGTGCTGACACTGGCAGCGGTCACACTGCTGGCAGCATCGATACCGGTGTTGAGAATTGCGCGGATCGATCCGGTGAAGACGCTGCGGGAAGTATAAAGCGGCCTTGCAATGCTCACGAAAACAGTAGCGGGTCAGTTTGGAAAGCATTCCCTCAGGGGCTAAAACTCGAGTTGATTCAACGAGACCAGATGTACGGGCTGAAGCCCGTACCCTTCAAACTGATCCACGACCAAGACAACGCATCGATTGGAATCGGAGGCGCTGGCGCGTATCCTGAATGGAATGCGACGCCCTCCGACTCGCGCCCAGCGAGGTGCCTTTGCTGTAATCGCGTGCTTGCTCACTGCCGGGTTGGCCACGAAGATCGTTCTGGCGCAGGATTCTGCAATTCTGCTGACGCCGGTTGTGGTCGCGGCCGGCTCGCCGGAGTTGGTTCGCGTGGTGGCCGCCGACGCCGCCAGCGTGGGCGGCGAGTGGATGGGGCGCAAGCTGGAGTTCTTTCGCGGGCGCGACGGGCGGACGTGGTTCGCGCTGGCCGGCGTGGATGTTGAAGGGGCCGTGGGCCCTTCCACTCTTCGGATCAGCGTGCGGCGGAGCGGCGGCGGCGTGTTCGACCTGACCCGTGCGGTCGAAATCCATCCCGCCCATTACCGCACGGAATCGCTCAGCGTAGCACCGGGGTTTGTCGAGCCCGGCCCGGAGGCGCTCAAGCAGATCAAGGCAGATAACCAGCTCAAAGCCAAGGTCTTCGCCGTGAGCGCCCCTCAACCATTGTGGGTGGGCAGCTTTCACGCGCCCGTCGCCGCCCCGCCGACCGACAGCTTTGGCACCCGCCGCATGTTCAATGGCAAGCTGGCCAGCATTCACAAGGGGATGGACTTTCGCGCCGCGACGGGAACGCCGGTCCGGGCCAGCAATAGCGGAGTGGTAGTGCTCGCGCGGCCGCTTTACTACGAGGGCAACTGCGTAGTGATCGACCACGGGCTGGGGTTGTACACCCTGTCGATGCACCTGAGCCGCATCGACGTCAAGGAGGGCCAGCGCGTGGCGAAGGGCGACCGGATTGGGCTGAGTGGCGCCACCGGACGCGTTACCGGGCCGCACCTGCACTGGGCCGTCCGCTGGCAGGGCGCTTACCTGGACCCCGCCAAGCTGCTTCGGCTGGATCTGAGCGGGGTGCGCTAACGTACGAGGTCTCTCTCGTCCTTCCGGCAAAAGAGAAGCTCAGGATACATCCTTCCATGTTGGGGTTCCACCTTGACTTCGCTGAGATGATCGGCTCTACTGATGCGGATGCGAAGATTACGGACATTTCCGCCTCTTATTGTCCTGGTTGCAGTTCTTATCGCGTATGCGGTGGCGCAAGAATCCGGCTCCGCTAACGCTAGACCGGCTTCCACGCAGGACATCGCGCATGTACCGGTACATTTCATAGAAAAAGAGCTGTGGGTGCCTGTGCCTCAATCCTTTCCCAACGGGCTGGATGTGCTGGAAGTGTATGTGGACCGTCCGGGACGGCATCCGCTTGTGGTGCTGACACACGGCACGGCAGCCACCCCGGAGGAGCGCGCGCAGGTGACTCCGTGGGCGCAAGCTGCTCAGGCACAGTGGTTCGCGCGGCGGGGCTACATAGCCTTCGTCGTCGTGCGAAAAGGCTATGGGCGCTCAGGGGGGCGGCAGGATTCGACCAGTGGCGGCTGCGGGTCCAGGGGTGGAAGTTTTGAGGAGGCTGGCGAGGCAAGCGCGGACGATCTGCGCGCAGTGATGACCATGGCCCAACGCCTTCCTGAGGTGGATGGGGATACGATGCTGAGTGTCGGCGTCTCGACAGGCGGCTTTGCTCAGGTGGCGCTATCGGCTGATCCACCCAAGGGGCTGAAAGCGGCAATCAGCTTCGCCGGCGGACGTGGTGGCAACGGGCACGAACATAACTGCAACCTGAGCGGGCTGATCGATGCATTTCGTGCTTTTGGCAAAGATGCGCATAAGCATGGCGATCTGCCCATGCTGTGGATCTATGCCGAGAACGACCATTGGTTCCCGCCGGCGATGGCGCAGCAGTTCGATGCGGTCTATAAGAAGGGCGGCGGCGTGAATCAGTTTGTAATGGCCCCGCCGGATGGAGAGGATGGGCACCATCTCTATTCACATGTTGCGTCATGGTCCGATACCGTGACGGCGTTTCTGAAGGCGCAGAATCTGTTGCCGTTCGGCGACACGGTGCTGCCCGAGCCTGAGCCGCCGAACCTGCCCATGCCAGCCACTTTGAAAGACACGGACAAGGATATGTGGAGGCGCTTCCTGCTCGCGCCCCCCTTCAAGACGCTGGTTGCCAGCGAGAGCGGTGAATTGTCGATTTCCGCCGCGGCCTTCGACCAATCGATCGCTGATAGCAAGGCAATCGAAAAATGCAGGAAGGCGCCCGGCGGCAACAAGCGCTGCTCGATCGTTGCGAAAACGCCTGGCGTGAAGTAGTCGACCGGTATCTGAAACCGTGGAAGATGACTCCAAATCAAGGAGCCGGCACTCTAGCCGGAGACTGCTTCCTTTTCCGCTTCCGCCATTTCGACGCTGGTCGCCTTCAGGCCAGCGGCCTTCTCTTTCCGCAGAGCCTTGAACGCGCGATAGACAAACCAGCCAAGGTACCAGCCGTCGATGTACTTGAAAGGGGTTTCGCCGGTGGTGTAGTGGCCGCAGGGCAGCACCCGCAACTCTAAGTTGAGGCCATAGCGCCGGAAAGCGTCCAACACCTGGAGCGAGTACTCCCTGGGGAAGGTCAGGTCGTAATTGGCGTAGACCAGCAGAGCTTTCTTGCCCGGTCCACCGGCTTCGGGACTGGCGATCTTTTGGTAATAGCTGCATGGGCTGATGGCCGACCACAGGGCCCGCAGACGGTCCTGCGTAAGGCCGGCCTCCTCCAGCGCCTGCTTGACGTGGCGTGTGCTTTGCCCAGCCCAAACTACGTCGCCAAAAGCCGTGGACGCGTGGTTGAAGGCGTTCACACGGATGCGCGGGTCGTGCGCGCTGGCCAGAAAGGCGTAGCAGGAGCCGAGGCTGGTTCCCAGCACGCCCAAGTGCTCGTAACCCTGCTCCTCCAGCCAGTCCAGGCAGCAGCGGATATCGACCACCGCCTGGCGGCAGGCCGAGAGCGTGCGGCCGATGTTGGCGCTGACGGCGAAGTCGGAGCGCTTCAGCTCGACGGGCCGGCGAATGTCGTGGTAGGGCTTGGAGAGCCTGAGCGCCGAGATGCCCATCTTGTTGAAGATAGCGCACAGAGAGTTGTGGCTGAAGGCATCGGCATTCCAATGCGGCAGCACCACGATGGCCTGCTTGGGCCGTTCGGGGTCCTTGTGCGCAGGCGCCGGGTACCATCGGGCGTTCGCCTGGTCGTTCTCCGGGAAAGGCGTCCGCTCCGGCGAGGTAAAGCGCAGAAACTGCGCCGGCGGGATCTTTCCCGCTGCAGCCTGCTGGCGGATCGCGGCGTCTTGCGCCAGGGTCTCCGGACGCACATTGGTTGGGAATAGTTGCGGACGCCGTTCTTCCAGCCGGAAATCCGTTGGCCGCCGGTACCCGAAGAACGTATCGCTGTGGCGGATCAGAAGCTCGTTGATCCGCACCATGGCTGCCTCGGCCGCCGCATCGTCGTGCACAACTTCCGGACCCGGCACAGCGGCGCCAAAACCATGAGCCTCAAGAAAGGGCTCGATCCACTCGAAGCCCCACTCCAGCGGTCGCACCACGCGATTTTCGTCGCGCGTGGTCAGCCGCGTCTCCCATGCGTACATCCAGCGCGCGTACCAGTCCCTGAACATGAATCTGTTTCAATTTTATCAGCGTGAAGCGTGCGGAAATGGAATGCGGCGCGGTGCGGAACCTAGAGTCTGTTATTAACTTTGAGGCAGATAGCGTTGCGAGCAAAAATCGGCTCAGACGAGGCGGAGGACGAAGGCTTT
>JBKQRH010000015.1:0-2662 GCA_052326045.1 Occallatibacter sp. | reverse complement strand
CACCGCGCTGGATTGATACTTGGTTAACTTGGAGATCGTAAGATCCACCTCGCCATCGCCACCAAATATACCGGTTATCCGCAAATAGCGGTTCTCACCGACATGGTGAAAGCCATCCCGTACGTTGTAAAAATCCGATAGCTCCGCCGTCAAGCGTTTCGGGCTTTCCGGCCGCTCAAGATCGAGCTTGATCGTGTCCTTCACCGCGTCTTTGTCTGTATCTGTGCTCTTAAAACCAGCCGGCGGCACACCGAGCGCACCGACCAGAAGATCTCCGGATGCAAGGTCGGTTGGCACCTCGAACACGAAGCGGTATGGCGGTCCGGAGAGAGACGCAGCCGTGCCATAGGGCAGCACTATGACCGCGCCGAAGGCAAAGGGCGTCGCATCGACCGTCACTGGCACACGCTCCCCAGGATGGACCACGGTGCCGTTTGGCGGTGAGGTGATCTTCACAAACGGTGTTTGGCCCGTGAGCGATGCACTGGAGAGATACAGAATTGCTGGGAACGCGACGACTATCGGTAGGTGGATTTTCATGACCGTGCCTCCTATCAGCGGGGTATCGGCTGCACTGGGGGCTCCTCATGAGGCACCGACACCGGGACCACCACTTTTGCGCCATTGTTCTCAACGGTAATGCTGGTAGAACCGGCCCCTGCGGCGGTCGCTCGCCCATGACTGTCGATTTTCACAATGGCCTGCGAGGCCGACGTGTACTTGGTAAGGGATGAGTGCGTCAGATCGACCTTCGATCCGTCGGCATAGGTGCCGTAGATAAGCAGGGTGCTAGACTCACCAACATGACCAAGCGTGAGAGATCCGAATTCCTCCTCCAGCCGCAGCGGAGGGTCGGACCGCTCGACATCAATGCCGATTGGGTCGGAGTCGATCGATCCATTGACTGCCAGTAGGCCAGACGCAAACATGCCGTACCTGCCCGCCACCTGAATATCCTTTGGAACCTCAAAGGTGAATCGGTAGGGCGGAGCGCTAAGCACCAGATCACCCTTTATTTTCAAGGAATCCTCGGGGAAGACTGCCACCATGCGCAAGCTCTCTGGAGGGGAAACGGTAACGATGACAGTTACGGATTCGCCGGGGTGCACCACAACGCCGTCGCGCGGCGAGGTGATGGCAATTTTCGGTTGTGTCCAGAGCGGCGCCGCCAACATTCCTACCAGAAACGCGCCGCAGCACGCCCATCTGCCCATTTCATGGCGTAATGGATTCATCGTTTGTACTCAATGCGGCTGCGAGAGCCGATAAAACCGGAAAACACCCGTCCACCATTCTCGTTTTCCGCCAGAGGCTGACCGCCACGTTCTAGATCCTCTAGTACTTTGTCGGGTATATTACGGCATTAGAATCTCAAATACAAGAAGAAAAACGGGCCTGATGAATTGGGGCCGCCCTGCACGCCGCGGCCTCATTAACCACGGCTGGGCCGACGGCATTGGGATGGGCGGCCAGGGATTCGCCCGCAGACCAGACGGCTTGCCCCACTAATGCTGGTAAACTGAATCATTCACTATGGCTATCAGCAAAGACTTGCTGGAAATTCTCGTTTGCCCGGTCTGCAAGACTGCGGTCGAACTCAAGAGCGATCAGAGCGGCTTGAAATGCGTCGAGTGCCACCGCGTTTACCCTGTCCGCGACGACATTCCGGTGATGCTGGTCGACGAAGCCAAGATCGAAGAATAGGGCGCCGTGGGGAGTATCCTGGAATGTTTGCCGCGGGGTAGCCGGGTGGCGATTATCCGGCTCCGGTCGCTGGGCGACTGCGTGCTCACCACACCCGCGCTCGACATTCTAAAACGGGCCCGGCCCGACCTGCGCGTTGCGGTAGTCGTGGAAGAACGGTTCCGCGCAATCTTCGAAGGCAATCCCGACGTGGATGAGGTCCTGTCGCCGGAGTGGGGAGAAGT
Source organism: Occallatibacter sp. (assembly GCA_052326045.1). Classification (GTDB taxonomy): domain Bacteria; phylum Acidobacteriota; class Terriglobia; order Terriglobales; family Acidobacteriaceae; genus Telmatobacter. The sequence goes on along the minus strand of JBKQRH010000015.1, from coordinate 734 downwards.
GCGCGGATGGCGGTCCAGGCTGTGCCTGAACCTGCACGGCGGAATGCGCAGCGCGCGAATCACGGTGCTTTCGGGCGCGCAGTTCCGGGCGGGATTCGGGCACTTCCGCCATCAGTGGGTTTATAACGCGCGGATTCCGCGGGCGCAGGAGATCCTGGGCGTCGAGCGCACGGTCCATACGGCGGAACATTTAGCTAGTGCGATGTTTTGGCTGGGAGCGGCGCGCATGGAGATCCCAAGGGCCAAACTGGTCCTGACAGGTTCGGCCCAAAAGCCGGCGCAGCCGTTTGCGGTAATCCACGCAGTGGCGGCGGCGCCCGAAAAAACCTGGCGCGCCGATGGATTTCTGGCGGTGGCGGAACACTTGAAGCGGTCCGGGCTGGAGCCGGTATTTATTGGAGCTTCGAGCGATAACCTGGAGCCGTTTCGGGAGTATCGCAGGGTACAAGGCGCACCGCTGTCAGAGATTAAGGAACTGCTCGGCGGCGCGTCATTATTTGTCGGCAACGATTCGGGACCGGCGCACATGGCGGCGGCGTTTGGCGTGCCGGTGGTGGAGATCTTCGGGACGTCGGACGCAGCCATCTGGGGCCCGTGGCGGACGGCCGCGGAAGTGGTGACGGCGCCGGCGGGAATCGCGGGTGTGGAGACGGCGCAGGTCCTGGAAGCGCTGGCGCGGCTGGGGGTGCACGCATGAAGCAAGTCAAGCGCCTGCTCTCCTACGGACGCCGCTA
>JBKQRH010000014.1:0-7265 GCA_052326045.1 Occallatibacter sp. | reverse complement strand
GGCTTCACCTTCGAGGGCATCTTCCGCCAGCACATGGTCGTCAAAGGCAGGAGCCGCGACACCGCCTGGTTCTCGATGCTGGACCACGAGTGGCCGGCCCGCAAGCGAGCCTTTGAAGCCTGGCTCGCCCCAGCCAACTTCGACGGGGAGGGGCGGCAAGTTTCGCCACTTCGCCTCCTCCGTGGCGGAGGCTAATGGAACGGAACCTGGGATGGATGCTACTGTCCAGCTCCGCCCTTTGTTGAGCTCTTAGTCGGTGTAGTGCTCTTGGTACTTGATGCTTGAGAGCTCCCTTGTTGCGAACCGACCTTGAACGTGACGGCGAAGCCGAAGCCCCATTCGTACCCGGTCGTGGTGGGTAGAGTTGAAGGAAGAGTGACCGTCTGGTCACCAAGAACGAGCCCGCCTCCCAAACGCGTCACCTGGCCGGCATAACCACCGACAGTCAGGAAAAGGTAACGGTGGACGAGCGCCCAGGATGGCCCCAACAAGTACTCAAGGGAAGTACCAGTCGTTGAGCTGCTCTTTACAGTTGCGCCAAAGCTGATGTAAGGGGTCATGTCCCGCGCGGTTTTGGATTTCTCCTCTCCAAGGCGGTAGCTGGCAATGACCATGGGCAGAATGCGCCAGTTTGAAGCGCTGTCGTCGACGATGCACCCAGTGTATGTGGTTGTACCGCTCGCAGCAGGACAGGAAGGGCCAGACCCAACAGCGGCTGTTTCAAAGGAATGCTGCTGCAACGGGGAGAATACCATTCCGGCTGATTCATAGACCCGCTGACCGTAGCCGAATTGTAGTTTGTACGTGTATGTCTCTGTGGCGGCGGTCTGCTGCTTACTCGAATCAGCCTTTTGGGGTGAGCTGCCGGCAGCCGGAGTTTTGGCTGTACCCTTGTTTTGCGTGCCGGTTGACGATTGGCCGGTGAGATTGATCTTGATCAGCGGGTTGTCCTGATCCGTGCATTTGAGCGTTGCAGTGTCGGACGACTGGTTGTTATCGACGACGGTCTGGACAATATTGGTGGCCTCTGTCGCTGATAGCTTGGTTTGCATATCGCCCACTGCCGATGTAAGCGCAGTCGCCATGCTCGAAATCGAGGCCAGCTGGTCCTTCCAGCTTGTCTCTCGGGCCGGCTCCCCTTTCACATCCGAGTAAATCTTGGTCAAGCTGTCATTATCCGCGGAGAAGGCGTTTTTCACTTCCGGATCGTCCTTGCACACTGCCCCCGGCTGGAGGGCCTTCTGAGCTTCGTTAGCCGCGGAGGCAATCGCCGTTGCCACGGATTCGAAGTCTTTTCCATTGTTTGCCAACAGGATTGCGATAGCCCCTGGTGTGAGGTCACCCTCTTCTGAGTTTTGAGACTGCAGATCCGACTTTGGATCTTTCCCCAGGACGAGCTTAGGGCTAACGGGCGAAATCATCTCAAGCTTTCCCGCCTCGTCCAAAATCCCGCTCCAATCAGAAGGCTTTGCCTTGCTCGCCTTATCCACGAGAGTGTTGTAGGCGTTCACCTTTTCAGACGCCTTCGCAACTTGATGCGCGACTACGGAAGAAAAGGCGCTTGCAGCCTTCAGTAGGTCGGCAACTTTTGCGTCCTGGGACTTGAAGTCATCGATACAGTCGGAATATGCCTTCGCATCCGCAAGGGCTTTGGCGGCATCCAGCTTGGCTTTATCGGCGGCGAGCGTCAACAGTCTTCCTCCCCCAGCAGGACTCTTAACCGCCAGCAAATTGGACAAATTCGTTTGAGCCGCGCCCTGGGCAGTCTTTGCGGCCGTCAAGGCCTGGGTAAGGGATTTGCTGTTGCCGGCGGGCTTCGATACAGTTTCAGGTGCGGAGGTCGGGATACCGATATCTTTTGCAACGCTCGATGCAAACGGTTCTGCCGTAGGGGTGTCTGCAAAGGTAAGCTGGCAGGATTGCCTTAGGGGGTTGATCCCAATAACCACGAACCTCAGCGGCTGATGGTTGGGGAACGCTGGCGGAATGTCGACAGGTACGCTTTTGTTGGTTGCGCAAAAATAGGGGGCTCGCTCCGGGTGCCCCATGCTGACGATGGCTGCCGGGAACTCTTGTTGGTCAATTTCTGTTTCGTCGCACGGCCAAGTCGGGTCGTGTGGGGTCGACTGCGCGACGGCCCGTTCGCCAAACCCGGTAGCAACAACCAGAGCAAACACCATCCATAGCCTGAATTTCATCTTTCGCCTCCTTGACCTGTGAAGGTTCAAATTGCGTTTTATCGAGAGGAGCGCAACCCTCCTCGGGAGGAGACGAACTGCGTCCTTAGAGACACCTACTCCATCCTGAGAGGTAAACTGCTCGGATTCCACCCTAATTGGGAGGAAAATGGCCCGCCCTGTGAATAGAGGAATGTGTGAAACGTAACTCGGTGTTCGCCAGTTTCAAAGCGAAAAATGCTGTTTATTTATAGAGAAGTTATATTACTAAAGGGAATAGGACCAAAGTAACGTGCAGCCCGAAGTCCCAGTGTCAAGCGGCCCTCCCGCTGAGGAGAAAGCCGCCTGTCCGGGTGCGAAACCGCGGTGCTGCCGGCGAAGAATTCGCGCTCCTCAGTTTCCCCCCGCGCCCGCTGCCTGGATCAGCACCAGTTGCTGCTGGTCGTTGGTGGCGATCTTCTGGTAGTAGTCGCGCAGGGCCGGGTAGTCCTTGGGATCCAGCAGCACGAAGAAGCGGGCGAATGTGTGCCGGATCTCGATGACGCCGGAGGCAGACCCTGTCTTGACGATGAGGGTGGCGTGGTCCGGCCAAGGCAGTTGCGAGGGCTGCGGGGCGCTCTCGACCGTGTAGCCGGCGGGGAGGTGGTAGACCGCGTCGTCGATGACCTGCTCGGCATAGTGCAGATCGACAGCGGCTTCCCGCTTCTCCTCGGCTACGAATTGCGGATGAGCTCCGGTTGAAAAGAAGAAGCCCGGCAGCAGCAGGCGCTTGCCCGTGGAACTGCCCAACTGGCCGGAGACCTTGACCACTACTGCGAGATTGGCGGCCGCGGACTCGAGCCCCACGAAGCGATCCACCTCGCCGGTAATTCCCTGTGGCAGGAGCCCGTGCAGGGACTCGTTGAACTGCTTCCTGACCTCTTCCGGGTCGGAGGTGAGGTTAAGCTGGCGCCAATAGAGCGCTGCGGGGCCGTTCATCACGACTTTGACGGCGCCGGTTATCTCGCCCGAGGCGTTGACAATCAGATCGGCATTGCGGGCGGTGATGGCGTCCTTGGTGAGATTCAGAGGGGTGTAGACCGGCTCCTTAGCATTTTCTTCCAGTCCACCAGCCAGCGTGTGCGTCCAGTGCAACTGGCCGAAGGGGCAGAGCTTCTGACCGGGATCGAGGTAGATGTCCTTGCCATCGATGCGCAGCACCACCAGGAGCGCATCGAGTTGGTCGAGGGAAAGATAGTTGGGATCGAAGATGCGCTTGCTGCGATCGGCCACCTTCATGCCGTCGGCCTGAATGCCCGCGGCCCTGGCCAGCGCCAGGTAGAGAGCGGCAAGGTCGTTGCCTGAGCCGCTTTTCTCGCTCCAAACGTCCTCAGCCTTCTTCAGATCCTTCTTCAGATGCAGTTGCTCGCGCTCGGCCTCGGATTTGGCGCGCGAAAAGTCGGTGTTTTCGAGGGCCTGCACGGCATCGTAGAGTTTGCGCGCCCTGGCATCGGGGGTATCGGCGCCGGCCGTGATCTGATTGGCCGCATCCCGGATGGCATGAGACTGGCTGGCAAAGTGGTCCAGATCCTTCGACCAGCGCTTGATCTCGTTCTCCCAATAAACCTGGGCGCTGTTGTAGGGCGAATAATAGAATTGCACCTGGTATACGGAGGCTTCCTCTGGAGGCGCGTCCATTTCGTGCTTGATCGCAGGCACATCTTGAATGTCCAGTGTGTAGTCGGGCTTGGAGCTCACGACTACCTTTGCTCCGGCCGGCAGGCGCTGCGTATACAACAGATTCGCAGCCCCTTCCCCATCAACTTCATAGACGGGCGTGGTGCCGCGAGAAACCGACTGGGTGTCGTTGAATGGATTGAAGTAGAAGTGAGCCTTGTGAACAGGAATCTTCTGCTGAACACCCCACTTAGGAATCCGGGCGGCCCAAAACGCCCCTTGCCATTCACTCACAACATTCCCATCTCCATCTTCAAACCGCGTTCCAGTCATGGGTATCGTCCACCTGTACTCGAGGATGCTGCCCACCTCAACGCTGGGGAGATTGAAGACCGCCTTCTTGACGTTATTCTTGTCGTTCTTGACGACCAGAAGGTCTGCGGCCTTGCCGGAAAGCGGAATCACCGTGCCGTCGGAATGAATGGTGCGGCCCTCGATGATGGGCGTGGCGGAATACCCCTTAATGTAAGGAACTTCGACGGTGGCCCACTCCTTGCCCAACTCGGTGAGCACCTTGATACGCGCATAACGGCTCTCGAAGCGGTTATGGTTGTCGGTTGTCTCCTCAAGATAGAGAAAGACTGCCGGGGCGCCCGGAGCCTTGGGGTCGGAGGTCATCTGCAACTCTTCTTTGGTCGGCTCCTGAAACTTCTGAGCCACGCCCGCCAGCGGCAGCGTCAGCGCCGCGGCGGCTATCGATACCCGCAACCAAACAGGCATACTCATATAACTCACCCTCACAGCCTGCACCAATGTTCATGTAAAGCACATTGGAGTAGCACTGCATTGCCGAATCGACTCAGTTTGCCCCCGCGCCCGCTGCCTGGACCAGCACCAGTTGCTGCTGGTCGTTGGTGGCGATCTTCTGGTAGTAGTCGCGCAGGGCCGGGTAGTCCTTGGGCTCGATCAGAGGGAAGAACGAGGCGAAGGTGTGCCGGATGTCGATGGTTCCGGGGCCGGGCGACGTCTTTATCACCAGGGTGGCGTGATCGGGCCAGGGCAGTTGAACCGGCTCCGGGGCGCTTTCGACGGTGAATCCGGGGGGCAGGTGGTAGACCACGTCGTCGATGACCTGCTCGGCATAGTGCAGATCGACAGCGGCTTCCCGCTTCTCCTCGCTCACGAACTGCGTGTGGGCGCCGGTGGAAAAGAAGAATGCGGGAACCAACAGACGCTTGCCGGTAGAATTGCCCAACTGGCCAGAGAGTCTCACTACCGCGCCGATATATTCGGCCGAGGTGTCCAATCCCTGGAATACAGCCACCTCCCCCGAGACCCCTTGCGGCAAAAGCGGGCGCAGGGATTCGTTGAACTGCTTTTTGACCTCGTCGAGGTCGGAGGTGAGGTTAAGCTGGCGCCAATGGAGCGCCGCGGGGCCGTTCATCATTAATTTGATCCTCCCGGTAACCCCGCCTTGCGCGTCCAGGGTCACATCGGCGGCGCGGGCGGTAATGGCGTCCTTGGTGGCGTTGGAGGGCGTATAGACCGGTATCTTGGCGTTCTGCGCAAGCCCGCCCGCCAGCGTGTGCGTCCAGTGCAACTGGCCGAAGGGGCAGAGCTTCTGGCCGGGGTCGAGGTAGATGTCCTTGCCGTCGATGTGCAGCACCACGAGCAGCGAGTCGAGCTGATGGAGGGAGAGCAGGTTGGCGTCGAAGATGCGCTTATTGCGATCGGCCACCTGCACGCCGTCGGCAGCCAGTCCGGCCGCGCGAGCCAGCGCCAGGTAGAGGGCGGCAAGGTCGTTGCCCGAGCCGCCCTTCTCGCTCCACACGTCCTGAGCGTTTTTCAGCTCCTTCCTCAAATGCAGTTGCTGGCGCTCGGCCTCGGATTTGGCGCGCGTGAAGTCAGTGTTTTCCAGGGCCTGCACGGCATCGTAGAGCTTGCGGGCCTTGTCCTCGGCGGTAGCGGCGCCGGTTGTAATCTGACTGGCCGCGTCCTTGATCGCCGGACTCTGGGCGGCAAACTCATTCAACTGCTTCGACCAACGCTGGATCTCGTTCTCCCAGTAAACAGTTGCGGAGTTGTAGGGGGTACGAAAGAAGCGCACCTGGTAACGCACGGAGGCCTCCGGCGGAGAGTTGGCCTCGCGAACGAAGGCGGGCACATCCTGGATGTCCAGGGTGAAATCGCCCTTGGGACTCCGGATGGTCGTGACTCCGGCGGGCAGGCGCTGGGTAAAAACCAGATAGTGCGCCAGTTCCCCATCGATGTAGTAGTCGACCGAGCTTCCGTTGACGCCGCTAAGGGCATTCGACTCCAAGTCAGAGAAAGGGTTCCAATAGAAGTGCGCCTTGTGGACGTAGATCGGCTGTTGCACATCCCATTCTTCATCCATTTTTCCGGCCAGCGCGGAGGTATAGAATTCGTCGTCGTCCACGGCGCCGGTGACCTTCCCGCCGGTCAAGGGTATGCTCCACTTGTACTCCAGAATGCTGCCCACCTCGACACTGGGCAGGTTGAAGACCGCGGCGTTCACGTGGTTCTCGGTGGTCTTGAAGACCAACAGGTCTTCGGCCTTTCCGGTAAGCGGAATCACCGTGCCGTCGGAATGGATGGTGCGACCCTCGATGATGGGCGTGGCGGAATACCCTTTAACGTAGGGAACCTCGACGGTGGCCCACTCCTTGCCCAACTCGGTGAGCACCTTGATGCGCGCGTAATGGCTCTCGTAGTGGTTGTGGTTGTCTGTCGTCTGCTCAAAATAGAGAAAGACCGCCGGGGCACCCGGAGCCTTGGGGTCGGAGGTCATCTGCAGCTCTTCCTTGGTTGGTTCCCGAAACCTCTGAGCGGCGCCGGGCGCCGAAAGCGCCAGCGCGGCGATTGACAACGCTATTCCCAGGCAAACATGAACACGCATGATTTCCATCCTCTCGCGCGCGGATTTCCGCGCAATATCCCGGTAAAGATTGAGCAGCAAAAGCTTTTGATGGCGCCAGCCATCATAGCACCAAACCGGCCATGTCTGGCCGGCGCAAGAAAACAATGCGGCCCCACGCAGGATTGCGCGGGGTCGCTTGGGTTGTGGTAGTCCGCCAGTCAGGGGAGCGGGTTATCAATCAGGCCATCCCCGCCCGCCGCGGCGGGAGATGGCCGGGCTTTGAGCTATAGGAACAAAGGCGCCATGACGAAGGTGATGGTGCACAGCAGCTTGATGAGCGGGCGCCACCCTACTCCCAAAGGAAAACGCCGCCCATTTTCAGGCGGCGTTTTCGTTGATTTCGAAGCCAGGAATCAGTTGCTTTCCTTGGACTCAATCCTCATTCCATAGAACGATTTCCGCACGAAGAACATTGACACCAGGAAGAATGCGACTGCCAGCAGGTGTGTGAGCAGCGGATTGTTCGAACTGAGCGTCACCGCAAGCTCTACGGC
>JBKQRH010000013.1:0-65181 GCA_052326045.1 Occallatibacter sp. | reverse complement strand
CTCGGCGATGGTTGCGCCGGCCTCGGCTTCGATCACGTCATCCACATCGAGAAAGCTCCAGCCCAGGCGGCCGGCAACGAGCGGGCCGACGGTGCTCTTGCCCGAACCCATGAAGCCGGTGAGAACGATGCGGCGGGGCGGGGCGGGGCGGGCTTCGGATTGGGTCGATGGGTCCAAGGGAACTTTTTTGCGGCGGCAAAAGCCGCATTCTCTCTTTTCTCAGTATAAGTAAGCTGCGTTGCGGGGCCGGTCACCCCAGTGCGATCACCACGGCTCCGGCGGTGATGAGCAAGCCGCCGATGAGGACCGGAGCGGTGAGCTTTTCGCCCAGCAGCAGCCACGCGAAGAGCATGACCAGGGGGACGCTGAGCTTGTCCAGAGGAGCCACGCGCGAGGCCGGTCCCAACTGCAGGGCGCGAAAGTAACACAGCCAGGAGAGGCCGGTGGCCAGCCCGGAAAGGGTGAGAAAGAGCAGTGTGCGGCGGTCGAGGGAGCGCAATTCGCCGTGCTTGCCCAGCGCCAGCGCGATGCCCCAGGCAAAGACCACCACCACGCTGGTGCGCAGTGCCGTGGCCAGGTTCGAGTCCACATGCGCCACGCCCACTTTGGCCAAAAGGGCGGTGGCGGCAGCAAAGACGGCGGAGAGAATTGCCCATCCAATCCAGCTCATGGGAACTATGGTACGCCGCGCGCGGGAGTTGAAGTGATGGTGATTTACACTGCAATGCATGGAGACCGGCCGCGCCAGCAGAACAGCCCTTCGCGTGGCCATGCGGCGCGCCGCGCACCAGATATTGGACCAGCCGCGCGTCCTTAACGATCCAATCGCCGTGCCGTTGCTGGGCGCGGGTTTCGCCATTGACCGGCAGCGCGAGATGCACCCGGTCGCGCGGGCCTTTCGCTTGTTTATGGCGGCGCGCAGCAGGTATGTTGAGGATCAACTGGCAGCGGCCGTGGCCCAAGGGGTAACGCAATATGCCGTTCTTGGCGCCGGATTGGACACCTTTGCCTACCGCAACCCGTTTCCCTCGCTGCGGGTCTTCGAGGTGGACTTTCCCGCCACCCAGGAGTGGAAGCGCACACTGCTCGAAGATGCGGCCATCGTCCTGCCGGCCAGCCTCACGTTTGTTCCTCTGGACTTTGAACACAAGACCTTGGCCGCAGGGCTGGCCGAGGCGGGCTTCGATGCCCACAAAGCCGCGTTCTTCGGCTGGCTGGGGGTGGCGCCCTATCTGACGCTGGAAGCCTTTCAGGCCACGCTTGGGGCAATTGCGCAACTGCCCGCCGGGACCGCCGTGGGCTTCGATTACGCCCTCGCGCCGGAGACTCTCAGCCCGGCCGGCCACGCAGCATTCGACGGGTTGGCCGGGCGCGTCGCAGCCGCCGGGGAACCGTTCCAGCTTTTCTTCACGCCGCAAACAATGGAAGCGGAACTGCGCCGCGCCGGATTCCGGCGCATCGAGCAGTTGGATTCAGACCGGCTCAACGAACTCTATTTCAAGGAGCGCGCCGACGGCCTGAAACTCTTTTCTGTGAAGCTGGGAATGCTGGCGACAGCCTGGGTGTAGTTTTGCAGCCTTGGAATGCAATCGCCTCCCACTCTATCTGCGTAGGAAAACGGTAGGAATGAGTTGCTTCGTCTCCGGCCCGCTTCACTCATTGGACTTGTCTTTTTCCAATTGCCGTACGCTCAAGCTCCTGCTAGCCTCGGACTATGAAGCAATACCTGATCCCGCTTGTCTTGCTCCTTTCCACCAGTGTTCACGCTCAACAAAGAGACCTGGGCGACCGGATGGACGCCTTCGTGCGCAAGCTCCCACCGGAAAGGCAATTTCAGGGAAACATCCTCGTCGAGCGCAATGGGCACACAATTCTGGAGAAGAGTTACGGCCTGGCCGTCGAAGGCTGGAAGATTCCAAACACGGCTCAAACCAGGTTTGAGATCGCATCCGTCAGCAAGCAATTCACGGCAGTAGCGATTCTGCAATTAGCCGAACAAGGAAAACTCTCGCTCGACGATCCCATCGGGAAATACTACAAGAATGCGCCGGAATCCTGGAAGGCGATCACGATTCACGAGCTTCTAACTCACACCTCTGGGGTTCCTAACAACGACATCAAAGATTATTCGAAAGGGATTGCTGTGCCGTACACGCCGGATGAACTCATCCAAACATTCCGGGACAGGCCCTTGGCCTTTCCGCCCGGAACAAAGTGGGCTTATACCAACACCGAATACTGCCTGCTCGCCTACATCATCGAAGAGCTTTCGGGCGAAGATTATGGCGCTTACCTCGCCCATCACATCTTCCAGCCGCTCAAGATGACCCACTCCGGGTATGCCTCCACACTTGCGATCATTCCCAATGCGGCTGAAGGACACACGTTCGAGGATGGGCGTTTGCGGCATCGAGACTACTTTGACCGGTCTGTTGAGATTGGCGCTGGAGGCATTAGCACAACCGTCGGGGACCTGGCACTTTGGAACAAAGCCCTTGACTCGCCAGGCTTTCTCACGCGCCACTCCCTTGATCTGATGTTCAAGGCTCATCCTCCTGGTCATTACGGATATGGCTGGTTTGTTGACAGCGCCCCTCGGCGAAGAATCTATCACGAAGGCGGGGATCCTGGTTTTGCGGCATTTGAAGCCCGCTATCCCGATCAACACTTGTTCATTGTGGTGCTTTCTAACATTGAAAATGCTCCGGTAAGGGATGCTGCAGACACCATGGCGGAATACATCCTCAACGGTACCAGTGGGAAAGATGAGCGTTCTAAATAGAACGCTCTCCGAATGGCGGATCATCGGGGTGGCAGCTTGTGGCGATGCAATTCTTTTAGGGGCCGAATCAGGTGCGCTCCGGGATGGGCAGCGCGCTAAGATGAGTCATGCGCCAGTTTGCTTTTGCCCCGATCACTCTTGCCCTGGTCGCCTTCTCCGGCTGCGGATACCACACGCTGGGCGCGGTTACGCATCTGCCGCCCGATGTGCGCACGCTCTCCGTGCCGGTCTTCGCCACCCGCACCGAGGCGTATCACACCGAGACGGTGATGACCAATGCGGTGATTCGCGAATTTGCCACCCGCACCCGTCTGCGGGTGACGCCTGACACAGGCGGAGATCCGGACGCGGTGCTGCAGGGGACGATTCTCAAGGAGGCCGTGGCGCCGCTGACCTACAACGCCTCGACGCAGGAGTCGTCCAGCTTCCTCATCACCATTGTGGCTTCGGTCACGCTTACCGGACGCGACGGCAAAGTTCTTTATGAGAACAAGAACTACGTCTACCGCCAGCAGTACCAGTCCACCACCGACCTGCCGACCTTCATTCAGGAGAATCCGGCGGCTATGGAGCGGCTCTCGCGGGAGTTCGCGCGACAGTTGGTGGCCGATGTGCTGGAGGGGTTTTGAAAGGCAGCTATTAGCTTTTAGCGCCGGGTCTTTCGCTAAGAGCTAACAGCTAGAAGCTGTTTTTTGATTTTTCTTGGTTTGCACACTGCCGTGAGGGTATTCTGGAGCCACATGATCGACGCATTCATAGGCCGCGCTGCGAGGAGAGTGAGCCGGTGAGCGGCGGGCGCTGGGGCGCGGGGTTTGCCGCCGTGGGCCGCTTTGTGGCGGAGATCGATGCTGCCGCCGCCGGCAAGGGGCCGCTCAAGGCCGGTTACGTGCTGGCCGGCGACGAAGTCTTTTTATTGGACCGCTGCCGCTCGGCCGTGCTCAAGGCCTTCGTGCCGCCGGAGTTGAGAGATTTTTGCCTCTCCGACCTGGATCTGGCCAACACTTCGGTCTTCGAGGTGCTGGACCGCGCGCAGACCCCCTCGCTGATGGCGCCGTTTCAGGTGATTTTTGTGCGCAACGTGCGCCAGCTCTACACCCGCGGCGCCAAGAAGGACGAATTTGCGGCTCTGGACCGCTATTTCCGCTCGCCCAACCCGCAGGCGCTGCTGATTTTTGTGGCCGACTTCCTGCGCATCCCCTCCGACGCGCGGCGCATGGAGATGGACGACAAGAACCGCTTCGAGCGGCTCACCGAGACTCTGGGCGAGCACTGCGGAATGGTGGAACTGGCCCGCGTGAGCGAAGAAGACGCAATGCGCTGGACCGTGGCCACCGCGAACGAGGCCGGCGCGCGCGTGGACACGGATGCGGCCCGCGAGCTGGTGGATGCGTTGGGCGCGGACATGATGCTGGTCTCCTCGGAGCTGGAGAAGCTGCTGCTCTATACCCTGGGCCGGGGACGCATCACGCTGGGCGATGTGGAGACCATGGTGCTGGCCGCCAAGCAGCGCTCGCTGTACGAGTTGACCGACGCCATCAGCGCCCGCGACCGGGTGCGCGCGCTGGCCCTGCTACATGGGCTGCTGAACAGCTCCGACGCGGGCGAGGACGCGGCGATTGGGCATCTCTACATGCTTGCCCGCACCTTCCGGCAGATGCTGGTGATTCTGGAGAAGAACGTGCGCGACTCGCGCGCCATCTGGCAGGCGTTGTGGCAGGGCTTCCGCATGCCGCCCTTTGCCGCCGACGATCTCATCCGCCAGGCAAGGCGTTACAAGAGCCGCCGCTACCTGACGCGGGCGCTGCGGCTGGTTGCCCGCGCCGACCTGGAATTACGCTCTTCCCCGCCGGACAAGCGGCTGGTGCTGGAACGGCTGGTTTACGAACTGGCTTCCGAGCCGAAGCCCGCTTCGCCGCTCCTCGCCTCGGCCCAACTTTCGTTCGAAGTGTGAGGCGCTACAGGGCAGTAATGCCGTCACAACTCCCAGTGTTGGCTATCACTTACGGACAACTCGCGCCACGGCCACAATCCTGGTCGCAGGGATAATCCATTCGGTTCCGGTGGCGCGGAGCCAGGCAAAGGGGAGCAAGATGCCCGATCTATCCGTGGCGGAATCGCAAACGAGAATCTCCTTGAGCCTTCTTGGCCGCCTCTGGAAGCTCGCCAAGGGCATGTCGATGATGTTCCTTTGGATTGCTGCGGTCTTTGCGGGCGCTAGACGGTTCGATTGGGTGCGCGGCTGGATATGCACCGCTATCTATGTAGTTACGATGACCGTTACAGGCGCGTTGGTGCATCGGTTCAACCCTGGCCTGCTGGAAGCGCGCGGCAAATTCATGCGCAAGGATACGAAAGGGTTCGACAAGATATTTGTGTCGATCTATTTCCCGCTTACGTTCATTCAGGTTGCGGTTGCGGGCCTGGATGCGGTCCGTTTCCGCTGGATGCCGATGCCGCAGTGGACAATATTTCCCGGCATTGCCCTATTCCTAGCCGCCATGGCGCTGACTGCCTGGACCTTCCTGGTCAACCCCTTCGCTGAGACCACGGTTCGCATTCAGTCGGACCGCGGCCATCGAGTGGTCAGCGCGGGCCCCTATCGCATCGTGCGCCACCCCATGTACGTGGGGTCTATCCTGATGTATCCGGCAACGGCGCTCATGTTCGGTTCCGGGTGGGCAATGGCGGTCGCGGCGCTGATGGTGCTTCTGATCGTGTGGCGCACGGGGCACGAAGACCGTTTCCTCCGCCGCGAACTGGCGGGATACCGAGAATACGCGGCCCTCACGCGCTATCGTCTGTTTCCAGGAATCTGGTAAGCCAGAACACGCTGCTGCGCTGCGGCGTGTTTACCGCACGCCCCGCTCATTCAGCCACACGCCATAATGCCGGTCGAGGCTCTCGATGTGCTCGGCGAACCAGTTGCACAGGAAGTCGACCAGCTGCCGCATCCGCGCTCCTTCGCCGTATTGCACACGATGGGCCGACTGGATCATCTGCGCTAGCATGCCGTGGTGTTCGGAGCGGTGCTCGGCCAAACCGGGAAATGCGCTCTGCTCCATCAGCTGTTCCTCGCTCCAGAAGTGCATGCGCGTAAACTCGATCAGCCGGTCGAGCACTTCGCGCAGCTGTTCCCGGCCCGCACCGCGCGCCAGCGCCTGGCGAAGCTCGTTCATGGTATCCATCAGGATGCCGTGCTGATCGTCCATGGCTCTTACGCCGATGGAACAGGTGTCGTTCAAGGTTAAAAGGGTCACATGAGCCTCCGCTAATCACTCATGGAGATATCGACCGTGCCTGGCCGGGCGTTACCGGTAATCTGCACGGTTCTAGTGACCAAGGTTTGCCGCCCTGAGGTTGGCGCGGGAAGAATCTCGGCCGCAACGGGGCGATTTCGTTCTTCGCCGAAGGGTCGCGGCCCGCGAGGAATTTTCGGGAGGAAGGCGCACAATGGAGCTGAGCCTTATGATCACTCCGGCGAATTCGATCGCTGCCTTGCTCACGCTCATCCCGTTTCTGGCAGCGGCATTCTTTCCGCAGGGCGCGGCCGGGTGGGCGCGCAGGCTTCCTGTCTGGGCGCAACTCGTCTGCCCCGCTGCCTTGAGCGTGCCCTATGTGCTGATGACGTGTGCTGCCGGGATCTTCCGCTGGGGCTGGTTTACGTTGTATGCCGTGCTTCCCGTCGCGGTGGCAAGCCTGCTTTGGCAGGCCCGGTGGATTGACATCGGCCAGCGCGGCAACTGGCGGGATTTTCTGGTTCTGGCCACGCTGGGCCTGGCGGTCGACCTGCGCTGGTTTGAGGGCGCGTGGCCGGCCCACCTGGCGATCTTCAACAAAATACTGCTGCTGGACGCGGGCATCTACGGCTTCATCGCGTTACGGCAACTGGATGGAGTTGGATTCGACCTGCGCCTGCGCGTGCGCGATGCCACGATTGGACTGCGGGAGCTGGTCTGGTACACGCCCATTGCACTGGCGCTGGGCCTGGGGTTGGGTTTTCTGCATCCGCACGCATTGTGGCCGGGGTTGGCGCCGATGGCCGGGGCGTGGATCTTCACCTTCTTCTTCATCGCCGTTCCGGAAGAGCTCTTCTTTCGGGGATGGCTCCAGAATCTTCTGGAGCGGCGCATGGGACGCACTCCTGCGCTGTTTCTGACGGCGGTCCTCTTTGGCCTGTCCCACTTCAACAAGCGGACGGCGCTTTTCAACTGGCGATACGTGTTGTTGGCCGCGGTGGCGGGAGTCTTCTATGGCCGGGCATGGCGGCAGGAGCGCCGGGTGGGAGCAGCCGCCGTCACCCATGCCTCGGTAGACACGATCTGGTCTCTATGGCTGCGGTGACGGATATGCCGTTGGATGAATTCTGTGCCTGTAAGTCAGGTAGCCGAGGCCAACCCGCATGTTATGGTCCACCGGTCCGGGAATGGTGATGGCGATGGTGATGCCCAGGATGGCGTGCGCCATGGCCAGCGGATAAAGGTTGCGATAGCGGAGAAAGAGCAGGCAGGCGGCAAAGCCCCAGATCAAGGTGACCGAGGCGAGGATGGGATTGGGCAGATGCGCGATCGCGAAGATGGCCGCGGCCACGGCCGCCGCGGAGTTTGCGCCCGGCGCCAGCCGCCTGAGCCGCAACAGAAAGAAACATTGCAACAGGAACTGCTGCACAATCGTCCACAGCGCATAAGCCCAGTAAGTCTCGATGAACAGGACGGGGCCGCGCGGCGCGTGCAGCGTATGCAGCTTGTCGGCCACGGCGACGGCCACCGCGGCCACCGCGAGGGCTGCACCTGCCACCCAGAGCGAACGGAAGAAGTTTGCCCTGCACAGGCCCATCGCTTTCAAGCCGTCGAACGAGATGCACGTAATGGCCACGACCGAGGCGGCTGCAACCCACCAGAGCAGTCGCTGCCAGGGGCGCGGCGTCCAGACGACGAGCAGAATCAGCGAATAGGCAACAGCAAGCTCAAGCAAGTCGCGCCGCTTGCTCCGTGCGGCGACGGAGTTCTCCCTGCCGGAACCTGAAGCCCCGCTGTCTTCCATAGAAAGAATGTTACGCAATCCGCTGCGGCTATTCCAGGATGATGGCGGGTTCCGGCTCGTGGCCGCGCGTGGTCAGGGTCACGGCCGCAGTCAGGATGAGCGCGCCGCCCGCCCAGGCGTACGGGCCCAGGTGTTCGCCGAGCAACTGAACGCCCAGCCAGGAGCCCATCGCCGGTTCGATGTTCAGGAAGACGCCCGCGCGCGAGGCCGGCACGTGGTGGAGGCCCCAGTTCCAGAGCAGCGTGGTGGTGGCCGTGCAGAACAGGCCGCTGAAGGCGAGCGCAAACCAGGCGGTGGGGCTCACGTGGGCGAACGGCGGCGGCTGGAAATTGTGGTGGGTGAAGGGACTCAGCAGCGGGTTCAGCAGCCAGGGGCCCAGGATCAGGATGGCCAGCATGACGGTTCCGGCGAGGATGGTGTAGGCCGTCACGACCGGCGGGCTATGTGTCAGCATCAGCTTTTTGCTGAGCAGAATCCAGGCCAATGCGGCGACCAGCGAGGCGACCACCAGCAGATCGCCGGCCAGCGAAGGCTCTCCTTGCGCGGCCGGGCCCCGGCTGCCGCCCAGAACGATGAGCGCCGCGCCCACCGTGGAACCGGCCAGCGCCAGCCAGCCGAGCCAGTCAAGCCGCTCACTTGCAAAGAGCGCGGCGGCCGCGGCCAGCAACACCGGCATGGCGCCCACCATCAGCGAGGCGTGGCTTACCGTGGTCAGGGCCAGGCCATGGAACTGAAGCAGAAACTGGACGGGCACGCCGAGGGTTGCGCAGATGAGCAGCAGGCGCAGCTCGCCGCCGGTAAGGCGAAACCGGCTCCGATTGATCAGCGCCACCGGCAACATGCCCAGGGAGGCAAACAGAAAGCGGTAGAGCACCATGTGCTCCACGCTCATCTCGTTCAGCGCCAGCCTGCCCCAGTAGAAGCCCGTGCCCCACAGGCACCCGGCCAACGCGCAGGCGCCGTAGCCGAGCAACGTGATATACCGGCCGGTTTTCAAATCGTTGGCCACCCCTCTTTTACTGTCGCACACGCATGAGCGAGTAGCATCACTCCACAAGACCGGTCCTATCGGCGAAAATACTCTTCGATGGTGAAACGACTGCAAACTCTCTGGTTGCGCGCGGGCTTGTGGCTGGCGCTCGCCGGGGTGCCGCTGTGCGCTTTGCCGGCCGCGCAGGCACAGGCCAACGCCGCGTCCCCGGCGGACCAATCCCGCGCTGGCAAAGAGCGCCCGCTTCACGACCGGCTTCCCGACAAGCCCTCCCTTCCGCCCGCATTCACCATTCCCGCGGAGCCGCTGGGCTTCTCCGCGCCCGGCCCTATCTATCTGGGCCAGCGCGACAGCTTTGCCTCACTGGATTTTCTGGACGAAAATCGCCTGCTGTTCACCTTTCGCGTGCCGGGACTCATTCGACGCGAGGCCGGAGACAGCGCCAGCAGCGATGAACGCCAGATCCGCGCCGTGGTGCTGGCGCTGCCGGCGGGGACGGTCCAGGCCGAGGCCCTGTGGCCGGTGCACGGCCGGTCGCGCTACCTGTGGATGCTCAGGGACGGCCGCTTCCTGCTGCGCGACAGGGACAGTCTCCTCGAGGGCGACGCCACGCTGGAGTTGAAGCCTTTTCTGCATTTTCCGGGGCCGCTGCTCGGGCTCGAGCTTGATCCCTCGCAGCAGTTCCTGGTGACCAACTCCCGCGAGCCCGCGGCGGCCGCAACCAAGCCGGGAGATGTGCCCAGCCCGTCCACCGCCGCCACCAACATGGTTGTGGATGGGCAAAAGCCAGGCGGGCAGCCCGATCTGGTGGTGCGCATTCTGCGCCGGGATTCAGGCCAGGTGATGCTGGTCAGCCGCGTCCGCTCCACCGTTCATCTGCCCATCAACTCCGACGGATACCTGGAGAGCCTGCGCGCCAATGGCGGGCAGTGGCTGCTGAACCTGAACTATTTCAGCGGTGGGAGCAGGGTTCTGGGGCGCGTGGATTCGTCCTGCTCGCCAACCATCGACTTTGTCTCGCAGCAGGAGGTGCTGGTGACCGCATGCGTTCCCGCGGGCGCGGACAAGCTGGTGGCGATGTCCACCGGCGGCCGCCGCCTTTGGGAGTATCCGACTTCAGCAGCGGCGGTCTGGCCGCTGCTGGTGATGGCGCCGGACGGCTCCCGGCTGGCGCGGGAGACACTGGCCGTCACCCACCCGGTCAACGCCTACTCGCCCCTCGACAGAGAGGACGTGAAAGGGCAGTTGGTGAGAGTTTTCGATGCGGCTAACGGCGAGGTTGTGCTTGCGGCCCCAGCCAGTCCGGCGCTCGATGCCGGCGGCAACGTGGCCATCTCGCCCTCCGGCCGGCGCGTGGCGGTGCTCAATGCCGGCGCCATCCAGGTTTTCGAACTGCCCGCGCCGCCTCCGCTGCCGGTAGCCGCCGGAAACCAGCACGGGCGCTGAGCGGTACTGTCCTGCTACGGTTCTTCTGGCGGTGGGTTTGTGAGCGCAGGTTTGCGGTGGTGATCCTGGGCGATCCACTTGCGTTCAATGTGAGATTCAAAACGGGGAGCGCCAGTGTTCAATGTGCACTTTTCTTGAGGCTGCGCTTCGCAAACAGGGCAAACAAAATCCAGGGAGAAATCGGTCATTTCCTTCTTTTACCGCTGCTCGACCAACAAAAGATGACCAATTCTGAACACTCCGCGCCCATTACCGGCAACGCACAAATAGGACACTACCCGATTCTCTTCACCAGGTCCGGCCTTCGCAAACCCGTGTAAACTGGGCAGCAGGGGAGTTTTTCTTGGCTACTGCTGCCGTCCACTACACGGCTGCGGCGGTTTCCGACCGCGGCCGCAAGCGCACTTGCAACGAAGATGCATTCGGTTTCTCCGTCGAGCACGGGGTCTATCTTGTCTGTGACGGCATGGGCGGCGCCGCAGGCGGGGAGATCGCCAGTTCCCTCGCCGTGGACGAGGTATTGCGGTTGCTCAATCGCCGCACCGGGAGCGGCGCTACGCCTCTGCCGCTGCTGGCCGAGGAAGCCATCTGCGCCGCCAACGAGGCGATCTTTTCCCGCGCCCAGCGCAACCACAAACTGAGCGGCATGGGCACCACGCTGGTGGGCCTGGCGGTGGAGGAGCGCCGCGCCTGGGTGCTCAACGTCGGCGACAGCCGCTGTTACCGGCTGCGCAACCGCCGCCTGCAGCAGATCACCCTGGACCACTCGCTGGTCGAGGAGCAGGTCCGGCTGGGCCGCATGACCCGCCCCGAGGCCCTGCGCTCGCCGCTCCGCAACGTCATCACCAGGGCGCTGGGCACCCAGAGCAGCGTAACTCCAGATGTTTTCGAACTGGAAGCCGAGCCCGGCGACCTTTTTCTGCTCTGCTCCGACGGCCTGACCCGCGAACTCTCCGACACCCTGATTGAATCGCTGCTGGGCGTCGATTTCCCCCTCGACGACCTCTGCGCCCGCCTCGTCGCCGCGGCCAACAAAGCCGGCGGCCATGACAACATCACCTGCCTGCTGGTGCGCGCGGAGTAGCGGAGCGCATACTCATTCGCCAATGATGTCCGAAGAGCGCGATTGCTTGCGTACGCGTTTGAAAAGCAAGGCCAGCGGAATACACAGGAAGCAGAGAAAGGCCAGCAGGCGGAAGTTATCGGCATAAGCGAGGACGGCTGCCTGCTGCTGGACGCTGCGGTAGATCGCTGCCAGGGCCTTCAGATGCGCGGTGACCGGGTCCGCGCCCTGCGCGAAGAGTCTGGCCTGGAGGCCGCGGACCATCGCGCCGGCCAGGGGAGATCCCGCCGCGTCCGCCGACAAAAACGTCTGATGAACCTGCGCGCCGCGCACCAGGGCCGTGATGACGCCGGCGATGCCGAAGCTGCCGCCGATGTTGCGCATCAGGTTGAAGATGCCGGTGGCATTGCCGATCTCCTGCTTGCGCAGCAGGCTCAGGGTCATGGTGGTCAGCGGAATGAAGACGAAGCCCATGGCGCAGCCGTTGATCACATTCGGCACGATCACCGAAGCCATGCCGATCTCGAGATTGATGCGGCCCAGCATCCAGGTCGAGTAGCCGAGCAGGGCAAAGCCGAAGGCCATCAGCAGGCGGCCATCGATGCGGCGGACCAGCACCCCCACGGCCATCATGGAGGCCATGGCGCCGATGCCCCGCGGGCTCACGGTGAGTCCGCTCTCCAGCGCCGAGTACCCCATCACGGTTTGCAGAAACAAGGGCAGCATGGCCGTGATGCCATAGAGAATGCATCCATAGATAGCGGTAATCAGAATTCCCACGGCGAAGTTGCGGTCGGCCAGCACGCGCAACTGCACGATCGGTTCGCGGTCGGTTAGTTCGCGGACGATGAAGCCAATCAGCGCTAGCGTGGAGACCGCAACCGTCCAGCGAACCCATGTGGCGGCGAACCAGTCCGCCTCCTGGCCCTTGTCCAGAACCAACTGCAAGGTCCCCAGCCAGAGGGCCATCAGGCTGAAGCCGAGATAGTCGATCGCGCCCTTGAACTTGTGGCGCAGGTACGGAGGATCTTCGACGTAGAGGTTGACCATGAAGAGCGCCAGGATGCCGATGGGAAGATTGATGTAAAAGATCCAGCGCCAGGAGTAGCTGTCGGTGATCCATCCGCCCAGAGTGGGGCCGATGATCGGAGCCACCACCACGCCGACGCCGTAGACGGCCATGGCCGTGCCGTGCTTCTCGGGCGGAAAGCTCTCCAGCAGAATCGACTGCGCCAGCGGCTGCATTCCGCCGCCGCCCATGCCTTGCAGCACCCGCGCCAGAATCAGCATGGGCATGTTGATGGCCACGCCGCAGAACAACGAGGCCGCCGTGAAGAGGAGAATGGATAGGATCAACAGGCGCTTGCGGCCGATGCGCCGCGAGATCCATCCGGCGGCCGGCAGCATGATGGCGTTCGAGACCAGGTAGCTGGTCAGAACCCAGGTGGACTCATCGGTCGAGGCCGAGAGGCTTCCGGCCATGTGCGGCAAAGCGACGTTGGCCACCGAGGAGTCGAGCACCACCATGAACGTCGCCAGCATCACCGACGCGGCGATCATCCACGGGTTCGCCTCGGGCTTCCAGTCGTAATGTTCGGCCTGCTCGCCGTGCGCCGCTGCGCTCTGGGCGCTCATCCGCTCTTCCTGCTCCTGGATGCGGCTAATTTGCCATGGGCCATGCTGCCATTCTAATATGCTGATGGTTTGGCGGGTTCCGCGGGCGCGGCGTCAACCGGGGCTCAGGACAACGGCGATGCCGTGAGAGGAAAGATACGCAAATGGCTTTGAATCGGCGTGAGTTACTCCAATGGATGGGCGGCGCATCTTCCGCCCTGGTTCTTTCTCGTTTTATGAAGGGGCAGGCGCAGGGCAACAACTTCCTTGCTACCCGTTCTTCCCTACAAGGCTACCGGATTCCTGACTGGTACCGCGACGCCAAGTTCGGTATCTGGTCGCACTGGGGTCCGCAGTCGGCCATCGAATACGGAGATTGGTATGCACGGACCATGTACCAGCAGGGGTCGAGGCAATACCTGTACCATGTGGAAACCTACGGCCATCCCTCCAAGGTCGGCTACAAGGACCTGGTCAATAACTGGCGCGCCGCCAAGTGGGATCCGGATCATCTGATGGGCCTGTATAAGAAGGCCGGAGCAATGTACTTCGTCAGCATGGGCGTGCACCACGATAACTTCGACCTTTGGGACTCGAAGTACACCCGCTGGAATGCAGCCAACATGGGTCCGAAGCGGGACATAGTCGGAACCTGGCAGAAAGCGGCGCGGAACCAAGGTTTACGCTTCGGCGTCAGCGAGCATCTTTGGATCAGTTACAAGTGGTTTGCCGTAAGCCATGGCGCCGACAAGACCGGGCCGCTGGCCGGCGTTCCCTATGACGGCGCCGACCCGCAATACGCAGACCTCTATCATGACGCCGACTGCGCTCGGCTCATGGACAAACTCGATTGGAACGATGACGGCATTCCCGAATCGTGGAAGCGCCACTACCTCGATCGCATGACCGACCTGATCGACAAGTATCAGCCTGACTTGCTTTATACCGACGGCCACCTGCCCTTCGAAGATTACGGGCTGAAGATGGTCGCGCACCTGTACAACGTGAGCGCGCAGTTGCACGGCGGCCGGACCGAGGCGGTCTACACCAGCAAGGAAGACACCGATTGTGCCATCGGCACCTGCCTGCTCGACCACGAGCGCGGCGTCTCCGAGGGCATCGCGGCCAACCCCTGGCAGACCGACACCTGCATCGGCCAGTGGCATTACAACCGCGGCGAGCGATATAAGACGGCCAAGAAAGTCATCGATCTGCTGGTCGACATCGTAAGCAAGAACGGCAATCTGCTGCTCAACTTCCCGCTGCCCAACTCCGGCGAACTGGACTTCGAGGAGATGACAGTGCTGGAAGGCATCACCGCGTGGATGGCGGTCAACAGTGAAGGCATCTATGCCTCGCGCCCGTGGAAGATCCACGGGGAAGGCCCATCCACCAAGGTCAAGATCGAAGCCGGCAACTTCAACGAGGACAAACAGAAGGACTTGACCGCGGAGGATGTCCGCTTTACCAGTAAAAGCGGCACGCTATACGCCTTCGTGATGGGCTGGCCGGAGAATGCTGTAGTGGTCAACGCTCTCGGCCTCGCCAGCCCGCAGAATCCGGGCAAAATCCGCAATGTTCAACTGCTTGGACACAGAGGTGAGCTCAAGTGGAAACAGGACGAAGCCGGATTGAAGGTGGAGATGCCGGAGGAGAAAATCTCCGACGTCGGCATTACGCTCAAGGTGGAGCTGGCTTAGCGAACGTATGAGCCGGACCGGCCGGTCTACACGCGGGCCTATGCCGGCGGCGAGTGACGCCGCGCCCGCAGATTGTCCACCGCATAGTCGACAAACCGTGGCTCGAAATGTGCCGCCTGCCCCATGAACCGGCAGGTTGCGACGACCTGATCGACGATGAACCTCGGCTGATAGGCGGCGAGTTCGAGCCCCTTCTCTTTTGTGATCCTGTGCACGATGGAGTCGAATAATTTGTCGGGAAGCGTCATTCCTTGCTGTTCGCACTCCTTCTCGAATATGCGCTTGTAAAGTTCGATGCTGGGTGCTCCTACCTCGATCTTGTAGGGAAGGCGGCGCAGAAAAGCAGCGTCCATCAGGTCTTCTGGCTCCAGGTTGGTGGAGAAGATCACTAACTCCTCGAAGGGGACGGTGAAGCTCTTGCCCGTATGCAGCTTCAGGTAGTCGAACCGGTTCTCCAGCGGCGTGATCCAACGGTTGAGCAGATTCTTGGGAGATACCAACTGGCGGCCGAAGTCGTCGATGACAAAACAGCCGCCCAGCGCCTTCACATGGAGAGGAGCCTCGTAGTCATTTGTCGCGGCGTCATATTTGAGATCGAGCATCTCCAGCGTCAACTCCCCACCGGTGTGGACAAAGGGCCTCCGGCAGGGGACCCAGCGCGCGTCATATTCTTCGCGCCGGACGAAGGAGAGCGCGCCTTCGTCGCTGGAGGGGGCGGAACTCGGCAGAGTATGAAGGCTGGGGTCGTAGACGCGCATGATCTGCCCCTCGACGATGACCGCGTAAGGCACGTAGATCACGTCAGTGAATACGCCTGCAAAGCTGAGCGCGACTGAGGTCTTGCCGTTGCCGGGCGGACCATAGAGGAGGATGGCCCGGCCCGAGTTCAACGCCGGTCCGACATGTTCGACCACGCTGTCTTCGAAGATCAGGTCGCCAAGGCCATTCCGTATCCGATCGAATGTGACGCGTTCGTTGGTAATCTTTTGCCGGTTGATCTGGTCGGAGAATTCTTCGATGGTGACGGGCGCGGGCCCCGTATATCGCAATTGTTTGAGGGCGTCGAGCATCCAACGCCGGCCCTCGTCTGTGAACGTGTAGTTCATGTCAAGCGGGCTGTCGGACGTGCGCGTTCCCAGGGTCTGCAACAGCTTACGGTCGATGGCCATCCGGACTAAGTCGAGCACGATGCTATAGGGGAGCTTGATGGCATCGACGAACTGACGGATGGATTCCAGGTGTTCTACGTAGATCAGCTTCATCAACAAGCTGAGGAGATCAATCGGGTCGATCTTGGTGGCCGCGATATCCGCGGGCTCTGACGGCATGCGATGGATAAAGGCGTTCAGGGCCTCCTGGGTGATGGCGCCGGCGGCCACCAATCGGTCGCCCATGCGGCCGCCCAGATCGGCCTGAAGTTCGACTGCCTTTGCCACATCTTCGGCAGTGACCAGCTTCGCCTGGATCAGCAGATCGCCCAATCGCATTCGTTCTTTGATGGCGCCCTCCTGGTGGGCTGAGTTGAGGGTCCGCGCCGTCTCCCTCTGTCTCGCCGTCGCCATTTTCAAGCCGTGAGATGAACTTATCCTATCAAGTTCCTCCAGGTTGTGGCCAAGCCTCGAAGAGAGCGCGACGGAAGGGGTGCCCAAAGGTGGAACAGTGAGCAGGAATGGGTCGATTTTTCATAGATTATCGATTCGATTGGTCGGGGCGGAGGGATTTGAACCCCCGACCCTCTGCTCCCCAAACAGATCAGGCCGCCTGAACCGCTGCTGCTAACCTCGCGCCTTGGAATCGCGTAGAATGATCGCTAACGGAGCGTGTTGCTGCGCCTCCGAGCACGATGATCCTTATCGATCCAGATTTGGACCCCTCCGCCGCGGCGGACGCGCCCGACGCAACTTCGGCAAAGGGGACGGGTGTGTCGGCAAAAGCGGCAAGATCACGCAAGCTTCGCCTGCCCTCCGCCCGCACCCTGGCCCGGTTTCTCGCCCAGGCGCAGGCCGCAGTCCATCTCCAAGGCGAGGTCACCGTCCTGCTCACCACCGACGCGGCGATTCGCAAACTCAACCACCAGTTTCGTGGCCAGAACAAGCCCACCGACGTGCTCTCGTTTCCCGCCGAAGGTCCAGCGTCTGAGGGAATCGCCGGCGACCTGGCCGTCAGCGTGACCACCTCGCTCCGCCAGGCTATTAAGCAGGGCCATTCGCTCTCCACTGAGATCAAAGTGCTTATTCTGCATGGTCTGTTGCACCTGGCCGGCCACGACCACGAAGCCGACAACGGCCGAATGGCCCGCCGCGAACGCCAACTCCGCGCCCGCCTCGGCCTGCCGCAAGGATTGATCGAGCGCGCGGTAAAGGGTCCGCGGCCATGACCCTTTCCGTCATTCTCCTCATCGTCTTCCTCGTCGCGGTGGAAACGCTGGCCTCCTACATCAGCCGCGTCTACGCCGAGTTCGGCAAGATTCTCGCGCGCGAAGTGCAGGAAAACCTGGACGCCTGGGAGGAGCTGATCGAGCCGCAGCTTGGCCTGAGCCGCGAGCACGCCGCCATCTCCGCGGCCGTTTTGCAGCAACTGGCGCTGGGCATCATCGCGCTGGAGTTCGGCGCGGTGCTCTTCGATCGCGCCCCGCACCTGGCCCGGCCCACCTATGCCGAGATCGCGCAAGCCGTTCTCGCCGTGGTGCTGGTGGTGGTCTTCTGCAACCAGCTTCTGCCCGCGCTGCTCTTCAACCGCACCCGCGGCCGCTGGGTCAGGCGGCTGGTCTGGCCCATCCGCCTGCTGCTCTGGCTCATGACACCCATCACCGTCTTCGTGCGCTTCTTTTTCTCCGTGGCCTCGCTGGCCGAGGAGCCGGCCACTCCCGAGGAAGAAACCGCCGTGGACGTGGAAGCGCTGCTCGAAGCCGGCGAAGAGGAGGGCATTCTCGAAGAGAGCGACATCGATCTGGTTCGCTCTGCAGTGGAGTTCGGTGACAAGCTGGTGCGCGAGGTGATGACCCCGCGCCCGGAGGTCTTTGCCGTAAGCGATGCGACCACACTGGAAGAGTTTCTGACCGAACTGCGCGAGCATAACTTCTCGCGCGTGCCGGTCTACGCCGGATCGTTGGACAACGTAACCGGCATCGCCTTTGCTCACGACCTGCTGCAAATCTCCGACGAGGAGGCCCGCACGCGCACCGTCGGCAGCATCCAGCACGCGGCGGTCTTTGTGCCTGAGACCAAGCGCGGATACGAGCTGCTGCGCGAGATGCAGCGGGAAAAGCAGCACATGCGCATCGTCATCGACGAGTACGGCGGCGTTGCAGGCCTGGTCACCATCGAGGACCTGCTCGAACAGATCGTGGGCAACATCAAGGACGAGCACGAGGAAGACTTACCCATCGAAGAGCCGCAGCGCGAGCCGCACGGCGTCTGGCTGGTTCCCGGAAACTTTCCCGTCGATCAGTTGCCGGACCTCTTCGGCGAGCAGGCCGGTCTGGCTGAGTTGGACGATGCATATGAAGCCACCACGCTGGGCGGCCTTGTAAGCGAGATCGAGGGCCGCATTCCTCTGCCCGGCGAGGTAATTCTGCTCGAAGCCATCGGCCTGCGCATGGAGGTGGTCGCCTCCACCGACCGCCGCGTGGAGCGGCTGCGGGTGTTTCCGCCAATTCAACGACCACAGTTAGCCTCAGCGAATTAAGTAGAATCGAAGATGGCAGGCAGGGAGGTACAGTACCGTGGGTGACCAAGTTCGGGCGAAATCGCCATTGGAAGCGGAGCAATACAAACAGGCATGCGATGACCACCGCTTCTTCGGGGATATGCGATTCAAACAGCTTTCACTTTTTGCTGTGATGAACGGGCTCCTCCTCAACGCGCTCAACAGCTCCAATGCAGTTGCAAAGGCTTCGACCATCGGTTCGCTAGGGATGATGATTAGCGCCGTGATTTGGATCATGGAGGTGCGTTCCTCCATCTTCGGCCATCGAGCCAGAGCAAAGAAGAAGTCATTCGAATTGGAAACGGAAAAGATCCCCTCTGGCCTAGAGGATTCTCCCATCGAGAAGTGCGAAGAGCAATTTGAGATCAAGTGGACTCACGTTAACGCCACCAATGCTGTCTTGTCCCTTTATATGATTTCGTACCTGTCCTGGCTTGTTCTCTTCTTTTGGGAAGCTCACTCGTGGATATTGCAGGCATTTGGATTGCTTATGGGACTGATGTTTGTTTTTCTCGTAATCTTCACCATGCGGGAATACCTCTCGCTATTGCGCCACGGTCATCGTAACTGGAAATGGTAGATAGCGACCGCCCCGCCCCTGGCTTCATTGCGAAAGGCGAGGCGAGCCTAAATCTCGTGGGATACTTTCGCAACAGACCTTTCATTTGCCACCACCCTTCCACGCCTGCCACTCCTCGGCCGTGATCTCCCAAACTTCGGAAGGCAGCCGGCCGGAGACATAATCCTTCTCGATCACGCCCACCAGGCGCATTCCCTGCCGCTCGGAGATGCGCCGCGAAGACATATTGGCGGCAGCTTTGATAACTCGCAGAACCGGGAAGCCGAGTGTCTCGAACCAGAAGTCGTTGGCCCAGGCGCATGCTTCACTCATCAGCCTCCGGCCTTGCCACGGCGCGCACAGCCAGAAGCCGCGATTGTCTTCCTCGCCCTTCATCAGGTTGAGGTGCCCTATCAGTTGCGCCGGTTCGCCGCGCAGACGAAGCGTCCAGTGCCACTCCTCGTCTCGTTCCATCTTGGGCAGAGCAATCTCGCGGCAGAAGTGGAGCGCGCCGTCGGGCGGATAGGGCCATGGCACTTGATTCGGCAGATAGCGCACAATCTCCCAGTGCAGAAACAGCTCCTGAATCTCGGCCGCGTCGGCGATTTCCAGCGGGCGCAGGATGAGGCTTTCGGTCGTGCCTTCAGGGGTCATAGGCCGATGATATCAACGCCTGAGCGGCGAATCCGCGATAATAGCTAGATAGGAGCGCACACCCCCTTTGAAATCCGGATTTGTCGCTATTCTCGGCCGGCCGAACTCCGGCAAAAGCACGCTGCTGAACGCCCTGATTGGCGAAAAGGTGGCCATCGTCTCCGCCAAGCCGCAGACCACGCGCAACCGCATCGCCGGGGTGGTCGAGGTTGCGGCGCGCAAGGGCGCGCGGCGAGATTCGCACCCGGCGGCGCAGATCGTTTTTGTCGATACGCCCGGCGTCCACAAGCCCGGCTCGCAGTTGGACCGCCGCATGTTGCAGGAGGTCTACGCGGCCTTGGAGACCCGCGACCTGGTGCTGGTGCTGATGGACGCCACCCGCCGCGTGCAACTGGAAGCGGCGGCGGAACCCGCCAAAGAACTGGGTGCCCCAGGTCTCGTCCGCCGCAGCGGAGAGACCTGGGATTCCACGACCGCACGGGTGCCCCAGGTCTCGTCCTTGAGACCTGGGATTTCAGACCCGCCCGCTTCAAACCCCAAGCGCGAACGCACCAATTGGGCCAGCGAGGACGAGTTTCTCTTCGGCCTCATCCGCAAGTTGGACTGCCCGGTCTTCCTGGTGCCCACCAAGATCGACTTGGTTCCCAAAGACCATCTGCTGCCGCTGATCGATACGCTGACCCGCCAGTTCAAATTCG
Organism: Occallatibacter sp.; assembly: GCA_052326045.1. GTDB lineage: Bacteria > Acidobacteriota > Terriglobia > Terriglobales > Acidobacteriaceae > Telmatobacter. Next base: position 44,926 of record JBKQRH010000013.1, on the reverse strand, counting down.
CCCAGGTCATTCCCGTCAGCGCCCGTAAGCGCGACGGCCTCGATCTGCTGGTGCGCAAAATCGTCGAAGTCCTGCCCACTGGCGAGCGCTACTACCCCCAGGATCAGTACACCGACCAGTCCCAGCGCTTCATGGCCGCCGAGCTGATTCGCGAGAGCATCCTGGCCGAAACCGGCGAAGAAGTTCCCTACGCCTCGGCGGTGGTCATCGAGCAATTCGAGGAACCCGAACCGATGCTCTCGTCCAAAACGAGCAGAAAACCGCTCACCCGCATCGCCGCGGCCATCTACTGTGAACGCGAGGGCCAGAAGGCGATCCTGATCGGCAAAGGCGGCGCAAAATTGAAGGAGATCGGCACCGGCGCGCGGCGGAAGATCGAGTCCCTGCTCGGCACCCGCGTTTATCTGGAGCTGCATATCATCGTCGAGCCCAATTGGCGCGAATCGCGCAGCTTCGTCGAATCTCTGGACTGGCGCAACCAGTTGCAGCGGCTGGCCGGGATCCCCAGCGACAGGTCTTAGTCGCTGGGGTGACTGGCCGGGGATCAGATCACGGAAAAATCTTCAGACGCAGATGAATAGTGCGCTCGTGCTCGGTTGGCAAGCTGCACGTGCAACAAAGGCCCGCGGTTCCGCTTTTTCCTCTCAACAGCCGCCGTCATTTGCTAAGCACAATCTCGTGCAGCTCTGGCTCGACCGGCTTTTGGCCTTTGTAGTCGGAGTAGTGGACCACGCTGTCGTAGGCGTCTTTAATCAGGTCCTGCAGCGGAATGACGCTGCCGTTGACCCGCTGTTCGTCCAGCAGATCGAGATCGACGTCGGCGACCACCAGTTGTTCCTGGTTGATGGTGCCCTCGGCGGCGATACCATCCCTAGCGAAGAAGTAGTCCGAGGGAGTGAGAATAGCGGCCTGGCCGTAGTTGGTGGCCATGTAGGGCACCAGGGGAAGATTGCCCACGGTTCCGGTCATGGCGACGTAGATCTGGTTCTCGATGGCGCGGGCCTGGGCGCAGTAGCGGACGCGGCAGAAGCCCTCGCGGCCGTCGGTGCAGGAGGGAACGAACAGAATCTCGGCGCCGGCCTCAGCCATCACCCTGGCCACCTCGGGAAACTCGATGTCGTAGCAGATGAGGATGGCGATGTTGCCGAAGTCGGTGTGGTACAGGTAGAGGCCGTGGCCGCGGCTGAGCTGATAGGGGCCGCTCTCGGTGGAGGTCAGGTGGACTTTTTTCTGGCGGAAGACCTGCCCATTGGGCGTGAACAGATGCGCGGCGTTGAAGACCTTGCCCCTCTGAAAGACGGGATGGGTTCCACCGATGATATAGATGCCCGTTTCTTTGGCCAGGCGCATAAACAGCGCCTCGTATTCGGGCGTCAGGCGGGCCAGGCGGCGCACGGCCAGGGCCGGGGCGGGCTCATTGATGTAGCTGAGAAGCTGCATGGTGAAGTACTCGGGAAACAGGACGAAGTGGGCGTAGTAGTCCTTGGCGCTGTGAACAAAAAACTCAACCTGGTGAACGAAGTCTTCAATGCTGGCGATGGGCCGGAGCAGGTACTGGACGGCGGCGATGCGAACGCGGCGTGGGCGCGGAGTACCGCGCATGGCTTCGGCGGCGGCCTGTTCCAGGGCTGCGTGCTGCAGGCTCGCCTGCAGGCTGACCGAAGAGGTGTACTCCGGGTTCAGCCATTCGAGCACGGTGGCGAAGCCGCGCGATTCGATGTCGTGCATGTATTCCGGAACCACATCCAGGACCACCAGTCCGTTTTCGAGCTGGAAGGTGAGCGCTGGGTCCCATCGTTTGCCGGCGACCACCTCGGCCACGAATTCCTTCGGCGTCAATTGTTCACCGACTTCGTCGTACCCTGCGATGCGGCCGCCGGTGAGCAGCCGCTTGAGTCCACGCTCCCGGATCAGGTCCTTGCGCGCCTCGTAGAGGAGCGCGCCGATGCCCTGTTTGCGCGCCTCGGGGGCGACGCCCATATCGGCGCCATAAAGGGTCTTGCCAAGAGGGTTGTGGGTATCGAAGTTGCCATGCCCTGTGATGACCGACCAGTTGGCGGACTCGGCGTAATCGTCCCAGTCGATAATCAGTGAGCTGGCTGAACCCAGGACGAGGCCCGTCTCGTCCACGGCTACAAGTTGGCCCTCGGGGAAGATCTCGATATGATGCGCCAACTGCTCGGACCCCCAAGGCGGCTTGCCGGGAAAGGCGCGTACCTGCAGATCGATGACCGCTGGGATATCGTCGAGGGTCATCGGCCGTACGCAGAAGTGTTTGAGTGGGTTGGCCGTCGTGTTCATGGGGGACGCTCCGGAACTTCCTGGGAAGCCACGAAAGCCAGTCTACCGGCTCGCTCTGCAACAGAATGTAACAATTTGCTCAATTTTTAGATCGTTTACAGGGTTTGGCGCTGAATGTGCTTCGCGGGGCGGACGAAAGAGTCTACGCTCCGCGCACCTGGCCGGGGCCATCGCTCTTCACCGCGTACATACGCGTGTCGGCCACTCCGATGATGGCGTGGACGGTGGCGCCGTCGGCGGGACTCGTGGCCACTCCCACGCTGGCGCTGACGCGCAGCTCAATTCGATTCCTCATCCGGAACCTGGTCTCCATCAGCGCCCGGTTCAGTTCCGTGGCCTGGGCCAGCGCGGCCTGCTGACCGGTCTCCGGCATCAGGACCACGAACTCGTCGCCGCCGTAGCGGTAGCAACAGTCCTGCTTGCGGCTCAACTCCCGGAGGCGCTGCCCGGTGCGGGCCAGCAGCTCGCTGCCCACCAGGTGGCCGTGGGCGTCGTTCACCAGCTTGAACTGGTCCAGGTCAAGAAAGGCCAGGCTCACCGGCAGCCCCAGGCGGCCGCAGCGTTCCAGCTCCCGGCCCAGCACATCGTAGAGATGGCGCGCGTTGTAAAGGCCGGTGCAGTCGTCGGTGATGCTCAACTGCTGGATGCGGGCCACGTCGCGCGCGTTCTCGATGGCGATGGCCGCGTGGTCGGCCAGAATGTGCAGAAACGCGATGGTGTAGTCGGTCATCTGGTCGGCGCGCGGATTGAATATCTCGATCACGCCGTGCGTGCCTTTGCGTCCCCGCAACGGCATGGCAATCACCGAGCGCACCGCACTCGTTTTATCGGGGTGCGGCTTGACGGCCTGCTCCCTTTTCAGCCGCGGATCGTCCTCCGACTCGGGAACGATCAGCGTCTCGCCGTGCTGCGCCACCCATCCGGCCACGCCCTCGCCGACCTTCACGCGCAGGTCGCGGAGCGCCTCCTGTTCTCCGCCGGCGGCGAGCGCGTAGTAAAGCTCCTGGCTGGCGTCGTCGAGCATCAGCAGCGTCCACAACTCCGCCTCGATAAACCGCTCCATGTGCTCGAGAATTGTGCGCAGGATGGTGTCCAGGTCGAAGCTCGATGTGAGCGAGCGCGCCAACTGGTGAAAGACGAGCAAGTCTTTGAGCGGGATGCGGTTTACCGCCTCGTTGGTCATCCGTGAGCCTATCGGGAAAGTCTCAAGAGCATTCTGTCACACCCAGCTTAAACCTCGATAGGGTATCGGCGCGCAGGGCCGGGTCGATCCACGGCGCGCCGGAATTTGCGCGCGAAGCTCCGCGCTGCGGCCCCGGCCTCCCGGTTCGGGATGCCCTATGCCGTTCTTGAGCGAATGTGCGTGGCCTGTGCGGGGCGTGGTCCGCAACAGGCCCTGGAACGGGCTCAGTCGATCCGCGGCGTCCCCCTGCGCAGCAGGATGCCGGCGACGCCGAAGACCGCGATGATCGCCAGCACGATGGCGAAGTAATAGGCGATGGGATGCGCCCATCCCGGCGAGTAAGTCAGGTCCTGGCCAATCCAGAGCAGCAGAATGACGGCGATCACCGCAAACTGCCCGGCGATGACCAGGAAGGTGTGACCCAGGTCGCGCCGCTTGTCCAGCGCCTCCACCTGGTCGGGGGTCAGGTCGCGCTCTTCGGGCGGAAGCAGGGAATTTGCCATCTCGTCTCTCCAGTTCATCGGGCGTGCCGCGCCAGATTTTTGATGGCCTCCTGGCTCAGCCGCTCACACATTCGATTCAATCACAACTCGCGCGGGCCGTGCCAGTCGAATGGCGCGGGAGCACGCTCCGCCGCTTCTGCCGCTTAGTGCGTTTCCTACACTGGCACATTGACCTCCGGCCAATACCGAAAATTGCGCAACGTGGCTTTGCCGGAGCCGCAAGCGTAGACGGCGGGCCGCACATCAAGAAAGCCGCCCAGCACGTTGTGGTGCATTCCCGATATCTCGGCGGATTCCGGCACGCGCTGCCAGGGCTTGCCGGGTATACAAAAGTAGAAATCCACTTCCTGGCGGTCGTTGACGATGCGCAGTGTTGCGCGCGTCGCGCCCTTCTCCTGGTATGTCTGCACCGAGTTATTGGCGAGCCGCGCATTGATGCCCTCAGGGCCCAACGTAATCCCGGTGGCATGCTCCGGGTTGTAAAAGAGCATCAGCCCTGACTCGCATCCCGGCTCGACTTCGACATCTACTTCCACAGTGTAGGAGTGGCCGCCAACTGCCGTGGTCAGGATCGATGCATCCGTAAGAGATTTGCCGCGGGCCATGAGCATGAGTGAGCCCTTTCCAGTGGTGAAGCGCGTCGGATCGTACTCGTGCCAGAAGCCCCATTGCAGGCCGAGTTCCGGGCTGGTGAAGTCGTCGGAGGGATCAACGAACGGCTGTTGGCTGGCGCCCGGGATGGGCATTGGAATGGCTGAATCCGCTGTAATGCCCGCCGGCACGCGGAACCAGCCGTCGGCGGTCCACTCAACCGGCAGCAATAACAACTGGCGGCCCAGAGCGCGGTAGCCGCTTTCATACGCATGCACAGTCATGTACCACTTGCCGTCAGGAGTGTCGACCAGGCGGCCGTGGCCAAGGCTCAACCAGCGATCTTCGCGTGACGCGGTATGCACCACAGGGTTGTACGGAGAAAGCTCCCAGGGACCTTCAGCGTGGCGGCTGCGAGCGCTGATCACGGAGTGGCTGGTGGCTGGCCCCGCTGTGCCGCCTTCGGCAACGTTCAGGTAATAGTAGCCATTGTGCTGGAGCAGCTTCGGACCTTCCAGGCAGGTGCATTCCATCCGCGTAGTGGCCGGAACCGGCCAGGGTTTGAACACCGTCCGCGGCGGTGATTTGACGGCGAGGCCGTCCGCGGTCAGCTCTGCCATCTGGCCGCCGACAAGGTAAAGAAAGCGGCGGCCATTCTCGGCTATGTGCGCGGGGTCAATTGCAATGATCCCGAGGTCGATGGGCTCGCTCCACGGGCCTGAGGGATGATCGGCGTGGACTACCTGGATTCGTCCGGCGGCCGGGAAATAGATGTAGAAATGCCCTTCATACTCGCACAGGTAAGGAGCCCACACGACGCCGTAATAGCCGTGAAGGGCGGCGGCTGCGGGGCGCCAGTTAATCAGGTCTCGCGAGTGCCAAATCAGCAGGCCGGGCACGTAGTCGAAGCTCGAGTGAGTGAGATAGAAGTCGTCGCCGGCGCGGATGGGACTGCCGTCGGGGTGGTCTCCGCCCATGATCGGGTTGTGGTACATGTCCGTGACGGCCTGAGCCAAGGCCAGATGGGTTTTAGGAACAACAGTCAAAGCAGCGGAGACGACAGAAGCATTCCAGACAAAACGGCGGCGTGTGATCATTGCGGGACAAGTCTATCTTCGCGCTCCTACCGGAGTAAAGCGCTTTTCTATCCCGGGCGGGGCGCCTCGCCCCAGGGTCCGGGAATGAGGTAACTCTTGGATTGCCGGCCATCCGGAAACTGACCCAGCACCGAAAATCGCGCTACTTGGGCGGGTAGCCGACCGATTGCGCGTACAGGGGCTGCCGTCCTTCGGGCAGTTTCAAAGCCGCGGCCACGGCTATTGTCTCCTGCGGGCCGTGGAAGGAGTAGAACCAGGCGTTCAGCCCCTCGGAGGCCGCAAACAGATACACGTTCTGGCCGATGAAGCCCGTGTCGACCTGGGCCCAGCCGTCCTTGGCGGCGGCCACGTAAACAATGGTCACGGCCGCGTGGTCTGCGGGCGGCGCGCCGATCTTGGCGCGAATGTCTCCCGCCAGAACCGGGCGCAGCCGGTTTGCCTCCGCCTCGTAGACGTAGACTCCGCTGGCGAGAACCACGTCCAGTTCGATGTCCTGGCTGTTCATGGCCGAGGGCGCGGTTCGACCCAGCCCCGGCTTCACGTCGCGCGGCCGGTTGACGCCAAAGGCCGCCCACAGCAGGTTAGAGAGCGTTTGCACAGGGAGCGGCTGGTCCAGGAAGGCGCGCGTGGTTTGGCGCTTGGCCAGGGCCTGCATCAGCGGCATGCCGGCGGCGATCTGCGGCTGGGGCAACTGGATGGGCTGCAACTCCCCAGCCAGGACGGACGTGGCGCCCGGAGAGTGACAGGCCACAAGCTGCGCGCCCCACGCCAGGGTGATGAGTGCAAGCAGGGCGGCAGGCCGCGTGAGAGCGAAACGAGCTGGGATGTGCATGGTTCCTCCTCGAAGGATGCGGCTGGGCACGCCTGCCTCCGAAGGTGTGCGGAACTGGGGAAGGGGATACGGCGATTCCACTCTGTCAAACAAAAGGGCGAATCCAGACGTGCCACCCACGCGGCCCACCGTGTGCTCCCGGTAACGGTTACACGGTCAGTCACCTCGTGTGACGGGTTGCGTCGAGCACTCTTTGCATCTGCCGTGCGAAGGCTTCTGGCTCCTCATAGAATGGAAAATGTGCAGACTCTTCAAACCATACAATGTGCTTCTCCGGCGCATCAATCTTGGAGAAGTACTCTTCCGTAAGACTAAATGGGTCGCAGTAATCATAGCGACCGGTAAAGAAATAGATGGGAATCTCGACGTGTGTAATGGCATCCATCAGTTCGCCCGAAATTGAGTTGTAAACGAGATGTTTCGAATACAGCGACACGCCCTTCGGGACGTTGCGTGCATCGCGAAGGCTATACTCGGGAGCCGCCAGCCCGGTCAGCAATAGCGGTGTAAACGACTTTGCATGATGAATCTCACCCCCAAATTTGAAGAGCAGCATTTCCCGGACGCTCGCGCCCTTCTCGTCCAGTTCCTTGATCGCGTTCCGATCCCCCATGCGTCTTGCATTCTGGCGAATATATTCATCCTGAATTCCGTTGATAGGGGCATTGCGAGCGAGCTGCCCTATCCCGACATAGGCGCGGTAAAGCTCTGGATGTCGCGCAATGACCAGCATTCCCAGATAACTTCCCCAGGAGTGTCCTACAAGATAAATCTTGTCCTGATGGAACCGGGCGCGAAGTACATTGGTCAATTCAACCGTGTCCGCGACAAGTTGTTCCGTCGTGAGTGTGCCGTTAATGTCTTCGCGATAGGACTTGCCGGCAGCCCGGCGATCCCACTGGACTACCACGAATTCTTTTTCAAGTTCACGCTGAAAGGCGTGAACCAGATACATGGCGGGCATCCCGGGACCACCGTGCAGGAAGAGCAAAACCGGGAGCGAAGAATCGTTTCCGCGAATGAGAATGTATTGATCTACGCCGCCGATGCGGATGCGTTCCAGCGATGCGATACTGTTGGGCTCGTGGATGGCGGGCGTGCGCCCGGGGGTGAACCATAGATAGAACACCATTCCCAGAGCCGCCAAAGCGAGCCCGGCGATACTCCACATGGCTCTCTTCATCTGCGATCCTCACTCCGACAAAAACGCCAGCGTTTGCAGTTGCGTGATCTCGAAGGGCTTGCGGCAGCGGATGTTAGCACAGGCCAGCTTGTCGTCGAGGCGCACCATGTACGACTGCGCCTTGGCGAAGCGGGCGCGGTCCCGCTCGTCGGCGTTGCGGGGCAGTTGCGCCCGTTTCCGCCGCATCACCCAGGTGACCTTGTACTCGCCCGCCTGCCCGCACTTGGGGCAGGTGAGGGTATGCGTCCGCTGTTCCGTCCTCTCGTTGAAAAAATCTCGCTCTTCCATCGCTCTCCGGCCCTCCAGCCCTCCGGCTCTGCATCCCAGCGGCGAAGTGAGCGCCGGGATACCCTCCAGGGTCGGGGCATCGCCCGGGACCCTGGGCTCTTCCGCTCCGGCGGAATTTATTCCATACTCATCCTTGTCATGACGAAACGCAAGCCAGCCCGGTTTTCGGCCGCCAAGGCCGTCAAGGCCAACGCTCGTCAGCGAGTAGGCCAGCCCCGGCCCGCGCGCGTGATCTCCACCGGGCCTCGCACCGGCCGCGAGGTCAAGCACAAGCCCAAGCTCGAAGAGATCATCAGGCAGGAGGAATAGCTCCGGCGAAGGCCCCGGACCGTGGGGCGCGTTGACTCTGATTTTGCTTCTACTAATGCTGCACGCTGTAGGGTCCGGGCAATTGCGGTTCGGCCGGCTTGTCTGCCATCTCCGGGGCGGTGTGGACGTTGGTTCGCTTCGAGTAAATGCGAAACTGCACGACCAGGTCCAGCAGAACCGGGACCGGCTTGCCGTCCAGGAGGGCCGGCTCGAAGGTGGCCTTGCGAATTGCCTCCACGGCGTTCTCGTCCAGCCCGAAACCGATGGGCCGGGCCACTGCGATCTCCGCTGCCTTGCCGTCGGCGCCGATCACTGTGTGATAGAGGGCCATGCCGGCCACGGCATTGGCCTGCGCCCATTCGTTCGACTCCGGCTCGAACTTCGACACCAGCACGGCTTTCTTGTCCACGGTGTTTTGGCGCAGCACGGCAGGATCCTTGGGCCGGTAATCGGTTTTGGCCGCCGCCGCCTGGTAGTAGAGCTTCCAGAAGTCGGGCATGGCGGCGATCATGCGTTCGTCCAGTCCCTGGGCGAAGATCTGATCGAGCGCATCCTTGAGGAGTTTTGTCGCGTGCGCCGGCGAGGTGGTGGTGGTTATGCTCTTGGGGTCGGCCGGGCGCTCTTCGGGTGGTGCGGCGGCAATCTCCGCCTTGACCTGGTCGGCCTCGCTTAGTTCCTTCGCCTCGGGGGCAGCCTCGGGCGCCGGTTGGGCTGCCGTTGCGGCTGGCCCCGCGGAGTTTGGCGCCGCGGCTTCCTGTGCAGCCGGAGTTCCTGGTGCTGCCGGGGCCGCGGGCTTGGCTTTCTTATCCTTGTCGGCCTTGGGTTCTTTCTTCTTCTTAGGCGTCACCACCAGTTCGCGGTCGATGGTGATTCTGACCACCTTCTTCTTAGGCGTGATTTTCACCCGGTCCAGGGCCTTGGTTGGATCCTCATAGGGCAGAGCGCCCAGAAAGTGCAAACCGTAGCGCGCCCCTTCCAGCTCCACCTTGTGCTTGGTCAGGTGCACTTTGTCGATCTGGATGGCGCTGAGCGTGTACGAGCCCTGCGGCGTGTGGCCGATCAGCGCGCCGTGCTCGCCGAAGGCGAGGGTATTGTCCAGGTACCCGCCGCGCAGGTAAAGCGCCTTGCCCACCAGCATTTGCTTTAACTCCTCCTCCGTGATGCCGGCCTCTTGGGAGGAGGGCTCTGGCCCGGATGCGGATTTGGAGCCTGGCGATGCCGCAGGCATGGCGGCTGGAGCGGGTGCGCCTGCGGGGGCCTGCGTCTCCGGCGCGGCCGGTTGCTGAGCCGGCTGGCTCTCCGTTGAGGGAGCCGCGGCCGGTTGCTGAGCCGGTTTCTGAGCCGCATCGGGAGCGGGATTGGGCGCCGGTGTTGCAGCCGGGGCCGCTGGCGGCGGGGTTGCGTCAGGCTGTTGGGCCGTGCTGGGCTGCTGCGCGGGCGGCGGCTGTTGCGCGAATACAGTCAGACTCCATGCCAGGCCCAGCGCGCCCCAAAAAACCATGGCGCCAGACCGGGCCGTTGCCGCAACGGAGGACGTCTTGTGTGGGCAAACCATACGAAATAACATCGGGGAACCTTTGAGCGCCACTCTAACAGGATTATGTTCCAGAGTAGCAAAAAGAATCGTGTTTGCGCCCCCCACCTGCGGCTTCGACGCCCGCTCCGTCTCCTTTCTGGCCCGGTTCAATGCTTCAATCGCCACAGAATTCGCCGGAACAGTCCCAGAATGCGCCGTATATCCCGCTTTGTGGGAGCCAGCCTGCGCAGCAGTAGCCGCACGTCGCGCCGGTTTGCCGCCCGGATCGAGGGCGGGGAGTAATCTGCGGCCAGCATGGCCTCTTCCACCACCCCGGCCAGTAGTTCCAGGTCGCCGGCTGAGGCGGCGGGGCCGGCAGGGTTGCGCTCTTCATCCTTGTCCGCAGCCTGCGCAGTCCCCATCTCGGGCGCGGATGCCTGAGGCCCGAAGGCTCGGGACGCCAGTTCATAGAGGCAAACGGCCACGGCCTGGCCCAGGTTCATCGAGGGTTGGCGCGGATCAGTCGGGATCTCGATCAATAAATGGCAATAGGAAAGGTCTTCCCGCGTTAGTCCGTGTTTCTCCGGCCCGAAGACCAGGACCACTCGTCCTCCGCGCACCAGTTCCCGCCGCACGGCCGAAGCCAAGCCGGGCAGCGAAACCACCGGCTGCTCCGGCTTGCGATAGGTCAGGGTTCCCGTGCCCGCCACCAGTGTGCCATCAGCCACAGCTTCGGCCAGAGACGCGCTCTCCTTTGCGTCTTGGAGTAGCTCTGGGGCGCCGACAGCCGATCGCGCCTCGCGCCAGTGCGGCGCGTAGGGCGCCACAACCGTTAGCCGCGAGAAGCCGAAGTTGGCCATGGCTCGCGCCACCGCTCCTATATTGAGCGGGTTGCGCGGCGAGACGAGCACCACCTCCAGGCGGTCGCGTTGGTCTTCAGGGAGCAAGTGATGATTGTAGAGCAGGCAGCGGCAATTGCCGCCGCCTTGAAGCGGAGCGCCGCGACGATCGGCCGGGAGTTGGCGCGTAGGACGGTAGGGGCGGCGGGCGTTTCCGGCAAGTTACCCCACCATCGCCAGCGGCCGGTTCCGGTCGGTGCGCAGGGTGGGCACGGCGGCCAGCAGGCTGCGCGTGTAAGGGTGCTCCGGCGCGGTGAGCAGGCGCGCGCAGGGTCCCGTCTCCACAATCTGACCGGCGCGCACGACTGCTACGCGGCTGGCTGCCTGGCCCACCACGGCCAGGTCGTGGGAGATAAACAGCATGGCCAGCCCATGCTGCCGCCGCAGGTCCTTGAGCAGATCCAGCACCTGCGCCTGCACGGTCACGTCCAAGGCGGTGGTGGGCTCGTCGGCGATCAACAGACGGGGCCGGTTGATGAGCGCCATGGCGATGAGAATGCGCTGCCGCTGCCCACCCGAGAACTGGTGCGGATAGTCGCCGTAGCGGCGCGCTGCCTCGGGAATCCGGACCGCCTCCAGCGCGGCGATAGCTCTTCGTTTTGCCTCGCGTCCGGTCCATGAAGGGGAATGCGCCGCAGCGCTTTCCGCCACTTGCCGGCCGATTTGCATGACCGGATTGAGCGCCGTCATCGGCTCCTGGAAGATGATGGCGATCTCGCGGCCGCGCAGCCGCCGCAGAGCCGCAGTCGGCTGCCGCAACAGGTCAATCAAGCCGCCGCCGTGGGCGCTCTTATCCCTCATATCTCCGGATGCCTTATCGAAGCCGCCGGTCCCTGCGCTCCGCCACAGAATCTGCCCTGCAACCTGCGCCGCCGGCCCCAGCAGGCCCAGGATCGCAAGAGCCGTAACGCTCTTGCCCGACCCCGACTCGCCCACCAGCCCCAGCACCTCACCCTCATCGATTTGCAGGCTGACGCCGCGCACGGCCTCCGCGGCTCCAAAGCGAATCTGCAAGCAGCGAATATCGAGCAGAGCGCCCATGCAGCAATCGTAGCGCACCGGCTGCTGGAGCGTGGACGTTACGAACTCAAGGAGAATCGGTGGAGCAGGGTGAGACGCGGATTGTATCGATCGATCCGATCCCGGGCTGTAGAACCTGGATCGTTGGTGCCGAAAAAGGGATTTGCACTCCCAACGCCCAGAGCTAGTTGCATAAACGCTTCAAGGTGATGAGGAGGCAGGCGAAGTGGAAGAATCCCTGAAGGACGGTCAGAATGCGGTCGTAGCGTGCCTGAACACGGCGGAAGTTTTGCCGCCAGGCGTTGGTCGGTTCGATTTTCCAGTGTTTACGGTATCGGCGCAGCTTTGCGTTGGTCCTCGAATCGTCGATTTCGCACCTTCTTGCGGTAGGGGACGATCAACTCCGTGCCCCGGCGTTTCAGCCTCATTCGCAGAGCATCGGAGTCATAGCCTCGATCAGCAATGATGCGCCCGAGATGGGAACGCTGCCGTCCCAAGGTGCGGAAGCTGGCGATGACAACTGAAAGTAAGGAAGTGAAAACAGCCGCATTGCTGATAACGAACAAGCCCCTTCGTTATCCCAGCATCCTACACTCCCAGGTCTCAAATGCGAGACCTGGAGCACCCTTATTTGTTACTGATCAGACATGGGCCACCTGCCGATCTGCTCGACCACGTGATCGTTCTCAATGAGCAGCATCTGAAACGCCTGATGAATGAATATGTTCGGTACTATCGCGAGGACCGGACTCATCTTGCTTTGGCGAAGGGAACGCCTGCCTGTCGTGAAGCTGTGAGCAACCCCGGTGTTGGTAACAGGATTATCACGATGCCGAAGCTTGGCGACTTGCATCATCGCTATGATCTAGTTGCCTGATCTGCTGGTGCGAACAACTCACGTGAAAGTTGAAGATGAACTGCAGGAGAGGTGTACCACCCGACCTTTCACTGTCCACTCGATGCTGTCCTCATGACGATCCGTAATCACTGAATACCCTCTTCCGAGTCGAAAATCCCTTACAAAACTTCCTCCAGGTTTACGAATCAGGCCCTTGTCACATCCGGATGGAATTTTGGCGAGGCACGGCCAGAACCTTGAGCCCTGACCGTCTTCTGCTCATCTGGTCGTATGATGATGAGAAAGGCTGCCTGGGAAGGCAAGCGTGGCAGAATTTTTACCGCGGAAGGTGCTGATGAAGTTGCTGGTTGGTTTCCGCTTGCATTTGATTCTTGTGCTGGGAGTCTGTGCGTTGGCGGGGGCCGGTGCGATGGCCCAGCAGAGTCCGGCTCCAGCCACGACCGGGCCGGCGAAGCCCGAACCCGCGCAACCTGCGAAAGAACCAGTTGTTGCCGCCGCTCAACAGGATGAGGGGCCGCAATCGTTCACGGTGCAACCGGGGACACAGGAGGACGAGGAACCGGCGGTGGTGATCCGCACCACCACGCGGCGTGTGGTGGTGGATGTGGTGGTGACGGGGCCGGATGGGAAGCCTGTTCCAGGCCTGACGGAGCAGGATTTCACGGTGTTCGAGGACCGGAAGCCGCAATCGGTGCGCGCCTTTGAGGTTCACACCCCGGAGGAAGACCGCAGCCTGTTGCCGCCTGCCCCGCCCCAGTTGCCTAGCCATACTTTTGTGAACCTGGAGCAGACGCCAGCCAGCGGACCGCCGGTGGTGCTGCTGCTGGACTACCTGAATACGCCGGTTACGGATCAGGCGTATGCCCACGAACAGATCGTGCATTTTCTGGAGCGGAAGCCGGCCTCGATGGAGGTGGCGATCTTTGCGCTGGGCGACAACCTGAGCTTGTTGCAGGGCTTTACCACGGATACGAGTAGGCTGTTGGCCGCAATGCGCTCGAAGGCGGCGGGGCCGCGCATGACCTCGGCCAGCGAACAGGTGCTGAAAGCTCAAACCACGCTGGATGCATTTCTGGACATGGGACGATTCCTGACCACCTTGGAGGGCCGCAAGAACCTGCTGTGGTTTTCTGAATCCTTTAACATGCTGGTTCTGCCCGACGCGCGGAATGTGGAAGAGGGGGCGATGTTCGTCGAGTCTTCAACAGGCAGCCCGAGTCCAGGGCCGGGGCCGGTGGTGACCTCGGCAAACCTGATTTCGTCCCCGGCCATGGCGGCCGGTTCGGAGGCGTCGGCGTCCGGGTTCAGCCAAGGAATCGGCGACATGACGGTGCTGGGGGAACAGATGCGCAAGGTGGCCACGGCGCTGGCGGTCAGCCAGACGGCGGTGTATCCGATCGATGTGCGTGGGCTGGCGGTCGATCCGGGATTGTCAGCGGCTGCGGCAGGCGGGTCACCGTTGACGGCGAATCCAAGAGGAATTACGGGTACGCCGGGGATGCCGGCCGCGCCCGGCAGCGCTCCGGCGGCAGTGCAAAGCCATAGCGATTTCATGCAATCGCTCAACGGCGCGCATGCCACGATGATGGAGATTGCCGAGGCGACTGGCGGACACGCATTTGTGAATAGCAATGGGATTGCCGCGGCCGCCGGCCAGGCGGTCAACGACGGCGCAGCCTACTACACGCTGGTCTACGCGCCCTCCAATCTGAACTTTGACGGTGGGCTGCGCGCGATTCATGTGGCTCTGGATAAACCGGGCTGCAACCTGGCCTATCGCAGCGCGTACTACGCAGTGGACCCGGCGACGGTGACGCCCGATGCGGTCCAGAACAACAGCCTGGCGGCGGCCATGGTGCATGGAGGGCCGGAGGCGCAGGGTTTGCTGTTTAAGGCGCAGATCGATCCGGACGGAGCGCCGGCGATGGCGGCTCCAGACTCGCCACTGGCGGTCAAGGCGGCCATCAACGGGACTAGGAAATCCAGGAAGCCGCAGCACCTCTCCGGCATGGTGCAGCCGTACCACATTCGCCTGGCGATCCTGGCCCAACAACTGCAACTGACCGCAATGCCCGATGGGCGGCGCCATGCGGCACTGGAGATCGCCGTCTACGCGTATGCGGCGGATGGGCAAAAGCTGGGCGGAACAACCCAGAAACTGGAAGCAGCGATGCCGCCCGCGGTCTACGCGCAGGCTATTCAGAACGGAATGTTCCACAACCTGCGCGTCGAGTTGCCGGTGGAGGCGGCGAGCCTGCGGCTTGCGATTCTTGACCCAGGGAACCATCAGGCCGGTTCGTTGGAAGTAGCGTTGCCGTTGCCGCCCAGCCAAGAGGCTGAGGCCACCGTTCCTGCAATGTCAGCGGAGCCGGGTGCGGTGACGAAATAGACAAATTCGTCAGTTCTGCCTAGGCAGCACAATATCCGTCACCGTGTATGGCGGAACCGTGACGGTGAACTCATTGCCCGTTGCTGTAAACGGAGCCGGCGCCAGCGGGGCCCCCGCGCTGAATTGCGTGCTGCCATAATCGAAGCGCTTCCCGGATGCGCCGACGGATCCGTTTTTGAATATTACCTTCACCTCCACAGGCGCCTTCGGGTCCTTGTTGACCAGCATGAGCCCGATGTAGCCGTCGCGGCGATAGGTGGCGTGAGCGCCGACCATTCCATTGCTGGAGCTGACATCGAGCAGCGCGTCGCCGGGGGTGTGCGCCACGATGTGGAGCATCTGCAAGCCGTAGAAGGCGGAACCGAATTTCTTGCGGTCCGCAGACAGCATGGTATCGCCATACATCTCGCTCCAGCCAATGTTCACCGTACCGGATTCGATCAGCATCGCGTAGGTGTCAGCGATCCATAGCGCCCTGACCTCCGGATGCTCGACCTTCACCCAGGTTGCGATTCCTGCCGGCGCAAAGGCTAGCTTGGGATGATGATCCTGGGGGCAATACTTGCCGTAGTCGTCAAGCATGGAGCCGATGATGTTGGAGAAGTTGGACTTCGTATTGGTGAGCAGGCCGGCTTCATCCAAGGTCTTCCAGTCGGGTGGAAGCAGCGGGCCCGAGGTCCATTCGAGGGTGATAAAGTCCAGGCTCTGGCAGGCGCCCGTCAAGACCTGCT
Organism: Occallatibacter sp.; assembly: GCA_052326045.1. Classification (GTDB taxonomy): domain Bacteria; phylum Acidobacteriota; class Terriglobia; order Terriglobales; family Acidobacteriaceae; genus Telmatobacter. The sequence continues at coordinate 29,225 of JBKQRH010000013.1, read as the reverse complement.
TGTTCCACTCAATCCCCCACATTGCTGCCGCCCACGCTGTAGGGTCCGCGTGTTCGCCGGTGGAGTCCCAATAGGTTTTTGTTCTGAGGCTGGGATCCGGAGGGGTGGTGAACGCGGCGCCAATTTGGATGGAGGGATCTACCGCCTTCATGGCCTGGGCGAATGTCTTCAGATTCCCGACATAGGACGATGGAGAGAGTTTGGGGTCGTTCTTCAGCTTGCCAAAATCCTTGGGGCCGGTTGGTGCGGCGGCATGGAGATCGGGATTGCCGGTGTGGTCTCCACCGTAGTAGCCGTTGTTATAAACCTCGTCGCCGATCTGCCAGAGCTTGAAACCGAAGGGCTTTGGATGCTGTATGCGGAGGAAGTTAAGGCCATCGTCGCTGGCCAGCGGAGCCTGGCCGCGCAGCGAGGCCCAATAGCCGACCGTATGCCAATCCTCGCCGGTCGAGTCTTTGCCCAGGGCGTGTGTGTCGGCCGCATCTCCATTGGCGTAGGCCACCCATGCCGCCGCCTCGGCCGGCTCTCCGCCCCCGGTCCCGTCTGAGTTCGCTCCGTAATTGACGATAATCACGGCCTGGCCGAGCTTCTCGGCAAACAGCGCAAAGCTGCCGAAGTTGCTCTCCGGGGCAAAGTAGCCCGCCTCTGCGCCCTTATACCGTGTCGTGGTCTTGGTGGACCAGTGATAGAGATCCGCCACTCCGTGATTGCCCGGATAACGCACCGCGGAAATGCCTGCCGCGTGCAGGTAGGGCGCCCCAGCCGGGTTGAAGGAGTTGCCATCGGAGGTGGGCGCGGGAACTCCAAGGGACGTGTCGGTAAGGGGGTTCACGGCCTTGCCGAGATCAATGGATACATTCGCGCGGTTTTGTCCGAATGCCGAAATATTGAGCAGCATGCAGAGAATGCTTAACCGCGCAGGAAAGCTCCAGTAGCGCTTCCCCGACCGTTCACTCAATTGTCTCCTCTGGTTGTGAATCATGATTGGCACCGTTCCTCTCGAAAGCCCGCCGGAATCGGCCGTCGGGCTAACTGAAAAGCATACCAAAGATGGAATTGCACTGGCAGTTCATGCGCTTGAATGCGAGATTATCGGTAGTCTTCAATGCGCGTTTGCGGAGCGTGCGAGTTCAATTCGTCCGCCGGACCGGGGCCGATTTGCTCTTGAGATGCGGATCAAACCCGTGCCCCGGCTTGCGATCGTTCCGGGCGCGGATCTCTATCACTGGTCCACGAAAACCTTAACGACGCGCCAACTTCAGCTTGCAGAGCCCCTGGCCGGCTTCCGGCCCAACGCCGGCCAAACTTGACGGCCTGGGAAACAATTCCGCGGTAACGGTTCCGGCAACCTCCGAAAGTATCTTGCTCATCCCGGGGAAATAGGTGCGCGCTGCCGCTTCAGGATCGCGACTTATTGCGATTCGTCGAGGACTTCGATACCCGAGACCGTGGCGTTGTTCACAATCGGCTCAAAGGTAATGTTGAGCTTGCCTTGCCCTGTGGGTCTCAGGTGGTAAAAGGTTTTTGTCAGGGCATGAAGACCGCCCGCTTCCTTGTAGATGTCGAAGTCATCGAGTAGAGTGTTTCCGTTGCACAGGACGCGAAACACGCGGCTTCCCACGCCTCCGATTCCCGACGCGCTGGGCCCGAAGTAAAACTCGGCAAAGTGAAGGATCAGGGTGTAGCGATCACGCGTGTCAACCGGAATGGCGTATGTGAAGTGCCCATACCGCTCCGCTGCGAAAAGGTCGGGATCGGGTGTCCCCGCGATTTTCGTTCGCTTCGTCTCAGTGTATCCGTCCATGTAGTAGTCGTCAGGACGCCAGAACTGGCCGCTGTGGTCAGTATAGGAAATCGGCTGCGTAACCAGGCGGATGGGAAGCTGCAGGTTGGGTGTCCCGGGCAGAATCTCAATCGCACTCAGCGTCGCCAAGGCGCGCTCGGCGGTAAAGCCAAGGCGCAGGAATCCGTCACTTCCTGGGCTGATGTCGCGGAAGACGCGCTCGTCGGCGATGTTCGGCCCCTGGGCATCTATGTTGACATCGAAGCCGGGCAGGAGCGGTTGCCCGTTTAGCGAGACGGAAAATGAGGACGGGCCTCTGGAGTCCGGCTCTACGGAGAAGAAGTAGAGGTGTAGTTCGTATACGCCAGGCCGCAGTGGAATGTCGTAGTAGAAGCCTCCGTTGCGCCAATGCTCGAACAACATCGGATTGCTCGTTCGCGCTACGACGCTGTCCAGACGTTCCCACCTCCCGCCAAAAGAAACATACTGGTCGGGCTGCCAGACGTTTCCGGCGCTGTCGATCCGCGGCTTTCCGTCGTAGCCAGCGAGAATTCGCAGGGGTACCTGTGCGTAGGGTGCGGCGTTCGAGGGAGCGGCTTGCTGTGCATTGGAAGCCGCGGTGCCAACGTTGTCTTTCTTTGCGCCGTAAGCCCGGAAGAACAGGTATCCGCCGAGAATCGTCAAGGCGAATGCCGCGATCGCGACTACATAATGCCAAGAATAATACCAAGGCCGTGTGTCCGGCTGTGCGAGGACTGTTTCGCTCTCGAGCTTTGCTGCGCCAGAAGACTGGCGCGTGAAAACAGGGACGTAGGTTCCCGGTGGAATCGACAGATGGATTGGGTGATCTTTCCCATCGCCCGCGTAATACTCCTTCAGTCGTTTTCGCAGGCGGTGGGCTTCTACCCGCACAATCGCGTCCTCGCCTGCATTGAATGTGTCCTTTGAGCGTCCGAAGACTTCGGTTGCGATGCCGTACTCGTGCAGCTTGTCCGTTTCACCCTGGAAATGCTTTTCCCCGATATAGGTGATTAGCCGAAACAGCCGGGTAGAATTCGCTAACGCCGCGGATACAACCTCCAGTTCCCGGCGCTCGTCCTCCATCGAGGCGGATGGAGGGCGATTCGATACGGCCTGGGTGGTGTTAGACACCGACCATCTCCTGTGTGGTGTGATCATAGCTGTCCCAAGTACGCAATTGCAACAGCGCCGCGGAGCCATCCCGTGAATTTGGTCTATCCCATTAAGTTTCATAAATATACACACCGTGTAACGGTTCGGTGTACGTGCCTGTACACGAATGTTCAGGTTTAACCTTGACCTCCGTTGCAGCAGGGCTTAACCCTGCTCGTGACTTCAAATTTTCGCTTGCCGAGCGAACGCAAGTCCAGGTCGAGGCGTCCGGAATCAGGGTACTGGGGATTGCTCGGAGGTTCGATTTGCGCAGGCGCAACGTTTCAGTCTGCGCACATGACTCACGATCAACAAGCACCGGCGGAAGATGTCGCCGGCACGTGCGAAGTTGTGCTCTTGGGTTGCGCTAGATGCCGGTTGTAGCGCTGCTGCGGTGAACCGGCTTGCAGCCACCGGAGGACGGAGTGAGCGGCAAAGGATAGCAATGCACATACGGAACCCGAGGCGGGAATTTTCCAAAGCCTGCGGGTAAGCCAATGATTTATTGGAGGAACCGGGCAACCGGGCACCACAGATTTGGAGGCACATCTTGTCAATATCTACGAACCTGTCTTTTTGTGCATCGTCGATGCGATCGCTGAAAACGTTTCCGTACTGGGTACTCGGGGTTGCGGCCCTGCTCTTCCTGGTAGCCGCGGCCCACGCGCAGACAACCTCATCCGTCTCCGGCACTGTTCGCGATGCCTCTAACGCGGTGATTCCCGGCGCCAAGGTCACGCTCATCAACGAAGCCAGCAAGGCGACCCGTAACACCACCAGCAATGGCGAGGGTTTCTTCAACTTTCTTGCCGTGCAACCGGGCGCCACCTACAGCATCCAGGTGACCATGACCGGCTTCGAGTCCTGGAAGGTGACGGGCATTGAGGTCCATCCTGGCGACAGCCTGACCGTGCCAAAAATTAAGCTGAAGATCGGCCAGGTTGTGGTATCGGTGGTGGTTACGGCTGAGAAAGCGGGCGTAACCCTCAACTCCGGCGAACACAGCACACTGATCACCTCCGCCGATATCGCCCGTCTTTCCACCACCGGCCGCGATGCCCTGGAATTGGTGAGCATGCTGCCCGGCTTTACCCTCAACGCGGGCACAGGCCTGAACAACACGGGCGCCGACTACAACACCACCAGTTTTGGATCGGCGAATCTTGGCAGTTACGGAGCCAACGGCGCGGCCCCGCAGTCAGGGCTTGTCAACATCTCCGCCGATGGAGCCCAGGTGATCGATCCCGGCGATATGGGAGCGACAACCGCCAACATCAACATGGACCAGGTGCAGGAAGTCAAGGTGCAAACCTCGGACTTCGGCGCCGATGAGGCCAAGGGGCCGATCGTCATTTCCGCGGTGGGCAAGTCGGGCGGGGCTGAGTATCACGGTTCTCTTTACGGCTACGTCCGGAATCACATCTTCAACTCCAACGACTGGCTGTCGAACAACCAAACCCCCGTAGTCGCCAAGGCTCCAATGAGGTATTTCTATCCCGGAGGCACACTGGGCGGGCCGGTCAAAATCCCCGGCACCCACTTCAATGACAGCAAACGCCTCACCTTCTGGGTGGGGTATGAGTATTACGGCCAAAAGAATAATGCAAACGGAACATTCGGGGGGCCGATGTACGGATTCATTCCGACCCCGGCCATGTTGAGCGGGGACTTTTCCGAAGCCTCGCTCGCCAGCGCCTTCAATGTGTCCGCCACCGACCTGGCCGCGGGTTGCCCCCAGGACTGGAGCCAGACGCCCGCCTATTCAAACATCGGGGGCGATTGCTTCTCGCCCGCGGGTGGGATCGATCAGAATGGGAACAAGATTCCCGCTTCAGGGCAACTGAACAGCATCAATCCTGCAACGGCCGCCTTCACCAAATACTATCCGGCAATCAACCGCGTTCCCCAACCCGCAAACGGCTACGCGTCGGATGGCTACAACTGGGCCGAGAACGTCATGGCGACCTATAACGGCTACCAGTTTCACGGCCGCGTGGATGAGAACTTCTCGGACAGCCTCAAGTTATATGGGACTTATAACTGGGAGAAGGTGAACACCGAACAACCGCTGAACAACATTTACTATAATCCCCCCGATACCATCCCCTACCCCACGCCGCTCGATTCGTATACGTACTCGGACTACGCATCTCTCAACCTTACAAAGATCATAAGCAGCACCATGACCAACGAGATTGTTGCCGCGGGACTGTATTTCAATGAACCGCAGCAATTCGCGAATCGTTCATTGGCATTGGATACCGGAACGCCGTGGGCGGCAGCCGGATACGAGGGCGGAGCCCTGAAGAACGGTATTAACCAGTTGCCGCGGATTTACTCCTGGGAGAATATCGGCGTCCCCAACTTTTCCTTCGGGTATGTGCCTGCAAGCAGCGAATATTTGCGGAAAGCGTCATGGAGTGTAGGCGACAATTTCACCAAAATCTACCGCACGCACGCCATCAAGGCCGGCGTTTACGCGGAGCAGATGAGGAACGGCAATGTAGTGCTCGGAAGCCAGGCGAACGGCAATATTCTCTTCGATCGCTACGAAGGGTGCATCCCCAATCAAACCACGCCTTCCACAACTTCGACAGGTACGCTGGTTACGCCGCCAACTACGGGCCTTGGAAACACCACCGCCAACTTTCTGGCCGGCTGCACCGGCGGTTACACGCAGGACTCCTCCGATCCCGCCGGCACTATGCACTTCGACACCCTTGAGTTTTACGCAACAGATGAGTGGAAGGTGAATTCAAAGCTGACGCTCACCTTCGGCATCCGGCTCTCTCATCTTCCCCCGTGGTCCGATACCCACGGCATCGGCGCTGCGGTCTGGGATCCCACCGAGTACAATCCGATTCAGCCCGGCGTGTGGGATGCGAATATGACTCAGGACGCCAGGACGTGGCCAGGCATCAAGTGGCATCAGTTGGACTCCAGCATTCCCGTTGCCGGTGTGGGAACCCGCGCTCTCTTCTACCAGCCGCGTGTTGGCCTCGCTTACGACCTCTATGGAAATGGAAAAAGCGTTTTCCGTGGCGGCTTCGGTGTCTACCGGTCGCGCGACTCGGCCAATGTGACCGGCGGAGCGGTGGGGACGGCCCAAAATCTGATCCATTACACCATAGCCACCAGCTTCCAGAACAGTTGCACGCTGGACCAACTGTTCAACTCGGCCCCCATCGGCACCACGCCTACAGGCTCGCAGGTTCTCACCTGCGGATTCTATACCGGGAGTCCGGCGTTTGTGACCAGCCCTCAGAAATTCACGACAACGGGAGCGGTCGGAAGCATCACCGCGGATGATCCGAAGGACAACGAGCAGCCGGTTACCTACAACTACAATTTCACGCTTGATCAGCAATTGCCTTACGGCGCCGTGTTTGAAATTGCCTATGTCGGAAACCAGAGCACGAATCTTGCCACGATGGCCAGTCTGCAGAACCATAACGTGATACCCCTGGGCGCTTTCTTCGGTCCCGACCCTCTTACCGGGCAAACCAACCCTACTTCGAACATCACCAGCAGCATCGCGAACGACTATCGTCCGTATCCCAATTATCAGCAGGTAAACGTTCCCGAGCACACCAACTGGGCAAATTACAACGCCATGCAAGTCTCCCTGAACAAGCAGAGCGGTTCTCTCGTCCTGGGAATCAACTACACGTGGTCCAAGGCCATGGCGGTTCGCGGCAACTGGGATACGGGCGGCACTGGGGATCCGCTGAATCCACAACACGATTACGGCATTGTCTCCTACGACCGCCCGCAAGTCTTCAACTTTTCCTTCTCCTACCAGGAGGGCAAGAAGTTCAAGGGCAACCGCGAGTTGGGCTGGCTGTTGAACACCTGGGAGCTTTCGGGCATCACGAGACTGACGAGCGGCCCGGACTTCGCCATCACCAGCGGGACGAACTTCGGCTTCTCCGCATCCGCAGGTTACGTCACGGGCACAGCCCCTTCGCTGACCACGATCGGCATTCCCATTGGCGCGTCTCAATGGCTGGGCAGTTCGGACTACAACCTGCAACCGACGGTAACCTGCGATCCGCGGGCCAACCTTCATTCGAAACTTCTGACCGGAAACCAAGTGTCGAAACAGTATGTCAATGGAAACTGCTTCGCCCTTCCGGCACTGGGAACGCAGGGGTGGTGGAATCTTCCCGACGTGCGTGGACCTGCCTACTTCGACTCCGATCTCTCGCTCTATAAGGACATTCCGTTAAACGACCGGGAAAACCTTCAGTTCCGCATGTCGGCCTTCAACTTCCTTAACCACCCCCTCTCGTCTTTCATCGGCAATACCCAGGCGTTGAACCTGACCTTTGCGGACCCCGCATGCAACACAACAACCGGCGCAGGGTGCCTTTACTCGCAACAGGCTGCATTTTCCAGCCTGTATATGAACAATCCAGGTTTCGGATACACGCCGTATAAGTTCGGCTTGCGCTATGTTGAGTTTGCCTTGAAGTACAACTTCTAAGCACCAGGGAGGGGCGGCCCTTCGGCTCCCCTCCCGCGTACTTCATGAAGGCGCGATGGCGGCAACGGCGAAGAAGAATCCGGAAGCCGGAACAAGGAACTAAGTAACATGCGGCAAACCGCAGTATTTTTGGAGGCTTGAAATGTCGAGCAATGATTGGATGAACGGTTGGACCCGGCGGAACGCGTGGCTGACGATGCTCATTCTGGGCTTGATTGGGATCGTCTTGACTGGAACGGGGCACGCTGCCGCCAATGCGCATCAAGTGGTGGTTTCCAGCGAATCCACAGCGGCGACAGGATTAACCTATGCTGATGGTCAAGCTGCTCAAGAAGCGGGCGTCGTTCTCGATGCCTGTGGTAACATCTATGCGCTTGCCTCGGGTATCTCATCCGGAAACACAGAAAATGGCGGCCAGATCACCGAAATCCCCGCTGGCGGAGGAGCGCCCACAATCGTATTCGCCGCACAAAATGATAATTGGGCGACCCGTGAGATATGGATCGATGCGTCGAAGAGCAACATCTATATCGCCGATGGGGAATACAATCAACTCCGCATCCCGATTGTCAATTGCGCTCTGAATGCCAGTGGCGCGTATACGATCAGCATCGGAAACCTGGGAGCGATCAGCTGGTGGTATACACCCTCCGCCGTTGCTGCCGACTCTTCCGGCAATATCTTCATTGCGACGAACAACGCTTGCTGCACGTCTGCAAACGAATTGCTCGAAGAGAATGCATACTCGGGCAGTGGCGCAACGTTGATTGCCTCGCTATCGTCGCCCATCGTTTCGATGACCGTCGATGCGAACAATAACATCTATTACGCCTCCGGCGGCGGGCTCTATGAGTTGCCGGTGACCACTGTGGGCACAAGCTCAACTCTAGGCGTATACAGCGCTACTCCCGTAGCCTTCGGAAGCGGATACACCAGCGTGGTGGGAGTCAGCCTTGACGCGGCGGGGAACCTCTATGTTGCCGACCAGGGGACGAGCGCGCAATATGCCATCAACGGCTGGTGGCCGCCGCTGTACTTGTCCTCGATCCTCTATGTGATTCCCAATGAAGGCGGGGTGTTGAACCCGGCGGATCAGTACATCATTACCGCAGGCTCGGGCACCACCTATCCCCTCACTCTGTCCAGCGCCGTGGCCATCGACGCGTTTGGAAATCTCTACTACTCCAACGGCGGTTCGTCGGTCTATAAGGTCACGCAGGGCAGCGCGAATTTGGGATCGGCGGCCGTGGGCGCCAACGGAACAGGCACCCTGAACGTGGTCTTCAACGCGGACGAGACGCCGGCCGCCTACTCCTTGGTTACCGGCGCGGGAATCTTCTCCAACGCGGGAACAGGAAGCTGTTCAGCGACTTCTTACACGCCAGGCAATAGCTGCACCGTGAATCTGAACTTTGCGCCCGCCACACCCGGCGTGGCCTACGGAGCAGTCGTGCTCACGGATGCCAGCGACAACGTACTGGCGACGGCCGACATCTCCGGTACCGGTGCAGGTGCCGGACTTACCGTCGATCTTGGCGTGGTCTCTACCTTCGGCACCGGCTACACGGCGCCAACTGGCGAGGCGATCGACAACCTAGGCAATCTCTTCTTTGCCGACTCCAGTCAAAACGCAGTGCTGGAAATCCCGGCCGGCAAGACTGCGGCGGTTGCGCTGGGCAGCGGCCTTAGCGGTCCTACCGGCGTTGCTGTTGATGGCGCAGGCAACTTGTTTGTCGCCGATACCGGCAACAATCAGATCGTTGAGATCCCGGTGGTCAATGGAGCGCTAAGCACCTCCGCCCAGGTCACCGTCATCTCCTCCAGCGCCACCCTGGCCGGCTCCGCATTGAAGAAACCTGCCGGAATCGCCGTCGATAGCCTGGGCAATCTCTATATTGCCGATTCAGGCAACAAGCGAGTTGTCTACGTGCCCTATGTTGGCAGTTGGAATGTCTCTTTTGCGCAGACCCTCGGCTCCGGCATGAGCAGTCCCTCGGCGATCACCGTGGATGCTTCCGGGAACGTTTATGTTGCCGACGCGGGCAATGGCGACGTCTACGAAGTGACCGCTCCGCTGAGCGAGGGCGTGCAGGTGACAGTGGCCTCGGGTTACAGCACGCCATCGGGCTTGGCTGTAGACGCATCGGGCGCGCTCTTCATCGTCGATCAGGGCAATGCAAAGATCTGGCGCGTGCCCAACATCTCTGGTTCTTTGGCTCCCACCCAGGCCATCAATGTCGTCGGCCAACTCGATTTGACCGGAACAGCGATTGTCAAGGCTCCCTACGGCGTCGCAATCGACCCTATCGGCAATATCTATGTAAGCGACAACGTAAACGCCGCTGCTTACACGGTCAATCGCATTGAGGGCACACAGTCGTTCGGTTTCTGGAATCCTGGTTCAACAAGTTCATCTCTGGCCTACTACCTGGAGAACTCCGGAAACCAGGCGTTGACACTCGCTAGCCCCTTCTATGCGCTTACCGGAGATACGGCTGACTTCACCGCTCTTTCCTCGGAGACAAATGCCTGCGCCAGCGGCGCGTCGGTGGCCTCCGGATCAAGTTGCAACCTGGAAGCAACCTTTACGCCTGCCGCGCTTGCATCGTATTCCGAGACCTACGCGCTGAGCAGCACAGCCGCCAACGCGAGCGGTCAACAGGTTACATTCACCGGTACGGGCTTTATTACGGCAGCGACGACGACAACATTGGCGATCACCTCGCCAACGGGCGCCATCTCCTATGACCAGCCTGTGACGCTTCAAGCTTCAGTAGCTTCAGTGGACTCTTCCAACGGCACGCCTTCTGGCAATGTGCAATTCCTCGTGGATGGCATCGTCGAGCAAACTGTCGCGTTATACGGCAATGGCGTGGCGAGCTATACGATCGCTGGCGGGAGTCTCTCTGGAGGCAGTCATACGTTGTCGGCGACTTACCTGGGAGCAAAAACGGCTTTTATTGCTTACTCGCAGAGTTCTTCCAATGCGCTCAACCCCACGGTGCAGACGGTCGCTACTTCGACTACGCTTTCGTTTACGACGCTCTATAACAATCCAGCCAGCCAGCCGGCGGGTACGGCGCTCACTTTCACCGCAACCGTGAGTTCGACCTTCGCGGGCAGTCTGACAGGAACCGTCACGCTTGTCTTTACTGACGCATCCGGTGGCACCCCCGTCACAATACCGCTCACCCTTATAGCAGCGGACAATGGCGTGGTCTCAACCTCCTATACGCCAAGCACTCCAATTTCGAGCAGTTATGATGTGGTCTCCGTTGTCGCTACCTATAGCGGCGATATAGACTTCACCGGATCGAAATCGGCAAGCGCATCGTTCAATGTTGGCCCCGCAATCGGTTCTGTCGTTATCACTCCAAGCGGTACAAGCCTTACCAGCAGCGGCAGCAACAACAACAATAGCTCCATCACCTTTACCAACACCAGTTACGGCGGCTGGCAGGGCGTCGTAGGCTATCAATGCCTGGCTTCTTCGCTGCCGGCCAACTCAATCTGCGTGTTTTCGCCTGGGCAGGTTACGGTCATGGCCAACACAGCCACCGTTTCATATCCTCCTGCCACAACAAACCTGCAGGTTGTGGTGAACAATCCACCCAACTCTCCGTTGCAGAGTTCAATGCTGTGGTGGCTGGGCGGTCTCACCGGGTTGTTCCTGTTCTGGACGCGGCGCCGGTTGGTGCGCGGAGCCTGGAGTACGGTCACCATGCTGATCGGGATGGTTCTGCTTGCGGTTTCGGCAAGTGGACTCATGGCCTGCAACAACGGGATTCAATTCTCCACCCCGCCCGGCTCGAGCACGATTACCGTGGTTGCCTCCTCTGACCCGTATGCATTGAACACGAACGGCTCTGTGAACACGGGACAAACACAGCCCTGCGGTATTATTCCGGGGAGTAACCCTCCAACTGGAAGCCCAACGCTGGCTCCCTGCACGCAACCGACCTTCCAGATCGCGCTCACAGTGCAGTGAGTTGTTGCAAACCGGCACTCGGCCCGGGCGGCATATGCTGCTCGGGCGCGCCGTCCGAGTGTATCTACCCGCGGCTGCTCTCCCCTCCTAGCCGTCCGTTTGCCAGGTACGGCGGGAAATGACGCAGTCCGCTGATTCCATTCGCTGTGACCATGAAGGGTCCGCACAGCCAGGAGCATTCTCTATATGAAGTCTCTTTTACTGTTTTTGATGGGATGTATCTGCGTTGTTTTCCTGCCTAACGGCTGTGGCGGCGGCGGCAATAATTCATCATCGGGTCCGGTTACGCCTACGGTCACGGTCACCCCCGCATCCAGCAGCATTCGCTCTGCCCAGAGCCTCAGCGTGACGGTCGCCGTTTCCGGCGCCAATGGCACGCCTACCGGATCGGTGGTCCTTTCCAGCGGCAGCTATACCTCCTCCGCCGCGACGCTCAGCTCCGGCTCGGCAACCATTACCATTCCGGCAGGATCGCTCGCCGGAGGCTCCGATACGTTGACCGCGAAGTACACTCCGGACAGCGGCAGCTCGGCGGCGTACTACAGCGCTTCCGGAACCGCCTCAATCACCGTCACGCAGCCTGCGATTACGCCCACTGTTACCGTGACACCGGCATCCAGCAGTATTACCACGGCGCAATCGCTCTCAGTCACCATTGCGGTCTCCGGATCGGGTGGCACGCCAACTGGCTCGGTGGTTCTATCCGGCGGCAGCTACACTTCATCCGCCACTACGCTCAGTTCCGGCTCGGCAACGATCACGATTCAGGCCGGTTCGCTGGCAACAGGCAGCTATACGCTGACCGCCACGTACACCCCGGACAGCGGCAGCTCCGCAACCTACAACAGCGCCTCGGGAACCGCCTCGGTCACCGTCACCGCAGGCAGCGTCACGGCCGTTACGGTCAACATCGACGTTCTGGCCAATCGCCATCAGATCAGCCCGTTCGTTTACGGGAATAATGACCAGACGATTTCGGACATATCCGACGTGGGCTACACCTTTTCGCGATGGGGCGGCAATGACGCGTCGAACTACAATTGGCAGTTGCAAACCCGCAATTCCGCCGCAGACTATTACTTCGAAGACTACGGAGGCGCGGGCGACCAGGTCCAACTTATTACCAATACCCAAAATGCCGGCAGCCATGCTCTGACGACGATGGCCATGATGGACTGGGTGGCCGGGGAAGCCGAGAACAGCACAAATCGCAACTGGAGCTTTTCCGTCGCGAAGTTCGGATCGCAGTGCTCCGTCGATCCCTACAACAGCGACGCCGGCGACGGACTTGAAACCGACTGCAAGACACCGGTGACCACCAACGCCGTCACCACGGCCTACTATCCGCTGGTTGACAGCGCACAAAACTGCCCGGCAGGAACTACCTCGGAGACAACCTGCATCGACCGCGAAACCTGGGCGAAGGCGCTGGCCACCGCCTTCGGAAGCGGAACGTGCTCCGTGCCGTATTCGACGATCACCTCCTGCCACTTCTACGACATGGACAACGAACCCGACATCTGGAATGGCACACACCGCGACGTTCACCCGGCCCCGACGGGCTACGACGAGATCGCCAGTCTCTATGAGGCAGAAGCGACGAATCTCAAGACGTGGGATGCGGCAGCAGTACGCTTTGGTCCGGTCTTCTGCTGCTGGTGGTTCTACTGGAACGGCGCCAACGGCAATGACAAGGCCGCTCACGGCGGCGTTGACTTCCTGCCCTGGTGGCTGAATCAGATCTACTGGTTCGATCTGATCAACGGCGCGCGCACGCTTGACGTCTTCGATATTCATGCGTATGCAGACTGCGGCCCTACCACCAATTTCACCAACGCACAGCTTCAGGCTGCTACGGTTAAGTGCGCTGGGTATTACTGGGATCCGGCCACTGTGAACCTGGATACGGACAACACCTGGACGACCAATGAGGAGCCAAATCCTGGCATCCCCTTCCACATTCCGCGCTTCAAGGCCATGGTCAACGCCATCTACCCCGGAACGCCCCTGTCCTATACCGAGTGGGGCGCTGGCCTGGCCCAGAACAGCGGATCGGACTTTTCCACGGCGATAGCCGACGCGGACACCTTAGGCGTCTTTGGACGCGAGGGACTTAGCTTTGCCTCGCGCTGGGGCGGGCCCTCGCCAGGCACTGCTGAATACCTGGCCTGGAAGATGTACACCAACTACGACGGCGCACATCATATGTTCGAGCCGCTGTCGATCTCTGCTGCCAACAACGGCAATTCTGATCTGTTCAGCAGCTACGCCTCGCTCAACTCAACCGGCACGACGATGACCATCATGGTCCTTAACAAGGATTCCCAGAACACGGCGCAGGTAACATTCAATCTGTCCGGATTCAGCGCGTCCAGCTACGTGGCTTACACGCTGGCCTCGACCGCTTCCAGCGCAATTTCGGCTTCCAGTTCCGCAGCCTGGAGTGCGACGCAGACCTTCGCTCCCTACAGCATCACTCTGCTGGTGGTCAACGGAAGCGAAGCCTCCACACCCGCATCGGAGTGGCACCTCAACCCCGACGACCTGATGATTCCTGCCTCGGGCGCCGCGACCCTGCATCCGGCGATCAGCAGCGGCAGCGCCACAGTGACACTCTCATCGGCTGTCTTCGACGCTTACCAGGGCGCCCCCGCCTGCAGCGGCTCTCTGGCGCTCACCAACTCCACCATTACCGCGACCCAGACCGCAACCATCACCGTGAACGCGGTCAGCACGCCCGGCTTCTGCCACTTCACCGTGACCGGCTCCGACGGCACGGCTACTCAGACACAGGGCGGCTGGATCGTTGTGGGCAATACGCCGGCCACCCTCACCGTCACCGGCGGCAACGACCAGACCGGCACGGCAGGCACGGCCCTCTCGAATACCCTCACCGTCACCCTCGCGCCGGGCCAATCCGGCGGAAGCGCTACGGGAGCCGGCATCCTGTTCACCACCTCGGCCGGCACTCTGTCGAATGGAACCACGTCGGGTACGAGCGTGATTGCCACAACCAGTTCGTCGGGCATAGCCTCCGTGACCCTCACCCTGCCGTCCACCGCAGGCACGGTGACCGTCAAGGCCCAGGACCAGTTCGCCCTGGGCGGCGCTTCAGTCACTTTTACTGAAACCGCCAACTAATCCAACACCGGCCTACCTATCCCTTCCTGGCGGTCATCGCGCCATGGAGGTGTTGATCAGCTTTAGGTAGTCTTGAAGAAACATCAAACGTTCAGTCACTTCTTCACGCAGGAGGGCTTTGTGAGAAAACGGATTCGGTTGTCGCGTTATCGTCAATGCCCGGGTGCCTCAGTAAAGCGGCTTGCGCTTTCTCTGGTTGTCGGATTGGCGCTAAGCGCATTTTCTGCCGCTCAGAATATTTCCGTACATCCCAATTGGCCGGGTCCTGGGCAGCTCTTCGTGGGGACTTGTTATCAGCCCATCGATCGCACACCCGAGGAGATTGATCGTGACATTGCGATCATGAAGCACGCGGGATTCAACGTCGTGCGCATGGGAGACCTGTCGTGGGACTCGTTTGAACCCTCGCAAGGCAAATTTGAGTTCGAGTGGTTCGACAAGGTGATGGACAAGATGCAGGCCAGCGGGATCAGGGTGATCCTGGATATTCCGGGCTCGCCGGCGCCCATCTGGCTGCATCGTGCGTACCCGGACGTCGATATCATTAGCCAGAACGGCACGCGCCTTCCCCCCGCGGAGCGCTATATGGACGACATCAGCGATCCGGGTTACGTGCGCGAATTGGGAATCTTAGCGGACGCGCTGACGAAACGCTATGCCCATTACCCAGCGGTGATCGCTGTCGGCTACAACAACGAAATCGGAAACGGTTTCATGTCGTATTCAGAAGCCGACCGGCAGCGGTTCATCACATGGCTCAAAAAAAAGTACGGAACCATCGAAGAACTCAACCAGGCCTGGGCCACACAGCGATGGTCACGCCGGTTGAACAGCTTCGAGGACGTTGATTTGCCACTCGCGGACGGGCCTGGACCGCCCGAGCGCTATCTGGATCTCCACCGTTATTGGTCCGATGTTTCGGTGGCCCGGCTCGATGAACTCGATGTGGTTCGCCGCCGCAATATGCCGGAGATTCCGTCGATCTCCAATCTATGGGATACCGCATGGAGGCGAGGCTTCGATTATCTCGCCACGTACAAGTCCTACGTGTCTTTCGGTGCCGAGGGCTTGTACCCGGGTGACCCGGTCAGTGGTGCGTTTGGCGCACTGATGACGAAAGGCGATCTGGCCACACCCATCTGGTTCAACGAATTTACCGCGGGCGGCGGAGGTTACTATGGAACGCCGGGCCGAAGCCGGATGTATGCGTATCTCGGACTGATGATAGGCGCGCAAGGAATCCTCGCATGGACGTTCAACAGTCATATTGGAGGAGAGGAGCAGGCGCTCTTCGGGCTGGTCGACCACGATGGCACTCCTTCCTGGAAAGTGGACGAGTTCGCGCGGATCGCTTCCGAATTCAAGCAGCTTTCAAACTTCGGGTTCCCACGCTACACTCATCCGGAGGTGGCCATCGCATATTCCTTCGATTCCTTCGTTGATTCGGACCCGAACGGTCCCTCCAGCACGACGCGTCAATTCTTCAAGCCTTCCTATACGGAGCAGGTGCAAGGAGCCTTTGATCCCCTCTTCCGCGCCAACATCGACACGGCGATCATCAACATCGGACACGACAGCCTTTCGCCCTACAAGCTGGTCATCGTGCCGGCCGATTACGTGATGGATGCCGCAAGCGCGAAGGCCCTTCGGGACTACGTAAGTGGAGG
The DNA here is from genome assembly GCA_052326045.1 of Occallatibacter sp. Taxonomy (GTDB): domain Bacteria; phylum Acidobacteriota; class Terriglobia; order Terriglobales; family Acidobacteriaceae; genus Telmatobacter. Next base: position 12,987 of record JBKQRH010000013.1, on the reverse strand, counting down.
CGGCGCCGTTTTGATGACCGCGTTTTCGGCCAAAGTTGACGAGCACGGGCAATGGTTCGATATGCCGCTGCCCGGCCGCTTGAGCGATGTCTTTGGACTGAAGACAAACGCGTTTTACGACATTCCGGCAGCACTGAGTTTCCAGTTGGGTGGTGATTCGATCGAGACCAGCGTCCATCACTATGAGGTGCTTGAGCCGTCTACGGCCACGGTCGTCGCGCGATTCACGAATACCGCAGACCATTCTCCCGCTGTCACGATCAACAAGTTCGGCAAAGGAAATGCGATCTATCTGGCGACGGAATCGAATCCTTCCGCAATCGGTCCGCTGATGAACTATCTCTACACGGTTGCGGGCATTCAACCGGGCCCCAAGGCTCCCGAGGGAGTTTACGCAAGGGTTGTCGATGGCCGGACTCTTTATGTAAACACGATCGGGGAAGAGAAGAGGATCCCCGTCACCGGCGTCAAGAAAGGAATCATCAGCAATCGCGTGTTTGAGAGGACTGTGGTCCTCGGTCCAATGGAAGCAGATCTCATCCAGTGATCGATTGTCTCACGCCGTGACCGTTTCGACTGTTTCTCGTGAGACGAACTGAGTCTCTGGGCTGCCCCGTGGCGTCATGCCATGATAAAGATAATAAACGTCTTATTTGCTGTCTCGTGTAGCTTGCCGTAAGCTGCCTGGGCAGGCCAGCTATAAATTCGACAACAGTGATGTAACGGTAATAAGCAGATGCGCGCTGAAAAAGTGAAATATCGCTTGTATTTTCAATAGCTTATGCTGGTTGGGGCGGAGGGATTTGAACCCCCGACCCTCTGCTTCCAACACAGGTCAAACGATTTATTGAATCCTGTTGAAACTTGGAGGAAATGACTGCCTTTGATTGAACTGTTTACCGGGTGCGTGCCGATCCCTGTCGACCCTTGCGGTTCTGTGGTGCTTTGACAGTTACAAGATCGACTACAGCGATGAATCTGGCAACGCTATTCTGCGACGCGGATCAGCGTGAAAAACGCGTCAGACAAGGTCATCGAATTCGAAGCTTCAAGCAGCAAGCAAAATCGTTTCCCGCCAGGAAGACATGCTGCTGAAGCACAAGTCGGCCGAGAACCCGGCCGCCACACGGCGCCAAGACGAGGGCAAAACGGCGGAACTTCCTGGTTCCACTCTGTCCTGAGATGGCCGTGGTTTCGTGGCATTGACTTCGTTCCAGTAACGAATGGATGCCTGAAACCACGGTCCTTTTCCACTACAATCGCAAACCCGCGAACCTATTCCGTTGAGTAATCCGGGCCAGCGAACTAGCCAACGTTCCCCTTAGTCGTTCGGGAACAACAGGTAGTACACCGCATAGGCCGTGGCAATGTCCGTCTGAGCCCAGAAGCGGTGAAATTTGAATACTGGAGCCGGCCCGATGCCAGCGGCATACTTCGCGACCACGGGGTATTCCGGATCCGTCTCGTATTTGGTCCGGATGCTGAGGAACGTCGAGTCGGAGTTGATCGGATCGCCGTTGGGCATGGTTCCCGTCCAACCCGCGGGAATGTAAATGGGTGTGGTGATCTGATTGTAGGTGGTGCCCGTTTCAGAAGCCGACAGGCCGATGCTGTCGCGGTCCAGCGCCCATACAGTGGTCAGCAGCTGCTTGGCAAGATTGAAGGACTGCATGTCTTGCGCCGTCGCCCATTTCGCAGTGCCTGCGCTGTAGTAGAGCAGGGCCTTGCAGAGCGAACCTGTCACTCCAACATCCTGGCCGGTGGCCGTAATGGTCACGGACAACCCTGTGTTGTAAGTAACCCCAAGGTCACCCACTGTCCAATCCTGAGTTGTCGCATTCCAATTGAGAGATGGTTGTCCAGTCCACGTCATGCTCGACGGAATTGAGTAGCTAGTCGAGGTCGCCGTGGTATTGGCTTCGACCCAGGCGATCCAGGGATCCAGGACGATCTTGGCATCCGCATTGCCGGTTACGTAGTAGTACTCGGCAACACGCTCCATAGACCAAGCCCGAAATCCGAACCACTGGTTGCTAGGCGGATTGTCATAAGACGGCTCCGCGATGTAGGACATTCCGTAGAAGGTGCTGGTGCCAGCGGGAGGAACGGCGTACTGGCCGCCCCAAGCGGTTTCTGCATTGTTGCTGCCGCCACCCCAACTGTTGGTCGCGCCGCCCGCGATGGCGCCTTGCGACGACTGCAGCCAACGGTAAAATTGGATCATCCGCGAGAGAGTGGTGGTCCAATCCGCCTTTGCGGTGGGTGACTTGGGAGTCAGAGCGGTATCGATCGACAGCGCATAGGCCGCCAACGGGTTCTGATAGCCGAAGTGGACGTCGCTTGATCCAATGCGCCAAGCCCAGCTTCCTTCCGCCGGCAGTGCGCCGCCCCATGCGTAGTACCAGGACAGCAGGTAAGCCGACGAGTTCTTGGTGCCGTTTTCCACCGCGCAAGAGAGGCTCTGGCATCCTTGTTCCTTGAAGTACTTGTCAAAGAACGAGTAGCGCAGATAGTCGCCAAGTTCGGCGCCCAACGGGAGCAACGAAGCAACGGTCGAGTTTCCGCCGGAGTACTGCTGTGCCCAATACAGGGCCTGGATGGCGCGCGCGTCGGCGTCTGGTGCATCCGTATACTTCCACTGCTGCGTCCACGGCCCTGATGTGAACAGGCTCAGATAACCGCTGCTGGTATTGCCGTACACGAAGTTGTCCCAGCAGGGTTGCGGAACCGTCAACCATACCGACTCCATAGGCCCACGCTGATACGTGTTGATACAGGACGGAGCGCCAGTTCCGTTCTCATTGATGCCGTAGCCGTACCAGTCAGAGGAGTCGATGATCCAGTGCGCGCCATAGATGTTCCAGGTGCCATACGTGGTGTCCAACTCGGTTACCAGAGGATCGATGCCGACCGGTACCGAAGAGGTGAGTGTGGAGGGGTAGTCGTCGGGTGTATCCCAAGTCGGAGCGTAGGTAGCCGGAGAGCTGGGATTGTAACCGCTGTTGGTCGGCTGTTCGGCCGCGCTCGGAATCTGGTAGGTCTGATAACTGTCCCACGCCGTCTGCAGAGGCGTCCATGTGCCGGTGACGGCGCCATACATCGATTCCAGCCAGAGGTAGTAACTGTAAGTCTCAGATACTGTCTCATGGCCGTAGTCGGGAGCTTCAATGATCATCGTTTCGACTGAGTGATAGGGAATGCCCAGAGGGCTGAGTAGCCGTTTGCAGCCGTCATGTCGCCGTACATGGCGAGGAAGTTCGCCTTCGCGGTTGCAGCGTAGCCGGAGCCGGCAGTAGTCACCGTGAGGGTGATCGTTGTGGTCGCGGTCAGCGTGCCGGAGGTTCCGGTGATGGTCACCGTGTACGTTCCCACCGTGGCTGCGGCAGTAGCCGTGAATGTGAGCACGCTGGTCGTGGTGGTGGGATTGGTACCGTACGCAACAGTAACTCCGCTGGGCAGGCCCGTTGCCGCCAGAGTTACGCTGCCGGTGAATCCGCCCACGTCGGTTACCGTAATGGTGTCGGTTGCGGTCTTGCCTTGCGCAACTGAAAGAGCGGGCGCTGAGGGCGCCAGCGTGAAACCCACCTTGGCCGTGACGGTTAGCGCGATGGTGGTGGTTGCGGTCAATGTGCGAGAGGTCCCGGTAATGGTGACCGTAGACGTTCCCGCCGTGGCCGTGGCGCTGGCTGTCAGCGTCAGCACGCTGGTCGAGGTAGCCGGGTTGGTGGCGAACGCGGCAGTTACACCGGTTGGCAGGCCGGTCGCGGCAAGAGTTACAGAGCCGGTGAACGGACTCACGTCTGTTATAGTGATTGTGCCGGTGCCGCTGGCGCCCTGTGCTATCGACAGAGTGAACGCCGATGGCTTAAGCGTGAAGCTCCCCGTCGCGCCGCAGGTCGTTCCGTTGACGGCGAACGACGTGGGTACCGCGTTGGTGGTGCCGTTCCAGGTGCCGTTGAAGCCGAATCCGGAGTAGCTTCCGCCGGCAGGAATGTTCTCCCAAGTCTGGCCGGACTGTTCACTCACCGTGACGTTGGCGCCGCTCTGCGATACGGTTCCGTTCCAGGAATTGGCGATGGTCTGTCCGTTGGCGAAGGTCCAGGTAAGCGACCAACTGGTCCAGGCGGTCGTTCCCGTATTTTCAATGGTGATGGTCGCTCCGAACTGGCTGGAGTTTTGCGGTGAAATTGTGTAAACAACGTTGCACGCATTTGCGGCATACGCGCTCGGCGCAACAAGAGTTAGTAGTAGAGCCGCGAGTACCGCAAGGTACCCGCTCAGTCGGCGCGCGCGCGCCCGCCTACAGGGGGGATTGAACTCATGAAACATGGTTTCTCCTTTACATCACATAACCCCGCTAACAACACTCAATGCTTGAGTGCTTTTCGTTGCATGATGCCGGTATAAGGGCCGTACCTTGCGAATTGGGCAGATGATCGACCGGCCTGAGATCTGAACTTTTCTCCGCTAGCCGTCTGGGGAACGGCTTCGGCCGGACCATCTGTGTCATCAGGCTCGCGGTTGGCCGGCTAAAGGAAACTTCGCCGGCCATAAGTTTTTCTTTGGAGAAACGGGAGATGAGCGGAGCAGGTCAAGGGACCCGCTTCGTTCGCGTTCCTGTTGTGCGGGCTTCGTGGCGTCCCACCCTTGCGACAGAAACAAGTCGCAAGGATGGGCACCCAGCCGAGTCTGCACGGCTAGTTGACGGTGCAGGCCGTTCCGTTGATCGAGAAGGCCGTGGGTATCGCGTTGGTGGTTCCGTTCCAGGTTCCGTTGAATCCAATGCCGGTGAGGGTACCGCCGGCGGCGATGCTGCCGTTATAGGGCTCGTTCTTCACCGTTACGTTGGCGCCGCTCTGGGTTTCAATGCCGTTCCAAAGCTGTGAAACTTTCTGGCCGTTTGCAAAGCTCCAGGTTAGCGTCCAACTGGTGATCGCGGCCGATCCGTTCTTGATGGTGATGGCCGCTCCGAACTGGCTGGAGTTTTGCGGCGAGATCACGTAGTCGACGGTGCATGTGCTGCCGCTACCAGAGGAGGTGACGGAGAGAGTAATCGTGGTGGTTGCCTTCGTGCTGCCCGAGGTTCCGGTGATGGTGACCGTGGCCGCGCCGGTGCTGGCCGTGCTGGTGGCCGTGAACGTCAGCACGCTGGTGGAGGTAGTGGGATTGGTGCCGTAGGCAACAGTGACTCCGCTGGGCAGGCCGGTCGCGGACAGCGTTACGCTGCCGGTGAATCCGCCTACGTCAGTTACTGTGATGGTGTCGGTTGCGGTTTTTCCCTGAGTCACGGATAGGTTGGCTGCCGACGGCGCCAGCGTAAAGCTGGATGAGGCGCTCACGGTAAAGGCTATGGTGGTGGTTGCTGTCACGCTACCAGAGGTTCCGGTGATGGTGACCGTAGCCGGCCCGGCGGTGGCTGTATTGCTGGCCGTGAATGTCAGCACGCTGGTCGAGGTGGTGGGATTGGTGCTGTAGGCAACCGTTACGCCGCTAGGCAGGCCGGTGGCGGCAAGCGTTACGCTGCCGGTGAATCCATCCACGTCCGTCACCGTGATGGTGTCAGTTGCGGTCTTGCCCTGAGTTAGGGACAAAGTGCTCGCCGAAGGAGCCAGCGTGAAGCCCGGCGTGGTTGACCCGCCACTCAAGGGGAACTGGATGCTGGTCAGTTCGGATTGCTTCAAGGAGCTGACCGGCGTCGCATCGTAGTTGCTGTCCAGCAGCGCATAGCTGTCTTCGCCGTTCAACGCCCAGTAGGTCCAGTTGATCGAAGGGTTGTTCTGCAGGAAACTAACTAGGCTCTCGAACCACTGTCCCTGGCTGCCCGCGGCTGAATTTTCGATGTCGGTGCTGGTATTGTCGGTGCCGAATTCACCCAACCAAACCGGGGCGGTGCCGGCGGCGCTGATATATCCCCAATACTTGTTCCAGATGGCGTCCAGGCTGGCGGGGGTCGTGCTGTTGTTGAACCAGGCTTGCTGATACAGGTTCGGCCCGTAGTCGTGCGCGGAGTAGACCAGTTGGTCGGCGACGCTCAGCGTGACCGGATAATTCGCGACGCCAATCAGATTCCCGCCTTGCCATCCGCAAACACCGCTGTAGCAGTCGTTGCCTTCGACAAAGATGAGGAGTTTTGGATTGATGGCCAGGATGGCGTTGCCCGCGGCTTCGGCCGCCACAGGCCAGTTTTGCGCGGTGAGACTGGTTGGGCAACCGTTGGTTGCAGTGTCCCCCGTCCAGCAGGAACCGGTGGTGGCGCCGCTTCCGCTCAGGTGAGGCTCATTACGCAGGTCCATGCCAATCACCGTGGGATTGCCGTTGAAGGTGAATGTGCTGGCGCTATAGCGTGTGGCCAACGTCTTCCAGTCGGCGATCCAGTTTGCCTGGGGATACGCGCTGGTATACCAGAGGCCGCTGGCTTCGTTGCTGGATCCGGCTTCGGAGCGGTGGTTGTCGAGGATCACGCGCAAGCCAATCGAACCGGCATACGCGACAATCGTGTCTAGATCCTGGAGCGCCGTCTGCCCAACCAGCTGGGAGTTGACAACACCGCCATCGGCGTAGGAAGTGTAGTTAGTGGGAACCGGGTCGCTCTCCACCATCTGGTTCGAGAACGGGATGCGAATCACGTTGTAGCCCAGGCTCTTGATGGTGTTCAATACCGTGTGGTAGTCCTGTGCCCATAGCCCGTGAACCAGGTAGTCTGGGGTCTCGAAACCGTACCAATTGATTCCCGCCATGCGCACGGTGTCTCCGTTCGCGTCGACGATCTTGTTCCCGCTGGTATGCCAGTAACCCACGCCCTGAGCCCATGCGCTGGGAGAAACGAGAGCCATCGCAAGAGCCGTCAGTACAAATACTCCATGCACGATCCGCTGACGGATGAGTGCCTGTTTGTGCGACTTTCCAAATGCATGATGCATCGATCATCCTCCCTGTGTGAATTTCAATTCGGGTTGAATCAAACTTGGTTGCGTGCGGAGCAGGTTATGAGACCCGCTCCGCAACGCTCCTGTTGTGGCAACGATATGTTGCGCTAACTTGCTAGTTGATCGTGCAGGCCGTTCCGTTGAGCGCAAAGTTTGTCGGTATTGCGTTGGTGGTTCCGTTCCAGGTGCCGTTGAAGCCGAATCCGGAGTAGCTTCCGCCGGCGGGAATGTTCTCCCAGCTTTGGCCGGACTGTTCGCTCACCGTCACGTTGGCGCCGCTCTGCGATACGGTTCCGTTCCAGGAGCTGGCGATGGTCTGGCCGTTGGCGAAGCTCCAGGTAAGCGACCAGCCGCTCAGAGTAGTGCTTCCGCCATTCTTGATGGTGATGGCCGCGCCGAACTGGCTGGAGTTTTGCGGAGAGATCGTATAGTCGACCTCGCATGCGCTGCCGCCGCCGGAGGTGACGGAGAGAGTAAAGGTGGTGGTGGCCGTGGTGCTGCCGGAGGTTCCGGTGACGGTGATGGTGAAGGCGCCTGTGGTGGCCGTGCTGCTAGCCGTCAGCGTGAGCGCGCTAGAGCTGGTGGAGGAGGTTGGGCTGAACGCAGCCGTCACGCCACTGGGCATACCAGCTGCAGTAAACGCTACGCTGCCGGTGAATCCGCCGATGTCCGTCACAGTGATGGTGTTGGTGCCGCTGCTGCCCTGTTTGACGGTCAGTGAGGATGCCGATGGAGACAGAGTAAAGCCCGTCGTCACCTTGGCCTTGACGGTAAGAGCGATGGTGGTGGTGGCCGTCGTGCTCCCAGAGGTTCCGGTGACAGTCACTGTGACCGGCCCGCCGGTAGTAGCCGTGCTGCTGGCCGTCAGCGTGAGCACGCTGGAGCTGGTGGAAGAGGTTGGACTGAAAGCAGCCGTCACGCCGCTGGGCATTCCGCTTGCAGTAAACGTGACGCTGCCGGTAAATCCGTTCTCGTCCGTCACCGTGATGGTGTCGGTGGCGCTGCTGCCTTGCGTCACGGAGAGCGTCGAAGCAGAAGGCGCAAGCGTGAAGGTGGGTGTGCCGGTGGAACCTGTCCCAACGAAGGTTGTGATGCTCTGCCCCGGCAACGAATATGTAAATGAGTCGTTTGACACGCTGACTGCGCTGAGCTCCGCCAACTGGTTGGAAGCCGAGGTCTGGTAAGGCGTAACCGAGGTCAGAGTCGCGCCAGAGATGTTAAAGTCGATGCTTGAGGAGCCGCTATTGGCGTTAACGGCCACAATCACATAGTTGTTATTCCCCTTGTAAGACGTGACGTAGACGCCGCCGGTGGGGTTGTTGTTGGCTCCGGTCATCACGTAGCCCGGTCTCACAAACTTCGAGTACTGGCCCAGGGCATAGGCATAGTAATTCGGGCTATTTCCGTTCAACAACAGTGGCGTCCACCAATAGACATAGGCGTTGTACTGCGCCACCGCCATCGACTGGTGATAGAGCTCGGCAGCCGCGATGGCATCGCTGATGGTCGGCTGGGCGGAGGATCCAGCCGCTGGCGTATAGGTGGTTTCGGTCATCCACACATCTTTGCCCTTGTTTTTGGCATTGGTGTAGTAGAACGGCGCCACTCCGTACGTGTGACCGGCGACGATCGAAACGTGGCCCACCGCATTGGAATCGTTCAGCGTCGGATCGGACATATCGGTATTGAAGCTGTCCGCCTCCGGCATCATCAGCTTGGTGTTGATCTTGCCGCCTTCCTGCGCAACCCAGGCATCCATCTGCGCGCCGGTGTACCCGCAGGACTCGTAGCTGGGAAGAAAGTTCGGCTCGTTTTGCACGGAGATGGCATAGAGATTCACGCCGCCAGCCTTCTCATAAGCGATGAACGCATTCAGATAGTTGGCGAAGTTGTCGTAGTCAGCGGTATTCAGCGAACCGTCGTCGACGCTGTTATTGGTCTTCCAGACCGCAGGCGGTGTCCAGGGCGTGGCAAAGACGATGACCTGTGAATTGATGGACTGCGCCTGTTGCGCATTGGACCGTTCGGTAGCCCAGTTGGAGCCGCCGGTGGTGGAACTGGGATCGATGCGCGACCGCAGGATGGTGAAGCCGACTTGGCCCGCGCCGACGCCAAACAGGTTGTTGGCCTGAGTCGAGTTCAGTACCGGCTGCCAGGCCGTCGAGGTGCCGAATCCACGGATCGTTTGGTAGGTTGTTCCAAAATTGATGTCGTCCACGGTTTGCGCATTGGCCGTGGCGGCCGCGAGCAGAATCGCCGATACTGCTGTGCAAATCATTCGCAATTTCATGTTAAATTTTCTCCTTGGTTGGCTACAGGTGGGGGGAGTGAAGCCGAACTGCACACATGGCTATTCTTGTGCGCAATTCGAGCACGTGATGTGTCGCCGCCAAGCTGCCTGCTTCTCCCCATCGGCGCGACGAAGTGAATGCGGAATTCACGATGGTTCCTCCACTTACGGATCTCGATTGGGCTTGCACCGCTTTCCGTGGAGTGGCCGTAATTGCCGCGCTCGACAGTATCCTCGAAAAACAACCATTATCGCGGCGAAACCTTCTTTCACGGTGCGAAGCGGATCAAAAGACCCGCTTTGCACGCGTTCCTGTTGTGGCATCTACAGCATTGCTGTAGCTGCTAGTTGACGGTGCAGGCCGTTCCGTTGAGCGAGAAGGCCTTGGGTATCGCGTTGGTGGTGCCGTTCCAGGTGCCGTTGAAGCCGAATCCGGAGTAGCTTCCGCCGGCCGGAATGTTCTCCCAACTTTGGCCGGACTGTTCGCTCACCGTGACATTGGCGCCGCTCTGCGATACGGTTCCATTCCAGGAACCGCTGATGGTCTGGCCGTTGGCAAAGCTCCAGGTAAGCGACCAGCCGCTGAGAGTGGTGCTTCCGCCATTCTTGATGGTGATGGCCGCTCCGAACTGGCTGGAGTTTTGCGGTGAAATCGTATAGTCGACCTCGCATGCGCCGCCGCTACCCGAACTGACGGTGAGTGTAATGGTGGTGGTCGCGGTCGTGCTGCCCGAGGTTCCTGTGATGGTCACCATGGAGGTTCCAACCGTGGCTGTGGCGCTGGCTGTGAACGTCAGCACGCTGGTCGAGGTAGTCGGGTTGGTGCCGTAGGCAACAGTGACTCCGCCGGGCAGGCCGGTGGCGGCAAGAGTTACGCTGCCCGTGAATCCGTTCACGTCTGTTACCGTGATCGTGTCAGTTGCGGTCTTGCCCTGAGTAACCGACAAAGTGCTCGTCGAAGGCGCCAGCGTGAAGCTCGGCGTCGAGGAGACAACGGTGAGGGCTATGGTGGTCTTTGCGGTCGTGCTCCCGGAGGTGCCGGTGATGGTGACCGTAGCCAGCCCGGCGGTGGCTGTGCTGGTGGCTGTGAAGGTCAGCACGCTGGTGGAGGTGGTGGGGTTGGTGCCGTAGGCAACAGTTACGCCGCTAGGCAGGCCAGTGGCCGCAAGAGTGACGCTGCCGGTGAATCCGCCCACGTCCGTTACCGTGATGGTGTCGGTTGCGGTCTTGCCCTGTGTGATTGACAGAGTGCCAGCCGAAGGCGCAAGCGTGAAGCCGGACGCGGAGCTGACATCGAGTGTGAAGGTGGTGGTCGCCGTCGTGCTGCCCGAGGTTCCGGTGATGGTCACCGTAAACGCGCCGGTGGTGGCCGTGCTGGTAGCCGTCAGCGTGAGCAAGCTGCTTCCGGTGGTCGGATTGGTTCCCCAAGCGCCAGTGACTCCGCTAGGCAAGTTGGATGCGGCAAGAGTTACGCTGCCAGTAAACCCGCTAAGGTCCGTCACCGTGATGGTATCGGTTGCGGTCTTTCCCTGGGTAATGGCCAATGGCGATACTGAAGGCGCAAGCGTGAAGCTGGTTCCCGGAATGGTGAGAGCGAGGGTTGCGGAATTGACAAGCGATCCGTCGGTTCCGGTCAGCAAGACGCTGTATGTTCCAGCCGGAGTGCTGGCTTGCGAAGTAAAATTCACCGTGACGGTGCCGCTGGCGTTGAGCGAAGAGGGAGAGAAGTTAGCCTGGACGCCCGAGGGCAGGCCGCTGGCGCTGAGAGATACGCTGCCCGTGAGATTACCAACATAGGTGACTGTGAGAGTCACTGTGGGGTTGGTATTCGGCGGCAACGAAAGCGTCGTGGGAGATACCGTAATGGTAAACTCTGGCCTCGCGGTCACGGTGAGGGTCACTTTGGCCGTTTCGACAGTAGAGCCGCTGGTCCCGGTTACTGTTACAGTGGCTGCGCCTACAGTGGCCGTGGTAGTGGCTGTAAATGTTAGCGTGCTGCCCCCGGAGCCGGTGACTGAGGTGGGGGAGAAGCTGGCAGTTACTCCAGCCGGAAGGCCGCTGACCGTCAAAGTAACCGCGCTGTCGAAGCCGTTGAATGCGGCAATGGTGACGCTGCTCCCCACGCTCGTTCCCTGCATGACAGTCGTTGCGGTAGCAGATACGGAGAAGCCGGGAGACGTTGAAGTTGGAAGCGCGGGATACGCGTTCTGTACGTCCTGAAGGAACTCGGTGAGCCAGAAGGTGCCGGCCGGGGGCGCGTTGGGTATCGAGTTGATCACCATACCGTTGGCCAGCGGGTTTGTATTAGTGGGATTGCAGTTCGGATCGCCGCCCGTTTCTGTTACGCCGTTGTATACGGCTCCAGGATAAGTGCCGTCGGATTCTCCCGGAGGCTTGACCCAGACGTAGGCTTGCAGATTGGCGAAACCTCCAGGGTTCACCGTCGGAAGAGCGCCGATTCCCTGATTCTCCTGGTTGCACCATTGGCCCATGTCGTCGCGCTCGTCGATTTTGGTTGCATTGACGAAGGTGTTCAGCACGGCGCTGGTGCTTGGACCGGTCGGACGAAGCGGTCCGCCCCAGCCATTGCGCGAGGTGTCGATCAGGAACCCGAGCGTGGAGGGGAAACCTTGGCCTGTCAGGCCCGTATAAAATTCCTGGGCGTAGTCTAGCTCATCGATTTCGGGGTCGTAGGAATAGAAGGTCGCGGAATCGACTGGGTTGCCGCCGATCGATTCCGTCGCGGTCATGTACGGCTCTTTGGTCGGGCCGTAGTTGGCGGTATTGGTGATAATTCCATCAATGCTGGCGAAGCCGGCCGTCGTTCCCTTTGCCACAGTGGCGTAGAAGGGGAAGGCAAGGCCGGCGCCCTCAGTCCATCCGAGCCATCCATGGTGGCCGATGTCGAGGTAGTTGTATGCATTCGGGAGCGAATGGAATTGGTTGAGCGCGTACTGAATTCCCTGCACATACACGCCGCTCGTCGAGTAGGTCGGATAGCTTGCGCCGCCGTTGGCCGCGATGCAGTTGGCGATCGAATAGCTATAGCCGGTGTTGGTAACGATATTGGGCAGCGAATCGTCTTCGATCACCAGCACAAAGCGGATATTCGCGTTGGTCTTGTAGGCAGCCAGGATGTTGTAGATGGGAGTGATGTAATCATTCTCATACTCCTGAATGCCCGTGCCCGTCAGCGGCGTGGTGTAGCCCCTAGGGGTGTCGCCGCCGGCAATGCTGAGTTCGCCGTTTGAAGCCAACGCAGCGCAGTCGCGGTCGGGCAGATCGTAAATGACGAGCTGAACAACAATCGGCGTGGAGCCGCTCTGCTGGGCAAGCGCGGCAGTGATATGTCCCTGGAGGCCAAGGCGGCCGTTGTTCACCGAGCCGCCCGCAATGGCTGCGATGCGGTCAAGCCAGACGAATGTCGGAGTTTTTCCCACTACAGTCATCTGATTCGCGAGCGCGGAGCCGGCAGGTTCGGTCGCAACCGCGGTGGCGACTTCAGTTGTGTAGTCCGGGCTGGCGTACACCGTTGCGCCGGCGTAAGGATTGGCGACGTGAGTTACCTGAGCGAAAGCGCCCGGCGTAATAATCGTTAGTAGTAGAACCGCGAGTACCCCAAGGTACCCGCTCAGCCGGCGAGCGCGAGCCCGCCCGCAAGGGGGATTGAACTGCTGAGACATGGTTTCTCCTTTACATCACACAGCCCACCTACATCACTCAATGACCGAGTGACTTTCGCGACATGATGCCGGTATCAGAGACATGACC
>JBKQRH010000012.1:0-22237 GCA_052326045.1 Occallatibacter sp. | reverse complement strand
GCGCGAGCCCCAGCAGCCCCTCGCGCGCGCCGCGGGAACTGGAACCGCGCACGGCACGGAAACCGAACAACTGGAGGATGCGCGTGATCAGCTCGCCATCGAAGCTCTGGCTGATGAGAATGGTTGCGTGGGTGCGGCGGAAGTAGACCGTGCAGGGCAACACGCACTGGTGCCAGAAGCAGTAAATCTCCGGCCCCGGCTTCTGGCCGAAAAGAACGGGAATCACGCCCTCCTCGGCAATCACCTCAAAGCGCCAGGTCAGGCCGGTGATCCACACCAGCGCCCACACCACGCGCGGAACGACGGCCAGCACAAGGCGCTGGCCGAGGGTGAACCTGGAGCTGGCTTCGGAGGTCACTCTTTCAATTTTAGCGAATCACCCAAACGCAGATCCCCTTCGGCTTCGCTCAGGGCAGGCTTTCGACTCCGGTCGCCGCGGCGACCTTCGCTCAGGAGTAGCGCAGCCAGCGCACGAGCTCAGGCAGCGTGGCCCGCTTGCCATACATGAGGATCCCCACGCGGTAGAGGCGCGAGGAAAACCAGAGCGTGCCCCAGATACCCAGGATCATAAGCCCGATGGATGCCGCAATCTGCCAGAGCGGCACCGTTTCCAAACCTATGCGCGGAACCATAACAAAAGGCGCGGTAGGCGGGAAGAGCGATAGGGCAATGACCCAGACCGAACTGGGATTGTTGAGCAGGTAGGGAAGGATGCCGAAGCTGAGCCAGACGGGAACTATAGCCAGCGGCATAAACATCTGCAACTCCTGCGCCGACTCGCAGGTGGCTGCCAAACCGGAAAAGAGCGAACTGAAGAGGAAGAAGCCCAGCACATAGTACACCGGAAAGAGAAGCCCCTCCTCCCAGGAGAAATGAAGAGCGAAATCGCCGCTGAGCAAGGGAGCGGCCAGCGCGGAACCCGTGAGCAGCGCTGTCGCAATCACCCAGATGGCAATTTGCGTGAGTCCCACGGCGCCCACGCCGAGCAGCTTGCCAGTGAGCAGATCGTCGGGACGGACGACGGCCAGCATGACCTCGAAGATGCGCGAGCTCTTCTCCTCGATGATCGAGCGGGCCATGTCCATGCCGTAGAGCAGGATGGGCATGGTGAGCAGAAAAGCCATGGTAAGGGCCTTGGAAAACGCCGCCATTCCAGTGCTCTTGGCTGCTTTGCCCTCCTTGTTCAGATGGAGGTTCTCGACTGAGACTTCCTTCAACAAGGCATCGGTTTCATCCGGTTTCAACCCCCTGGCGTTCAGGCGCTCATGCAGCAAAGCACGATTCAAGACATACTTCAGCCGGACGGAAGTTCCGTAATCGAGGGCGGATGGCGAGGCGTAGGTGGCGGTGGGCGATCCAGTCGAGGAATTCTCGATGGTGAGCAGCCCGTCGATGGCCTTGCTCTGGACGAGTTTCAGAAGAGCGTCCCGGTCCTGCTGGGTTGCTGGAGCCACCACGTCCACGGTGAACTTCGCGATCTTGTCTTCGAGCAACTGACGGCGCATTTCGCCGGCCAGTGGCGCGCTATCGGCGGCAATGGCCACATGCTGGCCCGCTGCGGCGTTGCGGCCGGTGAAATACATGGCGCCAAGCATCACCAGAATGCCCAACGGCAAAAGCACCGTGGAAAACTTGAAGGCCCGCCCGCGAATCTGCTGCAGGTATTCGCGTTTGGCGATGAGAAGGACGTTACGCATCGGCCTTGCCTCCCACGGTCTGGATGAAGATATCTTCGAGCGAAGGCTCGACCAGTTCGAAACGATAAATCGTCGCCACGGCCGCGGCTTCGTTGAGTAGCTTTTGCGCGTTGCCGTGCGGCTTGAGCTTGATCTCGGCGTGGCCGGAGAAGTTTTTCGCCTCGGCGATCTGGTCGCTGTTCAGGAAATCCGGGCTTCCCTCAAACTCGACGATCACATGGTTGCGCTCATAGCGGCTCTTGATCTGGCGCAAATTGCCGGCCAGCACGGCCTGGCCGTTGTCGATGAGGCAAATGGAGTCGCACAGCTTCTCCACCTGATCCATGCGATGGGTGGAAAACAGAATCGCCTTGCCCTGGTTCTTGAGTTCCAGCAGCGTGTCCTGAAGCAGCGTAGTATTCACCGGGTCGAGGCCAGCGAAGGGCTCGTCCATGACGATCAGCACAGGATCGTGCATCAGCGTGGCAATGAACTGGATCTTCTGTTGCATGCCCTTGGAAAGTTCATCGGTCTTCTTTGGCAGCGCATCGGCAATCTCCATGCGGCTGGTCCAGGCGCTCGCGCGTTTTTCGGCCTCGTGAGCGGTCAGCCCGTGCAACTGGCCGAAGAAGACCAGTTGCTCCAGGACTTTCATCTTTTTATAGAGGCCGCGCTCCTCGGGCAGGTAGCCCACACGCTCCAGGCTCTTGCGTTCGAAGGATTTACCGAAGAGGCTGATCCGGCCCGAGTCCGGCATGGTGATGCCCATCATCATGCGAATGGAGCTGGTCTTGCCCGCCCCGTTCGGTCCCAGCAGGCCGAACATCTGGCCCGCCTCGATGGATAGACTCAGGTTGCTGACCGCAACCTTGCTCTCGTAGGCCTTGGTCACTCCCGCGAGTTCAACAACTGGCATGAATTCTCCCGCAGATCATTGTTGAAATTTGGTTCCAGGTAAACCGGGGGAACGGTCTGGTAGCAGTGTAGCAAAGACCGCCTTGCGCACTTCGCCCTGATGCGGATACGAGGGCGGGCGGGAACTAAAAAAACTCATTCTCCACATTGCCGGAACGGTTGCGCCGGGCCGCATGGTGTCATACACTCATCGTGCCGTCAAGATTCCCTTGAAAGGAGAATTAAGGTGAACTGGACGCAACTGTTGAAGAGCGAGATGGAAAAGACCTACAACGCCACCGAGAAACTGCTGGATGATGTGGATCCGGGGAGCCTTGGGTGGAAGCCGGAGAGCGGCAGCAACTGGATGACCGTTGGCCAACTCTTGAAACACATCACCAACGCGTGTGGCTTCGGATGCAAGGGATTCGTCACGGGCGACTGGGGCCTGCCAGAAGGAATCAGCATGAAAGACCTGCCTCCGGAGGAAATGGTGCCGCCCGCCGAAAAGCTGCCCGCGGTGGAGAGCGTCGAGGAGGCCAGGAAGCTGCTCGCAGAAGATAAAGCCATGGCTCTCCGGGCGATAGACCAGGCCGGCGAGAACGAGATCGCCAACAAAGAGCTCGAAGCTCCGTGGGCTCCCGGCGCGCCGACCATCTTGGGCATGCATCTGCTGATGATGATCCAGCATCTCAATCAGCACAAAGGCCAACTCTTCTATTACCTGAAGCTGCAGGGCAAGCCCGTCAATACCAAGGACCTCTGGGGCTGATGCGGCGTCTCGCGGCGGGTTGCGTTGATGGCCGAACTGGTCTGCTGAATCAATACGACCTATCTATTAGCATTCCGATTAAGACAGCTGTTCTATCGGACCTGTGAAGTCAATCTGACCGCTCGCGGATCTACGGCGCATTTGTGTTTGTGCGCCCGGACTCGCGCCATTTAGCATCCAAAATGTGCCCGGCCTCGACACTCCGGTGATGTATGTAAAGGGCGTTGGCCCCAAAGTGGCGGAGATGCTCGCCCTCAAGGGCATCCAGACCGCCGAGGACCTGCTCTACCACCTGCCCTTCCGCTATGAGGATCGCCAGAACCCGCGCAGCCTGGACGAGTTGCAGCCGGGCGAAATGGCCAGCGTGATCGCCGAAGTGCGCGGCTCGGCCCTGCTGCGCACCCGCCGCATGCCCATCTTCGAATTGACCGTGGGGCAGGAACGACGGGCCCTGAAGTGCATCTGGTTCAACGCCGCCTATCTGGAGGGCAAATTTCACGCCGGGCAGACGGTGGCCGTCTACGGCAAGGTCGAGCCCTCGCGCTCCAGCCAGAATTTCAAGATGATCCAGCCGCAGTTTGAGGTGCTGCCCGGCGCGACGGACGACGCGGAGACGCGGCTGCTCGAAGTGGGCCGCATCACGCCGGTCTACGAGTCCCTGGGGGGCAGCCGTCTGGCCTCGCGCTGGCAGCGCAAGACGATCTTTCACCTGCTGGAGGGGGTGCGCGGCGCGGCGCCAGAGTGCCTGCCGCGGGATATGCTGACCCGGCTCGATCTGCCCGGCCGCGAGACTGCGCTGCGCGAGGTTCATTTTCCGCCCGAAGGAACTAATTTTGGCCAGTTGCAAGCCTCCGCGACGCCGGCCCACCGGCGGCTGATCTTCGAGGAGCTGTTTTTTCTGGAGTTGGGCCTGGAGCTGAAGCGCCGCCGCATGAGGGAGCGCGCGGGCATCGGCTTTGCGACGACCGACAAGGTGCGCGAGGCCATCCGAGAGGTGCTGCCCTTTCATCCCACCAAGGCGCAGAAGCGGGCCCTAGGCGAGATTGTGGCCGACATGCGCGCCGCCAGCCCCATGCGGCGGTTGCTGCAAGGCGATGTGGGCTCGGGCAAGACCATCGTGGCCTTGCAGGCCATGCTGGTGGCCATGGAGAACGGTTACCAGGCGGCCCTGATGGCGCCCACCGAGATTCTGGCCACGCAGCATTTTCTGGCTGTGCGCAAGCTGCTGGAACACTCCTCGCGGCGATACCGGATTGCCCTACTGACCGGCTCGCTCTCTGAAGACCGCAAGCGCTTGACGCGAGGGCAGATCAACCGCGGCGAGGCGCAACTGGTGATCGGGACGCACGCGCTGATTGAGGAGAAAGTCGAATTCGACCGGCTGGGGCTGGTTGTGGTCGACGAGCAGCACCGCTTCGGCGTAATGCAACGCTTCAAGCTGATGAAGAAGCCCGACCAGACCGGGGCGAATCAGGCCGAGCCGGATGTGCTGGTGATGACCGCCACGCCGATTCCGCGCACGCTGGCCCTCTCGCTCTACGGCGATCTCGATGTCAGCGTCCTGGATGAGCTGCCGCCCGGCCGCACGCCCATCGTGACCCGCCGCGTCCCCAGCGAGCGCGCCGAAGAGGTGTGGGATTTCGTCCGCAAACAGGTGGCGCGGGGCAGGCAGGGCTACATCGTCTACCCGGTCATCGAGGGGACCAAGGACGACCAGCCGGAGCTGGATTTCTCCCACGACGATGCGGAGGCGGGGATTGAGGCGGCGACGTTCATCGCTTCCCAGGTCTCAAGAGCGAGACACTTCGGCAAGCTCAGTGCAGGCTCTGGGGCACCCAGTCGCAAGGCTGGCCGCAGGGGCAAAACAGCGGAGCTGTTTCCGAAGGTTGCGCAGGAGGCGAATCCGGAGGCGAAATCCGGGCTGAAGTCCGCCGTGGAGATGCACGAAAAACTGCGCGCCGGTCCGCTGGCCGGCCTGCGCGTGGGCCTCTTGCACGGGCGCCTGGACGCCGACGAGAAGGAGATCGTGATGCGCCGCTTCCAGCGTGGCGAGATCGACGTGCTGGTGGCCACCACGGTCATCGAGGTGGGCGTGGATGTTTCCAACGCTAGCGTGATGGTGGTGGAGCACGCGGAACGGTTCGGGCTGGCGCAGTTGCACCAGTTGCGCGGGCGCGTGGGCCGTGGAGCGGCCAAGAGCTACTGCATCCTGATCACCGGCCCCCGCGTCTCCCCACTCGGCGAGGAGCGGCTGAACGCCATGGTCCGCACCCAGGACGGATTCGAGTTGGCGGAGCTGGACCTGAACCAGCGCGGCCCCGGCGAGTTCTTCGGCACCCGCCAGGCCGGACTGCCCGATTTTCGCGTGGCCAACCTGCTGCGCGACCGCCAGTTGCTGGAACTGGCAAAGATGGAGGCCTCCCGCTTTGCCAACGCTCCGGGACCCGGCGTGACTGAAGCCGAACGCGCGCGCGTCTGGGCGCGGCTCAAAGAGGCATGGCAGCGCCGCTACGGCCTGGTTGAAGCTGGCTGACCGAGACGCGGGCTGTATGGTACTCTTTTCCCGTCTGTATTCACTCAGTTGCAGGTGAATTCAATGCTGCGAGTTGCCCTCTTCTTCGCTGCATCCGCCGCCATCCTCCCAGTTTCGTGGCGGTCGCTCAGGGATTGGCGGACACACGGCTTCTATCGCTTTTTCGCGTTTGAGCTGCTGCTGGCCCTGATCCTGCTGAACGCTCCGTTGTGGTGGCGCGACCCGTTCTCTTGGCGGCAACTGGCTTCCTATCTGTTTGGAATCATTTCCATCGGATTGGCGATAGAAGGCTTCCGGCTGTTGCGGGTGATCGGCCGGCCTCGGCCAACAACCGAAGCGGGCGCCAACGACCCGATCGCAAATCACCCCATTGAGAACACAACCACCCTGGTCACGGTGGGCGCGTATCGGTGGATCCGGCATCCCTTGTATGCATCGTTGCTGGCTCTTGCCTGTTGCGCCTGGCTGAAGGACCCGCTCGGGGCCGACTCGATGGCGCTGACCGTGGGCTCAGGCGGCTTTCTGGTTGCCACCGCAATTGCCGAGGAACGGGAGAACCTCACGCGCTTCGGCGCGGTCTATGGGGATTACATGAAGCGCACCCGGCGATTGATTCCGTACCTGTTCTGAGGCCGCATCCGGCCAGGCTCCGGTTGGTCTGATTAGAGCGTCACACCGCCTCAGATGCGTGTGGGCCGTGTACCATCTCCACCGGAAAGGTTTGAATCTCCAGGTCGATGCTGGCGATCTCCGCGCCGCATTCCCGCTGATGGCTGCGGGTACACTGGCAGAGCTCGGTAAAGCGGATATGCCCGTTCTGGCTCAGTTCCAGCCCGGTGGCGATCAACACGCTGTAGATGTCCACGCAGGCTTGGCGCTCGAACTCGAAGAGAATGCTCACCGTGCCTGTATCGTTAGCGCCGCGGCTCAAAACCCAGCCGCCACAGCCGAGAATTGCGCCTGTAAGAGTCTGGATCAGTCGAGCCGGCTCCTCGATGGAGACAGCCTTCATCTCCATCGCCCAAGGTATGCTCATGGCTTGCCCAGCATCGCGGTCCGGCATTGTCAGCCTCACAACGGTTTCATCGGAGCCGGGCAGGATAGCATAATGAGTGTTCAGGAGTCGCACGGCTCTTGACCGGCTTTGAAACAACAGTGCCTCGCCGGAGCCGGGCAGTCCCTTTCGCTGGTAATTGGAGGCGCGCTTGCGACTCCCTGCGAGGCCGCGAATCCCCTGGCGCCATGCGCCCGGAATGTCCGCAAGCACAACAAAAGCAAAATGATGTAGCTTGATAGACAGTATGATCATCGGCTCCGGAATCGATCTGGTGGAGATCAGGCGCATCCAGCAATCCATGGATCGCTACGGCCAACGGTTTCTCGACCGCGTTTACACCACCGCGGAGCAGGCCTACTGCCTGCGCAAGCGCAAGTCCGCCGAAAGCTTTGCCGCCCGATTTGCCGCCAAGGAAGCGGGAGCCAAGGCCCTGGGAACGGGCATCAGCTACGGCGTGAGCTGGCTGGAGGTCGAGGTCGTCCGCGAGCCGAGTGGAAGACCCACACTCCAGCTTCATGGGCGCGCCGCTGAGATTGCCGCCCGCCTGGGCGTAGCCCGCGCCGCCCTTTCCCTCACCCACACCGCCGGCCTTGCCATGGCCAGCGTGGCGCTCGAAGACGGGCGATAAATCCGCCCCTTCTGCTATCCTCGCGACTGGGGCACGGTGCCGGCCGGAATCCGCCGCGCCGCGTGTCCTTCTCCTGGCACCTGGGTCTGGATTGGAAGTTCAATCCCGACCTCGCCAAAGCGAGCGAAGTGGATATCCGGTTAACGGCCGAGGCCGATTTGGTTACGCTGGTTGAACGGGAGCACCGCGGCATCGAGCGCCATGGCGAGGGTTACGAGAAGCTTCGCGAAATGCTCGACCATACGGATGCTTGGGCTGGAATGCTGGCTGCCTTTGCCAAGAAGGTGGACGGCGAAATCGGCAGGTAAAAGGGGTTTCAATGAAGCCAGTCGTATTTCTTCGCATCGCATCGGTATTGACCTTCATTCACTCGGTGCTGCACACCATCGGCGGCGTCTTCGGCACACCGGAGCCGGGCGCCGCCGCAACCGCGGCAGAGGCCATGCGGTCCAACCATTTCCTGTTCATGGGAGTTCTGCGGAGTTACTGGGAGTTCCACCGGGGGCTTGGCCTGGCCGTCACGATCTTTCTCACAGCCGAGGCCATTGTCTTCTGGCAGCTTGGTTCCCTGGCCAAGGCCGATGCGGCACGTCTGCGGCCGATTCTTGCCACCTTTATGGTGGGATATCTGGCCTTTGCCGTGAATTCATGCATCTATTTCTTCCCGGTTCCGATCGTTTTCGAAGTCCTGATCGCGCTATGCCTGGGCCTGGCGCTTGCGACAGCGAAGCCTGCCGCGGCTTGAGTGCGGCGAGCCATCTTGCACATAGTTGGTAAGGGCGCGTGAACTGGAGAACCGCTCCAAGGCCGCCCCTTCTGCTATCCTCAATGCGTCACCACCCAGCTCATTTCAGTAAGGGGAGTGCCGTGCCAAGCCGCAAAGAGATTCAGTGGTCGCAACTGAGAGTAGGCGCATTGGTACTGGTGGCCATGGCCGTGTTGATCGGGCTCATTATTCTCATGTCCGGCTCCACAGGCGGGCTGTTTGCGCGCAAGCTCGTGCTTCGCTGCTACTTTGAGAATGCCGCGGGGCTGAAAGATGGAGCGCCGGTCACGCTTGAAGGCGTCACCATCGGCAATGTGATCCGTATCCGCGTGGTTCCGGAGCGCAACCCCATGCCGGTAGAGGTGACCATGCGAGTGGGCCACGAATTCCTGAGCGGCGTGCATACCGATTCGACCGCCTCGATTGCCCAGGCCGGCGTCCTCGGCGACAGCTACGTCGATATCAAATCTGCCCACGCCACCGGCCCCACTCCGGCCAACAATACCGAGTTGAAGGCCTCCGGCTCGCCCAGCATCCAGGACCTGATCCGCACCAGCGGGGAGTCCATCGTGCAGATTCAGGCGATGTTGCGCAAGGTGGAGACCCTGGTGGATACGCTCAATTCCAGGCGCGGCACCTTGGGCGAGTTGATCAACGACCCCTCGCTCTTTAACAGGCTCTCGCGCATCGCCGACGATCTCCAGGCCATCACCGGCGCCATCACCGAAAGCAAGGGCTCGCTGGGCAAGCTGGTCAACGACGATACGCTCTATAACCACGCCAACGCGGTCGTCGACCGGCTGGATCGCATTACCACCGCCCTCGACGAGGGCAAGGGCAGCGCCGGCAAGCTGCTCAAGGACGACACGCTCTACAACAACCTGAACGCCGCCGCCGCCAATGCCAATCAACTGCTGGCGGAGATCAACGCCGGCAAAGGCGCGCTGGGCAAGCTGGCCAAGGACCCCGCCTTCGCGCAGAAACTCGATGACACGCTTACCCACCTCGACAGCGTCCTGAAAGATGTCGACGAGGGCAAGGGCACTCTGGGTCAGCTGGTCCAGAATCGCACCCTCTACGATAACGCCGACCAGACCCTGGCCCAGGCCAAGCAGTTGGTGAAGAGCATCCGCGAGGATCCGAAGAAGTACTTCGTTATTCATTTGAAGATCTTCTGAGAGCGGGATTCGCGGAGTAACTCTTTACGATCTGCGAGGGACCTGGCGCTCCGGCTTGCTAACTTTCCGGCCCGCCGGCCTGCTGTCCCCGAAACATCTTCCAAAACTCTTGAAAGCCCTTCAGACGCACCACCTGGAAGTAGTCGCTAGCCACGAAGTAGAAGACTGTCGCCGCCAGCCACAGCACATGTAACGCATCCGGCCCTAACTGGTCGCTGAAGGGCAGAGGCGCGGCCGACAGCACCATGGCCAGCACCATCAGGGCCAGTTTCACGATCCCCATCACCAGGTTGATCTCGATCAGTTTGCCGGTGAACGTCTTTCCGAGCCGAAGACTCTGACCAAGAGACGAAAGCGCAGAGCGCTCTTCCAGCAACATCAGCAGCGGCGCAGTCGAAAGCGCCCAACTGACTAGCGCCCATGCCGTAAAGAAACCCAACGAAAGAAAGATGGCCCAGATGGAGTAGCCCACCAGGTCCGGCTCGGCGGCGGGGGTGATGTGCGTGGCCGCCACCCATTGCATGGAGCGAAGCCAACAAGAGCAGAAGGCAGCGAACAGCGCCAGCCAGGCGGCCTGCAAGAGGATCATCTCAAGGGGCCGAAAACGGAGCGACGAGTCAAGGCGCTTCAAGACCAGGCTGCGGCCCAGACCGGAGATAACCACCCAAGCCAGCGCGGCAAGCGGCAGCAGCCAGCGCAGTACGCCCATCACGTGGGGCTGGTAGAGCGCCCACGCATGGGCAAGCTGCACCGCCGCCACCCAGGGATTTTGCGGATCGAGGGTGGTGAGGCCTGCAGCTTCGGGCGGAAGCACGGCGAGGATTTGCTGCGCCTGCATCCAGCAAACAGCCAAAAAGGGAATACCGAAGATCCAGCGCCAACCCACCTCGATTGCGGTAAGCGAGGGCCGCGCGAAGACCCAGCCCATCTGGCCAACGAGCGACTGGGTTCCGCGTAGTGGAGCAGACATACTATTTGACCACCAGGTTCACCAGCTTGCCCGGAACCACGATGACCTTGACCACGGTCTTGCCCGCCGTGCGCGACTGCACCTTCGCATCGGCCAGCGCAGCCGCCTCGATGGCCTTGGAATCAGCGTCAGCAGCCACCCGCACCACCGTCACCAGCCTGCCGTTGATCTGGACCGGGATTTCCAGCTCGTCTTCCCTGGCCAGTTCGGGGTCGCTCGTAGGCCACGGCGCGCGCAGAATAGCGCCCTCCTCGCCCAGTTCCTCCCACAATTCCGCCGCAAGATATGGAGCAAATGGCGCCAGCAGCAGTACCAGCGAGCGCAACAGTTCGCTCACCACCGGCGCGGGAACTTCGCCCGCCGCCAGTTGCGCGTCCACGGCCTGAATGTCGTTGATCAGCTCCATGATGGCCGCCACGCAGGTGTTGAAGTGCCAGCGGCCCTCAAAATCCAGAGTGATCTTGGCGATGGTCTGGTGCAGCTTGCGTTGCAGCTTGAGCGCGGCTCCGCCGTTTTGTGTTTTGGATTGACTTCCGCGGGCTGTTCGCGCCACTGGCGCATACTTCACAGTCAGCCGCCAGACGCGGGCCAGGAAGCGGCTCACCCCAGCCACTCCGTCGTCCTGCCACTCCAGGTCGCGATCCGGCGGCGCAGCAAAGAGCGAGTAGACGCGTGTTGCATCGGCGCCGTACTGGTCCGCCATCTTGTCGGGCGATACCACGTTGCCCTTGGACTTGGACATCTTCGCCCCGTCCTTGATGACCATGCCCTGCGTGAACAGCCGCCGCGCCGGCTCGTCGTTCTCGACAAGCCCCAGGTCGCGCATCACCCTGGTCCAGAAGCGCGAGTAGATCAGGTGCAGAATGGCGTGCTCCACGCCGCCAATGTACTGGTCGATGGGGAACCAGTACCGCACCAACGCCGGATCGAACGGCGCGCGATCGTTCTTGGGGTCGGTGTAGCGGTAGAAGTACCAGCTCGAATCGACAAAGGTGTCCATGGTGTCGGTTTCGCGCCGGGCCGGCCCGCCGCATTTTGGACAAATCGTGTTCACAAACTCCGGCATGCGGGCCAGCGGCGAGCTGCCCTGCTGCGTGATTTCAATCCTGTCGGGTAGCAGCACCGGCAACTGCTCGTCCGGCACTGGCACCAGGCCGTCTCGCTCGCAATAGACCATCGGAATCGGCGTGCCCCAGGGGCGCTGCCGGCTCACCCCCCAATCCCGCAGACGAAAGATCACCTTGCCTTCGCCAAACGCGCCGCGCTCGGCAGTCGCCTGGAGCGCTTTCTGCGCCTCGGTGCAGCTCATCCCGCTGTACTCCCCGGAGTTCACCAGCACGCCGTCTTCCGAGACGAACGGGAGCTTCGCTCCATCCTCGTTTTGGACCGGCTGAATCACTTGTACGATGGGCAGGTTGTACTTGGTCGCGAACTCGAAATCCCGCTCGTCGTGCGCCGGGACGCTCATGATGGCGCCGGTGCCGTATTCGGCCAGGATGTAATTGGCCACCCAGATGGGTACCCGCTCGCCATTATAGGGATTGATCGCAAAGCGGCCGGTGGGAACGCCGTGCTTCTCGATGGCCCCCAGGTCGCCGGCCTCGCGCGCCTTCTTCTGCTGTTCAATCAGCTCATCGACTTGCGCCTTCAGCTCCGCGCTGGCGACGGTGAACTCGGCCACCAGCGCGTGCTGCGGCGCCAACTGAACGCTGGTCGCGCCGAAGATCGTATCGATGCGGGTGGTAAAAACGCGAATGCGCGTTGCGTCTTTTCCCTGATCCCTGACCCCTGATCCCTGATCCCTGTCGTCAAGGAAGAAGTCCACCTCCGCGCCCTCGCTGCGGCCGATCCAGTTGCGCTGCATGGTGCGGACTTTTTCCGGCCAGCCGTCTAGCTTGTCCAAGCCGTCGAGCAATTCCTGAGCGTAGGCGGTGATGCGGAAGAACCACTGCTCCAGGTCGCGCTGTTCCACCAATGTTTCTTCGTGCCGCCAGCAGCAGCCATCGACCACCTGCTCGTTGGCCAGCACTGTGGCGCATTGCGGACACCAGTTCACCTTGCTCTTCTTGCGGTAGACCAGCCCCCTCTCGTACATGCGCAGGAAGAACCACTGGTTCCAGCGGTAGTAGTCGGGCAGGCAGGTCGTGATCTCCCGTGCCCAGTCGAAGCCCAGGCACAGCCGGTCAAACTGCCGCTTCATGGCGGCGATATTCGCGAGCGTCCACTCGCGCGGCGGGGTATTGTTCTTGACCGCGGCGTTCTCTGCCGGCAGCCCGAAGGCGTCCCAGCCCATGGGATGCAGCACGTTGTAGCCGCGCATCCACATCTGCCGCGCCAACACGTCGCCGATCATGTAGTTGCGCACGTGGCCTACGTGCAAGACGCCGCTGGGATAGGGCAGCATCTCCAGCACGTAGTACTTGGGCTTGCCGCAGGAGACAGGCTCGGCCGCGTAGAGCGTGGGGTCCGCGGCCCACCGCTGCTGCCATTTGGGTTCAATCGCCGCCGGGTCGTAACGCAGTTCGTTCTCTTCCGCCATAACCCTTTCAGTGTAAACGGAAGGCGCATCAGCTACCTGGGCAGGTTCACTTTACGCAACCGGCTGCAACGCCCTTGCCTGTTCAATCCGTTGGCGGCGCTTGGGCGTGTGCAAAGCCTCCCACAGGTCGGTTCTCCGCTGCACGTTCAGCCAGAAATCCGGCGAGTTGCCGAAGACCCGCGCCAGCATCAGCGCCGTATCAGCGGTGACGGCGCGACGGTCGTTGCACAGTTCGTTGACCAGCTTGCGCTCGACTCCCATCGCCGTGGCCAGCGCGCCCTGCGTCAGATTCATGGGAGTCAGAAACTCCTCCACCAGCATCTCGCCGACGCTTACGGGTTTCCGTTCCGTGCTCAGCATAACCATTCCTCATCGATAACTATTATTCCACCAGGCTCTTCAGCGCCCGCACATTCCGTTCCTCGTCGCCGGGCTCGTCCACAGGCGTCTCCGCGATAAACGCCGCGTGGGCGAAGCGCTTGTCGTTCAGCAGCCGCCTGAACGGCTCGACGCCCATGGTGCCCTGGCCGATATGCTCGTGCCGGTCGAGTTTGGAGCCGCGCGCGGCCTTGGCGTCGTTCATGTGCCAGACGCGCACCGCGTCAAAGCCCACTGTCGCTCCTGCCTGCCGCATCGTCTCCGCATAGCCCTCGGCGCTAATGAGGTCGTAGCCGGCCACGTGGGTGTGGCAGGTGTCCAGGCACACGCCCACTGGCGCAGTGGCCCGGAGCCTCGCCACCAGCTCCGCTACCTGCTCGAAGCTGCCGCCCAGCGAGAACTCCGCCCCGGCCGTGTTTTCGATGAGAATGTGGAAGCCTGTTCCGTGCCACGGCAGCCCGTCAATGGCTCGCGTAATCGAGTCCGCCGCCAATTTGAGGCCCTCGTCCCGCGTCAACCCCTTCCACGAGCCCGGATGCAGCACCAGGTACTCGGCGCCAAACGTCAGCGCGCGCTCGATCTCCCCGCGAAAAGCCGCGACGCTCTTCTCGCGAATCTCGTCCGACTGGCTGCACACGTTGATCAGGTAGCCGGTATGGATCACCAGCGGACCCACGTCGAGGGCCGCGCGCAGCTCCTTCATCCGCGCAGCCTGCTTGGGGTCCACTTTCGCCGCGCGCCACATGCGCGGGCTCGACGAAAAAATCTGCAAGGTGTTGGCGCCGATCTCCCGCGCCCGCTCGACGGCGTTGGAAGCCCCGCCCGTTGTGCCCAGATGGATGCCGATGCGCTTGGTCATGGTCATATTTTATTGGATGATGAAATGGCGATTGAGGTGCATGGTTTTCCAGGTCTCAAAAACTAGGCCTGTGGCACCCGGCGGTTCGCAGCGATGCTGCGGCGGATCGCGATGCTGCCGCTTCCGGCAAGCTAATGGCTGGCGGCAGGGACGCAAATCGAATCGCTGAAAATCCGTGAGGAGGGAGTAGTGTTGGAGAAATCGGTAGGAAAAGCTGACGATGACGCATCAGAGATCAGAACAACGCAGGATTGCTCCGCTTCTCGACCGCGGATGGGGATTTGGGATGGCAAAACCGGCCCCGAGCAGTACAATTCAGGCGAATCGGAGCTGAAAAAGGAGATTCCAGTTTGGACGAAGCCGTTCGCGAAATGGCCGCTCAGGCTTGGACGGTTGCTCCACCCGTTTGTTTGCGGAAAGATTAGGGTCGATTCCAACTCACAGTCCCGTTTCGAAACTTGCTCGCGAAGGCACACGACTTGGCTGACAATTTGGGACGCCACATTCAAAAAACTCGCTTTCTGTT
Source organism: Occallatibacter sp. (assembly GCA_052326045.1). Lineage (GTDB taxonomy): Bacteria > Acidobacteriota > Terriglobia > Terriglobales > Acidobacteriaceae > Telmatobacter. The sequence continues at coordinate 7,461 of JBKQRH010000012.1, read as the reverse complement.
AGAACTTTGGCGTATTTCTTTGCGTAAGCATAACATGATGGGGTTGTCGCGTCCGTTCCATAGGTCCAAACAGCGAAGCTGCTCCGTCAAGAAGCGAGCCAAGAGAAGACCGCCGAGGCTGCGAGCGAGGTAGTTTCGCTAGGAGATTTCATGCGCCGATTTTTTGCTAAGGTTTTGGTAACAATAATAGGGACTGTTGCTGCCATGGTCGTTATGCTCTTTGTGTGCGCCGCGTGGCCGCTCGCAGACAAGTACCCAAGGAATGTCGCACAGACCAAGGCAGGTCCGATTGAATATACACTACTGGGGCAAGGTCCAGTAGTCCTGAGACTTACTGGCTCGATGGATGACTGCGAATCCTCCGGCGGAAATGAAGCCTTGTTGGCGGCAGGTTTTTCGATCCTCACACCCTCCCGGCCAGGCTATGGGAAAACTCCGTTATCGGTAGGAAGGACCGCACCAGAAGCTGCGGAAGCGATGGCCGCTCTCGTGGACAGACTGGGCATTTCGAACGCAAACGTGATTGCGGAATCCTCCGGAGGGCCAACAGCGATCTATCTGGCGGCCCGACATCCTGAGCGGATCCACAAAGTGGTCCTGGAAGAGGCCGTCTCGAAATACATGAAGGATGTAGATCCAAAAGGCTTTGAAACCCGAAAGAAGTTCTACGATTCGCAATATGGCTACATGAGACATATTTTGAAAATCCTTGCGAGGGTGGCGCCAAGATCCCTGGCGCGTGTCACGATGAGTATCTTCGGAACGCATGATCCGGATGAGGCTGTAAAACGGATGAGCAAGACAGATATTGACGGGATATGCAGCTTCTACCTTCGGTGGCAAGCTTCCTGGGGTCAAGCGGCTTCCAACGATATGGAACATGCCTCGGAGGATGCAGTACTGAACTCAATTAAAGCGCCAACCCTGATTGTGCACAGTCGGGGTGACGCGGCGATCCCATTTGCGGTAGCGGAGTATTCCCATGCGAATATTGCTGGGTCCGAGCTATGGGAGGCGCCAACCTCGAGTCACATGATAGCGGGCCCCGAAGCTGCTGTCGTTGACACGAAGGTCGTTGAGTTTCTTAAGAAGTAAGAGCCAACGACAACCATGGACGCGGAACTAGCGCAACGAGGTCTCGCGGCAGCGAGGAAACCCCTTTATAGCCGGTGCAGGACGTTGCAGCCATTGGCGGCCGCCGATTTGAGCCTTCGGGACTGCTTCGTGAACGCAGTTGGGGTTGCAATTCAGGCCCTCGGCGTTGGATGCCCAAGTTGGCCCTGGAGACAGCGGACATGGTCGACTAACGGATCCGTCCTATCTACCTACGCCGGTCAGACCATCGAAGCATCCTAGCGCAATAGAAACTACGATTCAGAAATCAAACGCCGAGCAATATAAGAGTGTTCTCGGTGGGATTCTTAGGGATCACGGTTGTATTGAACTGGAAAAGGTTGTTGTCAAAAGCACAAATGGGTCCGTGGGGTGGGCAGAACAAGGGATACCCTCGAATCGGCTCATGTCCAGTTCAATTTTAACAACGTGGTACTTTGACGGCGGTGTACTTATAAAGATCGAGATGGACTTTAATGCCTCCTCCTATCAAAAGGATTTATCCACATATCAACAGATTGTTTCCGACCTTACTCAATGAATTGGCATAAAACCGTTGGAGACATCTGAGGCTATGCAAAACGGATACGGCGCTGTATGGAACGATCAAAATGAGGACTGGCTTACGCCGGAGATACATGCTCACCTATGGAAAACAAACAACACGACGAAACAATATTTCACTCTGGTGCTTACTGTTGAGCGCCGTATCGACTATGACAAACGGCTCGACAGTATGAATAATAAGCCCAGCCCTCTCGACTAACACCACCATAGCGTGAGCCGGATCATCGCCCAGTGTGGGGGGCACCCATATTTTGGAGAAACACCCACTACTAATCGTCGTCGTCCGTGGTTGCTTTCTTGTGGCGCTCTTTCAGCATGGCGGGAACCGGCGCCGCGCCCATGGCGTCCTTCCACAGGATGACGTTCAGCTTCTGCGCGTCGGCATGGTCGGCGTGGCGGAAGTCCATTTTCATGCTTTCTTTGGCGCCCGGAGCCGTCTTGGCGTTGGCCGTGTAGATCAGGCCATTGTCGCGGTTGGAGTAGTCCGCATCGTAGGCCGGCTGATTGCCGGGGCCGGTAAACAGGGTCGAGATCAGCGAGCTGAAGGCATCGTTGTTGTTCATCGGGGGCAGGCCGAGCAGCGTCTCCATGGTCCGCACCACGCTTACAGTCGAGTAGAAGCGGCTGTCGACAAAAGGCGCGCCGCTGGGGAACTGCGCGCTGTTGGGGCCATGCGGGGAGTATTTGCTGATGACCAGGGCAATGCTGCGGTGCGCGTCCACGTGGTCGCCGCCGTTCTGGGCGTCGTCTTCCAGGATGAAGAAGGCCGTATCGTCCCAGAAGGGCGAGTGGGAGATGGCCTCGACCGCGCGTCCCACCGCCAGGTCGTTGTCGGCGACCGAGGACTTGGGCGTGGGTCCACCGGGCCGGGTGCCCGCGGTGTGGTCGTTGCCCAGCCGCAGCATTACGAAGTTGGGCATGTTGTCTTTGCCCTGTTCCTTGTCCGCGAGCCATTCCTTCAGATGCCGCAGGAAGATATCGACTCGCACCTGGTCGGGCACCATCAGGTTGAAGTCAGGCGTCTCCTCGGCGAAGTGGCCCGCCAATTCCGGCTTGGTGGGGACGTTAGCGGCGATCAGCGGGATGGGCCAGGGCCACTTGTTTTGGCCGCCGCCCCACCCGGCGGGCATCGCCTCGCCCGGCGCAACGGCCTTGCGCGCGCAGTCGCGGCCTTCGAGCATCGGACCATTCTGCGGGTTGGGCTCCGGATTCGCGGACTTCGACTCATTGCAAAAGGTAGAGGAGATGAATTCGCCAAAGTGGTAATAGGTCTTGCCGTGCGCGGCGAGATTGCCCCACAGGTAGCCGCTGGCCGGCTCGTTCACATCGGGAATCCTCTGCAGCAGCGGATAGCCTTCCGCCACCACGCCCTCGTAATCGTAGGTTCGCTGTCCGCCGCGATAGCTTTGCTGCCAGGTCTTCTCCAGATAGTCTGTGCCAATGGCCGCGGTCGACCAGACATGGCCGTCGCCCGACACCTCGCCCGAGTCGAAGAAGTTATCCAGCACGCCGAACTGCAGCGCCAGCTTATGCTCATTGGGCGTGATCGCTTCGCCGTACATGGTGAGGCTGGGGTCGCCGTTGCCCACCGGCTTTCCGTCCTTCTTCAGGTCGCCGAAGATCTGATCGTAGGTCCGGTTTTCCTTGATGATGTAAATCACGTGCTTGATCCGGTCCTGCGCTTCGCCAGCAAAGGCAATCTTCTCCGCGGCCGCCTTCATCCGGTTCGACTCCAGCGCCACCGAGGTCCATAGCGGCAGATTCTTCTCAACCTTGGTCTCATCCAACATAGCCAGAGAGCCGTATAACAGCGTGCCAATGTAGGTGGTCTGCCTCACGATGCGGCTTGCCTTCGCCCCTTCCGCCGGCCGCTGGGGAGCGTTGTTCGGCCCGGTTCCCTTGCCCTTGGCGGTGGCAACATACAGTTTTCCGCCGGAAGAGGAGGGCAGAAAAACCATGGACATCGGCATCCACTCCGTGGGCACGAATCCGATCGGCTCCACCATGGCCCTGCGGGCGGCAGACTTCGTCAACATTCTCGGATCAATTACAGCAACGGCATCGCTGGCCGCGTTCGCCACATACAGCCGGCTGCCATCGGCGTTGACGGCCAACGCCTCGGGCTCGGCGCCAAAATAGCTCTGGCCGGGAAGCCGGGTATCGAAGTATCCCTTCACCGAAAACTTTCCCGCGCCCACATTGACGGCTGCAACGGCATCGCGGTTGGCCAGCGCGACGTAGAGGGTTCGGCCGTCGGGCGAGAACTCCAGAGCGCAAGGGTGTGTCCCCGGAGCCACGGGGCTGGGCGGCTTGAGGAGGGTGAGCTTGCGCCTCACGGCAATTTTGATCAGGTCGAGTTCCACAATCTCCGAGGCGTTCCACAGGGCCACAAAAGCTCGCGTGCCGTCTTTCGTAACTGCCAATGCAATCGGATAAGTCGAAGGTATGGCATCGTTCTCGGCCAGGTCGAAGCGGTCTTCGATCTTGCCGGTGGCGGCATCGAGCAGCAGCACGCCGTCCGACAAGTTATCGGCGACGAGGAGCCATTCCGCTCCCGCATGGCCAACCACCGCGATTGCCGCCGGGAACGGCACCCCCTTATCGCCTTCCACTCCGCCGATTAACTTCGTTTTTCGTCCCGGAGCTAGTTGTTGCAGCGGCAGATGGATGAAGCGCTCCGGCGCGATCTTGCCCGCAGTGAAGCTGTACACGGCCACGCCGCTGCCGGTCCTGTCTGTGCCATCGCCGAGCGGGTCGGAAGTCGAGCCCATGCTCGCGTACACATGGTTCCCGTCGCGGCTGAACGCCAGGCCGGAGTAGAGCGTCTGCTTGGCGTTGAGCGGCGTGCGGTTGTCGGGGAAGTCCGCCACCGCGCCCGTCTGCGTATCCAACACCGCTAGCGACTGCTCATACTGCGACTCGAAGGTGCCGTAACCGGCGTTCACCGTGACCACGTATCGACCGCCGGGAGAGACAGCCATCGATATCGGCAGGCTGTTCAACCGTTGCGGATGTCCTGGGATCTCTCCAATCAACTGTTTGCTGGTGGGCAGATCAATCGTCTGCGCTGCAACAGACTCCGGCCCGAGGACGAGGGCCGCAGCGGCAACCGTAATCAGAATCTTCCTATGCATACACAAAACCTAGCAAAACCAGCGTCACTTCCGCTTTACAAGGCCGTTACATTCACATGGTAGGTCAAGAATTCCGTTGTGGTGGAATTCTTCGCGGAGTAAAGGAGCGAGACCGCTCAGAGCCTGCAATAATCTGTGGGTATGCGCACAGTGATCACAGCGGAGAAGCTTTCGAACGAGACGAGCCTGCTCGACCACCCCCTGGTCGCGATCGAGGACGGGCGAATTGCCTCCATTGCCACTCGCGAGAGCGGCGAGTTGCCCGCCCGCGCTCAAACCCGCGTTCTCGACTATCCTAGCGCCACGCTGGCCCCGGCCTTTCTGGATGTGCACATTCATGGAGCGGCCGGCCACGACGTGATGGAAGCCACGCCCGAAGCTCTCAACGCCATCGGCCGCTTCCTGGCCACGCACGGGGTGGGCAGCTTTCTGGCCACAACGGTTACCGCCCCTCTGGATGCGACCCTTCGTGCGCTTTCAGGGCTGGCAAAGCTGTTGGCGCGGCCGTCCGGCCCGAGTGAGACCGAGTCTCAGGCCCGGCCCCTCGGCATTCATCTGGAGGGACCGTTCTTGTCGCACCTGAAGCGCGGCGTGCAGCCGGCGGAGCATCTGCTTGCGCCAAACCTGGCCATCTTCGACCGGCTCTTCGATGCCGCAGAGGGTCACATCCGTCTGATGACGCTGGCCCCCGAGCTGCCCGGAGCGGCGGAACTGGCCGCCCATGCCAGCGCACGCGGCGTTCGCGTCTCCGTGGGCCACTCGAACGCCACCGCCGCTGAGACGCGAGCCGCCATCGCCGCCGGTGCCGTCAGCGCGACGCATACGTTCAACGCCATGCGCCCGCTCGCAGCTCGCGAGCCGGGCATTCTTGGTACGGTTCTTACCACCGATTCCCTTTTTGCCGAACTGATCTGCGACGGCATCCATGTTGCCCCGGAGATGGTGAAGCTGTGGTGGCGGGCCAAGGGGCCGGAGCGCGCCATTCTGGTGACCGACGCGATGAGCGCCACAGGAATGCCTGACGGCACCTACCAGCTTGGCGGATTTGCAGTTGAGGTTGCCCAAGGCAGAGCGATGGCGCGCGGCGTTCTGGCCGGCAGCGTGCTCACGCTCGACCGCGCGCTCGCCAATTTCATCGAGTTCACCGGCGCGCCGCTGGAGCAGGCGCTGTGCCTGGTGACCGCCAACCCGGCGGCCATGACCGGCCTCGCCGATCACGCCGGCGCGCTCGCGGTGGGCCAGCCGGCAAATCTCGTGGCCGTGGATGCGTCGGGAAAGCTGGTTGCTTCCGTTGTGAATGGGCAGACGGCGATTGACGAACGATGAACGGGCGTCAGTTGAGGGTCGTGGTTTCCCAGGTCCCAAAAACGAGACCTGGGGCACCCACGTTATGAATGGGGGTTCAAGGAATGGGATGGTGTGAGGCGAAAGCGGTTTGGACAATTGGGATTGCGTTCTGCCTCCGGTATCTCCTGCAGCACCCAGCCTGGCCAAAGCTTGCTTTCGATCAGCCTAGCTAGAATGGTTGCGATGGCCTTCCACGTACAATCAAAGAGCATTTCGGCCTTCTGGACATCATACATATGCCTGAAATCCTTCCAACCCTTTCCCTTTGGGTGGTCTAGGAAATTGTTGCGCCAGTTGGATAGGTCGTTCTGCCAGTGTTTCCGCTGGTCTCGTAAATAGTCCCCGAAGTTCGATCGCACGCGCGGATACAATGCGTGAAATGGGCCTACTCCCTTCTTAAATTTTGCCGAGGTATCGAATAGGAAATCAATTGAGCTTTTTCCGGGCTTAGCAGAGTCTTCAAAACCCATTGCCATTACCGCATCTTGCATTAACTCCTTATATGTACGCCATAGGGTGTGCCCAAGCTCATCGTAAAGCTGCCTTCTTTCCATTTCGGGTAGGTTCGGATCAGGCAAACAGCGAATTTTCCGCAACGTATTTAGCGCGGGCATCAGTCCTTCCACGCCGATAATCCAGATCGATTCCTTTATACGTCTCCGAAGCAAATCATCTGTGATCGATCCAGCCTCGACTAGTTGAGGCAACTCCTGCAATATCTGGTGGACAAATGGCTCGCTTGCGCCGATGTTCGCGTCAAGGGAAACCTTCCAAGTGTTCGGCTCTCCCTTCTGGCCGCCCTCAACACTCCATAGAGCCATATTCACGGCCTCCCTCGCTCATTTCTCACCTCTCAGCCGCATATTCTTGCACCTCAATTCTCCTAAAACCCGATTTTCTGGCGTTCGGGGGTCGGTTGGAGATTTTGAAAATAAATGGCGATGCCGTCTATTTGGCGCTGGAGGAAATGAACATTGCAGAATCGCTTGTCTGACAGTTGCTTGCGGGCAGGAAAGCGTCCTGAGTACGATGCACGCCTGGGTGAAACAATGCGCTGCTTCATTTCAGCGTCCGAAACCCGGAACGAAGACAGGTCTACATTAAATGCTTCCTCAAGCGCGGAAACAATTTCATGGAATTGCGACACTTCGCCTTCATCCCCTGAGGAAGGTGGGTGGCTTTGCAACGCCTGAAACCGTGCCCAGGCAAGGCTCTGTTTGCTGGCAATGTCCATGGCAAATATGCTACACCCGGCCAGTCGTGCCCTGACACGGCTCGGAATTGGAGTCCGGAGTTTTTG
>JBKQRH010000011.1:0-4692 GCA_052326045.1 Occallatibacter sp. | reverse complement strand
CAGACAGCCGGGAGATTGGCATGCGCCTACCACCTCCAGTGAAGGTTGGGAAGTTGCAGACGGCGTTGCACACCAAAGCGAAGAACTCGCCGGACTACCGGTTTTACGCCCTCTACGACAAGGTGTACCGACGAGACGTCTTGGAGTGGGCCTTTGTCCGCTGCCTGCGAAATGGCGGCGTGCCCGGGGTCGACGGCCAAAGTTTCGACGACATCGAGAAGATGGGACGAGACCAGAGGCCCTCGATGGAGTCGACATCGGGGCGCTCGATCTGGTCGAGGAACTGGCGCGCGTAGGCGGAGAGCGTCTCGACGTAGCGCCGCTGGCCTTCGGCGTAGATGGTGTCGAAGGCCAGCGAGCTTTTGCCCGACCCCGAGAGGCCGGTGACCACCGTGAAGGCGTTGCGGGGAATGCGGACGCTGATATCCCGCAGATTATGCTGCCGCGCTCCGCGCACCGAGATGTGGGAAATTGACATGACCTGGCGGCACGAATGTGGTGGGTACTCGAAGGCGCGCGGGGTGCAGTTCCCGCAAAAGCCGCGCCTTAGAGTATTCTATTTGGCAATAGAAATCAGGGTCAACGCGCCGCGCCGGCTGTGCATATTCTGCGACAATCGCAGAGACGATTGGCGGCATGGGAGAGATCTTCTCCTTGCAGTCCTGCGGATGCGGTGATGCCCCCAATCATAGTGAACCCAGAGGCGTTGGATGGCGGACTTGTGGAATCTGGCGATGTTGATTTGCGCGTCGGTAGGCGCAATGGCGTTCGGCATTCTTTCGGCGTACGCGATTTTGCGCGTGGGGTTCTTGTTTCTGCGCCCGCAGCCGCGGCGCATTGCGGTGAAGCCGCAGGCCGAAGCGGTGCGGCTCTCGTAAGAGACAGCCCTCGGCTTTCAGATCTCAGCCTTCAATAATAGACTTGCAGCCGGATTGCGCCGGAACGCCGCGGAGCAGCTCAGTTCTGTGGAGGTTGCTGACCGTTCTGGGGTCGCTCCATCTGCTGCCCGCGCTGCTCGAGGAGCTGCTGCTCGGAGCGGACCGGAACGCCGGGAGCGCCGCCGCTGGGCGGGGATTGTGGCGGCTCCGGTTCCTGCGCCTCCTGCTCGGCTTCGGAATCCTCTTCGCCTGGCGGATTCGGAGCGGCTTTGCCGGCAGGTTGGCTGATGGTTCCTGTGCGGACGGTCAGCACAATGCGGCGCGGCGTGCCTTCGCCGCGATCGCCGATCATCAGTACGTTATAGCCGGAGCCGTCCAGGATCTGGGCCAGTACGTCGCGGACGCTGCCGGGGCCATAGGAGCCAAAAACGCGCTGATCGGCGTCGATTCCCTCGACTTTGGCGCCGGTTTCTGTCCCCACTTCCTTCAAAATCTGCGCCAGGCTGGAATTGGACGCAACGATCAGCAGGCCGCGGCTGTCGAACACCACGGAGGCGTCGGCGGGAACATCGTTTGCGGGCCAGTCGGGAGGTTTGGGCTGGGCCGGCGCGGCCGCGGCGGCTGGGCCGGGATGGGCTGCCGATTGGGCAGCCGGCTGTGTTGCCGGATGGGCAGCCGCAGCGAGCTGTTTCCGCGAATGGGCCGACTTGTGCGCATGAGCGGCAGAGGATGCAGGCGCAGTAGGCGATTGCCCGGCGAGAATCGCGGCCGCAAGGAACGACTGCGCGGCGAACAGGATCGCGGCGGACGAAAGAAAAGCCATCCGCGTACGCTGGGAACCGCCGAAGCGGCGGCGCCGGGCGAGGACATCCGGGAAGTCCGCCTGTTGTTGTTCGCTCGCGTGCATCGGGGCCGGCTCCTTTCCCTGGCGGGATGGGCGGAGCGAATCTCTGCCCCTCCCGGCCGTTGCGTTCCGCTGCTCCTCTACTGTACTAGACTAGCAGTGGCCGCAAGACGCTCGGGCGGAGTTCTGCGGGCAGAGAGGATGTTGGCGGGAATGCGCAAGGGGTGGAGAGTACTGATGGCGGCGGGATTGCTCCTGGCGCCCTTGACGAGCCGCGGGGCGACCTGCACGACTCAAGGCGAAATGGGATCGCTGGACCGCGATGCGCTGGCCGCGGTCGCCGGCCGCATGGCGAATGCGGTCGTCGGGCAGGATTTCGCTGCGCTCCAGGCCGACCTGTTGCCCCAGGAAGCGTCGGAGTGGACGAGCATCCGCGCGGCGGTGGAACAGTCCGTCCCGCTGGTCAAAGGCGGGCAAATCCAATTGCGCAACGTGTATCTGCTGGACTCGAGCAGCCTGACGGCGCCGGCGGACACGCAATTCTTCTGTTCGAATGCCAGCGGATCGCTCACCGTAACCATCACCATGAGCGCGCTGCCCCCCGGCCGCTACGCCGTCGTGCTGGCCGATGCCTTGGGAGCGCCGCTCGCCGGGCAGATGGGGCTGATTCTGGCCTGGGACGGCGCCGCCACCGCGTGGAAGCTGGCCGGGTTGACGGTTCGGCCGGGTGTTTTCGGCGGGCACGATGGCGTATGGTACTGGGTCCGCGGACGGGAGATGGCGAAGGTCGATCCGTGGACCGCGTGGTTCAGCTACGATGCCGCGCGTTTTCTTTTGCTTCCGGTTGATTTTCTCACTTCGCCCAACCTCGAAAAGCTGCACCAGGAGCAGTCGCTGATCGCGCCGCCGCAGAACTCGTTTCCGCTGTCGATTCCCGATGGCGACCGGACGTGGAAGATCGAGGCGGTCGGGCTCGACCCCGCTCTGCACGAAGCCGACCTGGGCGTGGTGTACGAATCGACCGGCGTGACCGATCCGGCGGCTCTGCGCACCGAGGCGACGGCCGTGATGAGCGCATTTCTGAAAACGCAGCCGGGCATCCGGGCGAACTTCCATGGCCTTTGGGCCTATGCCGAAAAGGACGGCAAGCGCACGCCGGTGATGGAGCTGCCGATGAAGGAGATTCCGTAGGGGCGAGCTGTGGCGAGATGGACTAAAGCAGTTGACCGTCCGACGTTGATTTCTCTTTGCGCCATGGGCGCGGTGTTATGGTGTGGGACGGCTTTCCTGCTTTATCGAGTGGTTGAGCCGATTATGTCGCCCGATGGTGGGAGGACCTTTCTCTTCGACCCAGTCGCTCTGGTAGAGGCAACGTCGATCATCGTTTCCGTCGCGATGCTGTCGTGGGTTCTGATCCGACTCTTGATCCCGAGGATGCCAGGTCTCTTGCTAGCCCTCGTAGCAACTGCTTCTACGTGGGCTTTTTTGGGCGTGCCGTTTGCGTTGATCGACAAATTGGGCGTCGTCGATGTGACGCGATTTAGAGCCGCCGCAGTAATGGAAAACGGTGACGATCTTGCCTTTCTGCCTTTGCTGATCCCACTCATTTCCGTCTTTTCGGGGGTGGCTTATTCTGTTGCAATATGGGTGGCGCGGAGATTCACGAGAACCGGCCAGCACTAACGCTGCAGTCTTGCGCGGGCTGCAAACGAGATTGTGAGTTTTGACGTTGGAGGTAGTATTGCCAGGCATCATTGATCTACGTTCCGACACCGTAACCAAGCCCACGCCGGAGATGCGGGCGGCGATGGCCGCGGCCGAGGTGGGCGACGACGTCTACGGCGAAGACCCCACGGTCAATCTGCTGGAGCGGCGTGCGGCGGAGGTCTTTGGCCGCGAAGCGGCGCTGTTCGTGCCCACGGGCACGATGGGCAACCAGATTGCGATTCGCACGCTGACGCATCCGGGCCAGGAGGTGATTGCGGAGTCCCGTGCGCACATCCTGGACTTCGAGATGGCGACCACGGCGGTCTTCTCCGGCTGCCTGATTCGCGCCGTGCCGGCCGAGGGCGGCATCCTGACCTGGAAGCACATCGAGCCGGCGATCGTGCCTTACGGCGCATTCCGCGCGGCCACGGGGCTGATCGAGATTGAGAACACGGCGAACCTGGCCGGCGGCCGCTGCACGCGTGTGGAAGTTTTGGAGGAGATCTGGGATGGTGCGAACTCATACAATCTCCCCCTCCATCTCGACGGGGCGCGCATCTTTAACGCGGCTGTGGCGCTGGGCGTGGACGTGAAGGCGCTGACGCGCGGGTTCGACACGGTGATGTTCTGCCTGTCGAAGGGCCTGGGCGCTCCGGTCGGCTCGATGCTGGTGGGCTCGGCGGACCGGATCGCAAGGGCCCGCGTCTATCGCAAGGCGATGGGCGGCGGGATGCGGCAGGCAGGAATCCTCGCCGCGGCTGGATTGATTGCGCTCGAAGAGGGCCCGAAGCGGCTCGCGGACGACCACGCCAATGCGCGTCTGCTGGCCGAGGCGCTCGAAAGCACCAGGGGCGTGTCGATCGATCTGGCGGCGGTAGAGACCAACATTGTCGTCTTCCGGCTGGCGGCGGGGCAGGGAGCAGCCGACCTGGCGAAGCGATTGAAGGCCCGCGGCGTTCTGGCGGGCGCGTTTGGGCCGGATGCGATCCGGTTGGTGACGCATCGCGACGTCAGCCGCGACCAGTGCATCGATGCGGCCGAGATCCTGACCGAGGAGATTGAGGCGGGAAGCAGAACGGCCAGCATCGGGTGATACTGGCTGCCAGAGTGAAAGGTGCTTTCCACCCTTTCCGCGGTGTGCGCGGAAAGGATGGGGCAACCGCATGAATGCTGAAGGCCCAATCCCGTGCAGGGATTGGGTCTTCGCTTTCCGGTTCTAGCCGCTTAGAACAGGTAATCAGACTTTGCTCCCAGACCTGCGCG
>JBKQRH010000010.1:0-3890 GCA_052326045.1 Occallatibacter sp. | reverse complement strand
CGGCCAGATCCGCGTCCTGGATCTTGTAGGTAGCTTTCAGATTGGCAATCGCATTTCCCAGCAGATCTTCCGGTCCGGCGTACCCGCCCAGCATGGAATTCAGCTTGTCGATTCCCGCCGGATACGTGTCGCCCGCATATGCCCGGCTCTGCTCAAACTCGAGGAAGTTCGCGGCGGCATCCTGCAGGGCCGCCCGCACGTTCTGCAGCATCGCCTGCCGTTTCTGAATCTGGCTGAGCAGCGTTGCGCGAATCATCTGTATGTTCTCTTTTTGCAACGGCTGGTCGTATAACGACTGGCGCAATTGGCCGAGCTGCGTGCTGACCAGGCTTGCCGATTGAGCCAGCTCCTTCGCCGAATCGGCGTTCCCCGATAAGTCTTTGCCATGCCCGGAGCCAGCCGCAACGATGCTCTCGCACCAACTGCGCGTGCTCCCCAGCAGGTCCTTTTCCAGGGCGTTGGTGGCTGCAAAATCGGCCTGCTTCTGCTTCAGTACTTTGCAGAACGTCACGGCCTCTTTGCGCTCCGCCCTTCCGCACCCGGTCCACACCAGTGCCGCCGCCAAGATGCAGCAATAGCGGATTTTCATGCCAATCACCTCGTATATTTTGAAACCGCCCTCAGTATAGGTCCTTTCACCAGAGGTGTCTATCGGAGCCCGATCCGCATGGTTCCCAGGCCAAGAATTGCATCGCCTTCGGCCTCCAGTAGGCGTACAATGCGATCAGCGGAGGTGGTTATGCCGCTTCTCGACAAGCTGCGTGATTTTCTGGACGCTCATCAGGCCGAATTCACGCTAACCGTCCATCCCGACGCCTTTACGGCCCGCGAGGTTGCAGCAGCGGAGCATCTGCCGGCGCGGGAACTTGCCAAGACTATTGTGGTCGCCAGCGACGATCGATTCTTTATGCTGGTGATTCCCGCCAATAGGCTCATCGATTTTCACGAAGTCCGCACCGCCCTGGGATTGACCCACGCCCGCATGGCTACCGAACATGAACTCGGGCGGCTCTTCCCGGATTGCGAACTGGGCGCTATGGCGCCCCTGGGCTGTCTCTACGGCTTGCCGGTCTATCTCGACAGCACCCTGACCAGCCAGGAGCACATCGCTTTCAATGCCGGGACCCACCGCGAGGTGATTCATATGCGGACGGCCGAGTATCGTAGACTCGCCCAGCCCGCCGTGGCCTCGCTCATCCAAACAGAGGTTGCACACGGCTGGTGACTTGTATCGCCCGGATTGTAAAAACGGAGGTGATTTCTGTGGAAATAAAAGCGAACACAAATGTAATTCCGCTGGAAGAGCGGATCCGCATGAGAGCCTACCAACTCTACGTCGACCGGGGAAATGAGTCCGGATCGGAAATGGATGATTGGCTGCAGGCCGAAGAAGAAATCGCGGCCGCCGAGGAAGACTGGAGGGAACGAGGTTAAGGCCGGTACGCGCGAGGATTAGGGCGAGGGCGGCCGGCGACACACTCATCTCTCCACGGTGAGACTAGCCACCCCCATTTCATGTCGTAGAGCGACAGCCGGGTCGACCCGCAACGCGCGGGCGGTTGGCGCTACGGTTGCCAGACCCGCCACCAGCGAAAGCACGCAGGCCACGGCAACGAAGGTCATCGGATCGGTCGCACGTACCTCCGGCGCCAGGAACATCGAGAGGGGACGAACCGCGAACACGGCTGCCGCGAGACCAAGTCCCATGCCGGCAGCCACCAGTCTGAGGCTCTGGCCGGTGACCATCGCGAAAATATTTCCTGGCGTGGCGCCCAGTGCCACACGAATGCCGATCTCGCGAATCCGCTGTTGGATGGCATAGAGTAAGACTCCGCACAGTCCAATGGAAGCGAGCATCAAGCCGAACAGAGCCATCGACCCCAGGATCGCGGCCCCTACTCGGCTCGGTAGCAGCGCTCCCGTGAAAATCTCACCCATGGCGTGGGTTTCCACGGCAGACTCCGGATCCAGGTCTCCGAGCGTCTCATCCACTTTGTGGGCCATGGTCTCCGGCGCGCCCCTGGTGCGCACGAAGAAGTGCGCAAACGTGGCGTACCTCTGTTGGGAAAAGGGCGCATACAGCGCCATGGCGTTCTCTTCTCCCAGGGTAACGTACTTGCTGTTGCGCGCTATGCCCACGACCCTGGCATCGCGATTGTCGGGAAATCGAAGGACGTGACCCACAGGGTTGGCGCTTCCGAACAAGCGGCGCGCCATGTTCTCATTAAGAATCACGACTTCGGGGGCCCCGGGACGATCCGAATCGAGGAAAGCGCGGCCTTGCTGAATGGGTATCCCCATCGTCCGGAAGTAATCCGGCCCCACGGAGTTGGAGTTGTACTCGACGCGCACCGTGCGGCTGCCCGCGTCCGGCCGAAGCAGGCCGCCGGGCCGGCTGAAAGCCAGGAACGGGTCCAGGGGCATGGCATTCGCCGGCGAGGCCGCTTCAACGCCCGCGAGCGCGCGCAGGCGCTCGAGCCCGGCATCCACCAGGGCCGCGAATTGTTGCGGCGTGTACGAGTTCCGTGCGGTCTGAAGCATGGCTACCACGGTATGGGTGGTGTCGAACCCCGCGTTGAACGACGTGGCGGATATCAGATTGCGGAGGAACAGCAGACCCGCGCTGAGCAGTATGATGGATACCGCCAGTTGCCCGATCACCAGTGCGTTCCGCAGCGTGCTTCCCGCCGGTCCGGTTTGCCGGTCCCCCTCTTTGAGCGCGCCTCCGATTGCCGCGCGCGTGCCCTTGAGTGCCGGCGCAAGCCCGGTGGCGAAAGTCACTACAAAGGCGATTCCCACCGAGTAAGCCAGCAGCAAGCGGTCCGGTTGGATCAACAGCTCGATGGGCAGAGGCGTGGGGATGTGCAAACTGCTCAGCAGCCTGGTGAGCCAAAGGTTGAGCAGCAAGCCGGCAGCCGTTCCCAGCAACGCCAGCAGCAGGCTCTCCGCAAGCAATTGCCGTATCAACCGGCCGCGGCTGCCGCCGAGCGACATCCGGATGGCGAACTCCCGCGAACGGGTGAAGGCCCGCGCCAGCAGCAGGCTGGAGATGTTAGCGCAGGCGATCAGCATCACAATCCCCGTTACGATTACCAGCATGGCAAAGAACGCCACCAGCGGCATCGCCAATTGGCCCTCCTCTTGAAGGCGCTCGACTCCGCCGGCCGCGGAAAACCTGATTTCTTGCGCCCATTTGCGATTGGCATCCGGGTACATGCGATCCAGTTCGCGGCAGACCGGCTTCAGGCGGGTATAGGCGGCCTGGCGCGTCATTCCCCGCGGCAGCCGCGCATAAAGCATGACCTCGATGGGGTCCTTGGTCAGGTACAGGTCAGGCGTGAAACCAAAACCGGCCAGCATGCGGTGGTCACGAGGCAAAACTCCGACCACGGTGTACGGCTTGCCATCCAGCACGAGCATGCGTCCAAGTACATTCGGATCGCCGCCCAGGCGCTTTTTCCAGAACCCGTAGGTCGCCACTGCCACATCGGATTCGCCGCGCTCGATGGGGCGGCCCATGGCGAGCGGGATTCCCACCACCTGGAAAAAATTGTCGGTAACGTGAGTTCCAGCCAGGCGATAAGTGCGGTTGCCGTCGCGCCAGTTCACCACCATCTGGATGTTCATGCCGGCGAGCCCATCAAATTCGTGCGCCTGCTCCAGGAAGCGATACTGGGACATCGGGAACCAACTGTTGCCGCTCACGGAAATCTGCACCAGCGATTGCGGATCGCGGCAGGATGGTTCGCTGAAGAGTGCTTCCCGCGCGACGCTGAATATGGTTGTGTTGGCGCCGATTCCCAGAGCCAGCGAGCCAACCGCCGCGATCGTCAAGGTAAGATTCCGCCGCAATGACCGCGCCGCATAGCGGAGATCGGCAGCCAGGTCCT
>JBKQRH010000009.1:0-2739 GCA_052326045.1 Occallatibacter sp. | reverse complement strand
GTCTATCTCGCGAGCGACGAGGCCTCGTTCATCAACGGGGCCGCGATTCCTGTAGACGGAGGCCTTACGGCGGGGTAGGCGGTCTCACTCCTGAACGAGCGCAAATCTCACGCCGTTCACGTTCGTGTACGGCCGCGGGTAACTTTCCGTGTACTCGTGTTCGAATACATGTTAGAGGTCCAGGACGCAGTGCTAGATTCTGCGCAAAGCAGCTTGTACTCTGGCGCCACGTCCCTTCGCATGAGGAAGCGCGAGCCTTACGATTCTTGCTGCCATCCGCTCCCGAGCGCATTGTGGAGTTGCACCAACTAGAGCAGTTCATTTTGTTTGCCGAAGCTACCTCCAATTCGGCGATCAGAGAGCTTTCTTAGCGGCGGTCCCTCATTTGGGGGCATCCAATTTCACCTTCTGGCCGCTCCAGGATGGTCCCTCGGAGGCCATTGCGATAGCTTTCGTCAGGACTAGACTAGTAACGGGAAGTCGGCCAGTGTACCGGGATCTAATGACTGGGTTGAGCATAAAACCCGACACTGGGGCGTTTGAACTAAGTCGCTACCGTGACGGAAGTGTTCACTTTGCCAGTTATTTATCGGACCTGGTTTTCAGTCGGGGCCACCGAGCGAGGGTCAATCTGCCAGATGCGCTTGGCACCGGGGTCAGCTAAGGGGCCGGGAGCTCTAGTTTCTCCGGTGACTGTGCCGAGCATATCGTTGTCAATATGATTGAATACACTCACCTTTGGGAACGGCTGGCTGCTGCTTATCGTCAGCTCCAGGCGGTCAGGATCAACGTCTACCTGCACGTCGTCCAAAGCTCCGTTTTTGTCCCAGCCGTGCGCCGCGCGCCAAGCCGGTAAGTCGAGCCACTGCTTCGAGTCGGATGTGAAAAACCCCAGAAACTCGTTCGGCATGGAGACATAGAGGTTACCGTCGGCCTCGTTGTGTTGGTTGAGGAACACGATGGCTGACTTACCGCAACTGGTGAAGATGTTGTTATAGATGTTATTCTCTTGGGCGGTTCCGCTGCCCGCACGATCCTCGCGCACGATCGCAAAAACGCCAGAGTTATCGCAGCGGCCGAACAGATTTTGGGCAATGGTCAGACGGTCGCTGGCATTGATGAAAACGCCAGATCCCGCGCATCCTCTCTGGCCGGGCGTGCCCGGCTCGGCGTTGCGGACGTTCCAAATGACATTGTTGTCGATCTGGTCCTGTTTGAGGTTCATTTCCATGTGTACGGCGGCGCTGACGGTGAGGACGTCGGCGAACACATTGCTGGTGATGCGGCAGTTGACGTTGCCGCTGTCGAGCCAGACCGCGTTGGCATGGCGGATATGGCGGACCACGTTGCGGCGGAAAAGCAGGTTGCGGGCACTGTGGAACTTGGCTCCGGCGGCTTCCCATGCGCGTTCGGCGTCCGCCCAGCCGCACCACTCGATGAGATTGTCCTCGATGACGGTATCCTGGGTTCGCATGCCGGCGAGACCTTCGACGCCGCAGTAGCGAATCGTGTTACCGCGGATGATCTGAGATACCCCGGCTTGCGGCGTGGGACCGCCATTCCAGTCGCCGTTGCCGATATCGAGGCCGCAACCGTTGGCCCATTCGATGGTGTTGCCCTCGATGATCCAGTGATTGCCACCGGCGGTGGATACCAGGCCGCGCTGCGGAACCGGGTAACCGTTGCCGGCGTGCTGGAAGGTGATTCCCTTAACGCGGATGAAGGCAAGACCCTTATGTAGGGGTACGAAGGCCTGCTCGCGGGTGGTGATTTCGATTATGTGCTCGGCAGGAGTGCCAGCGGGCATACGGATGTGCATGACGTTTCCCGAGTTTTCGACCCAGAACCTGGCATCCGGCGAGCCGCCGATTTCCTGCATAATCGGCCCCCCGCGAGTGCGAGGGGGCAGGCCGGTGCGAGGCGCGGGTTGACCCGGAGGCGGGGGGCCGGGCAACTGCGCGCGTGCCAGTTCGCGAAGCTGCTCCATCGGCTCCAGCGGTTTGCCGTCCACAAACGCCAATCCACGGCGGCGGAAATACGGACCCATGTCGACCGATTTGGTGTCAAGCCAAGACCGATCACCCGGCGCGCTGGCCAGGCTGAAGGGGTTGTAGGCATCGGGGAACATTGTGCCGGTGAGTTCGTATTGCCACACGGGTATTTGGGCTGCACCCTGGCCATTTTGGCCTCCGCCGCCACGAAAGCCCATCGAAATGGACTCAGGCTGCCAGCCGTCTTTGAGGATTTCAGAGCCTTTGACGAAGACTGTTGCCCCCGGGGCGGCCTCGTAGCTGATCATCTGAGTCGGACCCGTGCCGCCGCGCACCGGGCGGACGCACTCGCGGTAGGTGCCGGAGGCGATGACCACGCGTTCGCCTGGCTGGAGGACTTGGGCAGCCTTGTTGATGGTGCGGAAGGGCTGCTCGCCGGTGCCCGGTCCGTTGTCGTTGGCCCTGGCGGAGTTATTGTCCACATAGTAGGTTCTCGAAAATGTCAGTGGCTGTTCCCAAGAGACGTACTCGGTGCCATCGGGCAGGCGCGAGGCAGACGACGCAGTCTTGTGATTGGATTGGGCTGCATCAGTGGCGACGTCTTGCTGAGCTTGGCCAAAGGCGCTTCCGCTGAAACCAACCATTGCCCCCACGCCTGCCGCATACAGGAGAAAGCGCCGGCGATCCATGTGTTGGCTGGGAATTCCATTCTTTGACGCATCCGGATGTGAGAGGAATTGCATTTGCC
>JBKQRH010000008.1:0-8218 GCA_052326045.1 Occallatibacter sp. | reverse complement strand
GAGTCGCTAGAGGCAATCTCTTCGGCCTTTTCCAGCTTGGTCTGATAGGTCGAGACTTCTCCCCGAAGCTGGTCCATGGCGGCCTTGCCTTCTGCGCCCATGCGATCGATCGAGGTCTTCAGATCCGAGGCGCTCTTCACAATCGAGGCGCGAATCTCGGCCAGGTCTTCGAGCTTGGCGATCTGGCTCAGCCGCATCGTGACCTCGCTGATCTGCTGCGCACAACGCTGATCTCTCTCCCCCATCGATTCGGCCATACGCGCCAGAACCAGCAGCAGCTCCTTCACCTCGCCTGTCTGCTGCCGGTAGTGCTTGGCAGTGCGCCTGCCCCAATCCTGCAACTGCTCCTGAACGCTCCTCTGCGCGCCTTCGACGGCCTCGCGGGTCACGGTCGAAGAGAGGTTCTCATGCAGTTCCTCCAGGCCGTGTTTCAGTCCCTCGCCCAGCGCGGGACAGGCATCCAGGCTATACTTCCCCGTCTCCTGCAACGCAGAGCGATACGCGGCCATGGCCACCGGGATCAGCTCCTTCGCGTTGGGCGCGGCCAGCGCCCCCGGCTTCTTTGCCCCGCTCACGGCCAGCAACTTGGCGCCACCCGCTTTCTGTGCTTGCGGGGCGCCGTCGATAGCATCCAGGTACTTTTTCAGAGAGATCATATGTCCTCGGAGGAACGCTCTCCGCGCTGGGATCGAGCGCGGACAGACTACCTCCGGCATATCGGCAATTTCCCGCCTTCTCTTGAGCCTGGACTCCCACCCGGCAATGCCGAAAATCCAACCATTCCGGGAAACAGCAGGGTCTTCAGAAGCCAGTTTGCCGGGTGAGAGGGTATGAAGCTCTTCCCACGGATTCCAGTCCGCGCCATATTCCCGAAAGAACAAGCAAAAAAACGTTGCAATTCGCTTTTTATTCGCTATAATGCTCGCATGGCTGTTACAAGAAGGCAAAAAGAGGTTCTTGATTTTCTCGAGTCGTTTGTGGCGCGCAACGGCTACTCCCCGTCATTTGAGGAGATTGCGCGCGGCATGGGGCTGAGGAGCCTGGCCACCGTGCACAAGCACATTACCAACCTGGAAAAGAAGGGGCTGTTGGACCGCGTGCATAACCGCAGCCGCTCCATCGACGTTCTGCCGCCGGGCACGCGCACCCGCACCAGTGACAGGCTGCCGCTGGCGGGGCGAATCGCAGCCGGATTTCCCGTCGAGGCCACGGAGACGCCGGAGAGCATCTCCCTGCACGACGTGGTGGGCAACCGGGACGTCTTTGCCCTCGAGGTGCGCGGCGATTCGATGCGCGACGAGCACATCATCAGCGGCGATTACGTGCTGGTGGAGCGCACGCGGACGGCTCGCCAGGGCGAGATCGTGGTGGCCCTGGTGCATGGCTCGGAGACCACGTTGAAGCGCTTTTATCCAGAGGGAAGCGTAGTGCGGCTGCAGCCGGCCAACTTGGAGATGGAGCCCATCTACGTTCCGGCCGCGCAGGTGGCCATTCAGGGCCGCGTGCTGGGCGTGCTGCGCAAGTACAGGTGAGCGTTCCTCAGTCGCCGGAAACGGTGAAGGCCCGGCGCGCCCGCCGGGCCTTTTCATTGCCAATCCGCAGCTTCGGCTGAGTTCCGTTACGCCAGCAGGCGCTGGACCTTTTCTTCAATCACGTTCTGGGGCACATAGCCCACGACCTGGTCGGCCACCTTGCCGCCCTTGAAAAACAGCAGTGAGGGAATGCCGCGAATGCCGTAGCGCGACGGGCTTGCGCCGTTCTGATCCACATTCACCTTGACCACCTTGAGTTGGCCTGCGAACTTAGCCGCCACCGCATCCACGATTGGCGTGATGGCCTTGCACGGACCGCACCAAACGGCCCAGAAATCCACCAGAACCGGCTGCTCGCTCTTGAGCACTTCCTGATCGAACGTTACATCGCTTACTTCCAGGACTCCCAAACCAGCCATGATCCTCCTTGCGGCTACTGCACTTTTTCCAGTTTACCGTCTACTGCGCTTTCATGAGATGCGCCGCCCAGGGGGAAAGTCGCAAACCGTGCCTGAACCGTAAACGGCGGATGGGTGCGCGATGGGCTTACCAATCCGGCCTTCAGTCTCTGAGACGCTGGCCTTATTGCACTCTCGACGCGCCACAGGAGTAAATAAAAGCGCCCGGATCCTGAACAGGATCACGGGCGCTAGAGCAGCCCTCCCCCAGAACTGCCCACGCCCGGTAATGTATGTGTTCCTCGTGTGAATTGCAAGAAATCTTAGGTAATGCTAAACCAAAAACCAACAGGTGATTAGCACCCACAAACGGGTGATTAGCCAGAAGGTTAACAGCGACCCGGCACATATTACACCTGGTCAACGGCTGCATCGCATGGAGTGCGAGACGTCTCAACGTCTTCAAATGGAGCGGGGTTCAAGCAACTGCTTTGCCCCGGCGGGCAGAAACCGGCAGACCACCAGTTCCGGCTCCAGAATGCCCGCGAGCGCGTTGCGGATGGCCTCCATCGCCTCCGGCAGGCTTTCCTCGCTGCCGACCACCATAAGCACGGCTGGACCGGCGCCGCTCAGCGCCGCTCCCAGAATGCCGTGCTCTCCCGCCAGTTGCAGCAGAGGCGGAAGCAACGGGCAGATCGGGGCGCGGTAGGGCTGGTGAATGCGGTCCTTCATAGCTACGCGGAGCAGGTCGGTTCGTCCCAGGGCAAAGGCCAGCCCCAGCAGGGCCACGGACTGTAAGTTGGCCACCACGTCGGCGCTGGAGTAACTGCCGGGCAGCACGGCGCGGGCCTTGCTGGTGGACAAGGGTTCGGCGGGAAGAACGACGATGGCCCTCCATTCGGCCGGAGGCGCCACGCGGGCGACATGCACGGTCCTGCCTTCGCAGGCCGCGGCGGCAAACCCGCCCAACCAGCAGGCCGCGGCGTTGTCCGGGTGGCCTTCCAGGACACAAGCCTCTTCAAGAATGCGCTCGGAACTCCAGTCAAGCTGGCCAAAGTGCGCGGCAAGCACGATGCCTGCCAGCCGTCCGGCTGCCGACGATCCGCAGCCCATCCCCAGGGGTATGCCGTTGGTCATGCGAATTACCAGGGGCACAACCGGCCTGCCGTTGCTCTCCAGCAAACTCTTATAGGTCTCCAGGATGAGATTGTTCTCTAGCCTCGAACAGCGCTCCCGATCCCGCCCCGTAGCGGCAATCGAGAACTCCGCAGCCGCTTCGGCATCGATCTCAAGATAAAGGTCCAGGGCCACGGCAAATGCATCGAAACCGGGGCCAAGATTGGCTGAGGTGGCGGGCAGCCGCAAATGGAAACTTCCTGAACTTGCAACTGAAGCGTCGTTCATCCCACACTGTCTTTCATCGCGGCCAGCACCGCGGCTGGCGTGGCCTCGACCACTTGAGCATTGCGCCGCAAACCCTCGATCTCCGCCTCCCGGCCAACACTCTCCTCATCCGTCAGCAGCGTTCCCCGATGGAAGTCGATGGTGTAATCCGCGTCCTTGAGGGCGTGGCCGGTGAGCACCAGAACCACCGTCTCCCCGGGCTCGATCGCACCCTGCGCGCGCAACTTCTTCAATCCCGCAAGGGTGACGGCAGATGCCGGCTCGCAGCCCAGACCCTCAGCGCCCACTTCGGCCTTGGCGATGGCGATCTCAGCCTCGGTCACATCCAGGCACCAGCCGCCGGTCTCCTGGATGACTCGCGCGGCTTTGCGCCACGAAGCCGGATTGCCGATGCGAATGGCGGTGGCCCGCGTATGCGCCTCTACCGGCTCCAGCGCAGCGCCATGGCTGGTCTCAAAGGAGCGCACCAGAGGATTGGCTCCCGCTGCCTGAATCACGGAGATGCGCGGCAGTCGCGCCACCAGCCCCAATTCGTGCATCTCGCGGAAGCCCTTGCCCAGCGCTGAACTGTTCCCCAGGTTGCCCCCCGGCACGATCAGGTGGTCGGGCACGTTCCAGTCGAAGGTCTCGGCAATCTCGAGAGCCGGCGTCTTTTGCCCCTCCAGCCGGTAGGGGTTGACCGAGTTGAGCAGATAGATGGGCGCTTCGTTCACAATCTGCGTCAGCAAGCGCAGGCAGCCGTCGAAACCGGTTTGCAACTGGCAGGTTACGGCGCCGTAGTCCATGGCCTGTGACAGCTTGCCCCAGGCGATCTTCCCCTCTGGGATTACCACCAGGCAGCGCAGTCCGGCGCGGGCGGCATATGCGGCCATCGAGGCCGAAGTGTTCCCCGTGGACGCGCAGGCCACCCATTCGAAGCCGCGCTCCTTGGCCACGCTCATGGCCGCGGTCATCCCCGTGTCTTTGAAGGAACCTGTCGGGTTTATTCCCTGATGTTTGGCGAAGAGCTGGTCGATTCCCAGGGCCTTAGAGGAGCGGGGCAGATGGTAGAGGGGCGTATTGCCCTCGCGCAAAGTCACGGCGTTGTCAAAACTGTCCAGAATCGGCAGCAACTCGCGGAATCGCCAGACGCCGGAGTGGTCCAGCTCCTCTGGCGAGCAGCGCCGCTCCCGCCACAACCACTTGAGCGCGCCGGGGTTGGGCCGGTCAGGCCCTTTGCGCTGGCTCCAGCCGGGATACTCCACTTCAAAAAGGTCGCCGCACTGGGCACAGCGGAAGTCCGGCTTCGCTTCCGCGCCCGTGACCCGCGCCCCGCATCCGAAACAACGCAATTGATGCAAACTGTCGTTCATGCCTGGTGTTAGCCTACCAGCGTACGGCGATTTTTGCCTCACCTGATTGAAACATGTCGAATCCATGGCTCGATATACCCCTCGCCGACTACGAGGGGCACATGACGTCGGCCGAAGTTCAGCAGTTGGGGGCTTTGTCGGATCTGTTCGCGGAGGCAATCGCATTCCGCCATCCTGCTTCCATCGCCGTCCTGGGAGTCGCGGGCGGAAATGGACTGGAGCGCATCGACAGCAAGATGACCGCGCGTGTGGTGGGACTGGATGTCAACCCACTGTATCTGGATGCCGTCCGCCGGCGTTACTCCCATGTAACTGGACTGGAGCTTCATTGCATCGATCTGGCTGAGCAAGTTATAGAACTTCAGCCAGTGCAATTGGTCCATGCGGCCCTGGTGCTCGAGCACGCGGGAGTTGGCCGCTGTCTGGACAACGCAATCTCTCTGGTCGCGGACGGTGGCGCTCTCTCCATCGTGCTGCAACTTCCGGCTAAAGCAGGGCAGGATGTAGGCAGAGGCGGGTTTGCTTCGATGCAGAAGTTAGCTCCCCACTTCTCCCTGATCGATCCCATGCAACTCCGGAAAGCACTTGAAGAACGCGCATTCCGGCTCATATACGAGGCCCGACGCTCACTTCCGGCGGGCAAGGAATTCTGGATGGGAATATTCGTTCACGAGTAATCCAGCCCGTAGGCCGCTTGTCCCATGCAAATGCAGCGGAACGGAAACGGCTGCTTGAGCCATTAGGGCACGCCTAATTCGCCGCAATCACAAGCAGAGTTGCGTCATCCCGGAATTGCGCGCCGCAAAAGGCGCTCACCTTCGCCAGCAACCGGCTATTCAACTCCTTTGCGGAGAGTGTGCTGTTGGCCTTTGCGAATGTTGCGATGCTGGTTTCTTCAAACTCCTTATCGTCTGCATCCGACGCTTCCGTGATGCCATCGGTGAACAGTAGCAACCGGTCTCCTGCCTTTAAATCGATTGTCGAGTCCTCGTATGTCCAGGCTGGGAAAACACCGAGCACCGCACCGCCTCGCTCAAGCATCCCGACGGAACCGCCAGATACCATGATGGGGTACAGATGTCCTGCGTTGCAGTACTGAAACGTATGCGCATCGCCATCGAGGATTCCGTAAAGAAAGGTCACGAACTTCCCTCTCGCAATGTTCTCGCACAAAAGCCGATTGACTTTGCCGCAAAGCTGGGCAGGGCTCTCTGTCCCGCTCGCAAACGCGTGCACCGCGGCCTGTACATTGGCCATCAGCAAGGCGGCGGACACACCCTTTCCTACCACGTCGGCAATGCAGATTCCGAGTTTATGATCGCCGAGCCGGAGCACATCGTAGTAATCTCCGCTCACGGTGCTGGCGGGCTGCCACGCTCCTGCGACCTCGAATTCCGGAAGCTGGGGGATTTCTTTGGGAAGCAGCGACTGCTGTATCTCCCGGGCGCGCTCCAATTCCTGATCCTGCATTTCAAGCCGGGCGGTACTGCGTTCCACCGAATGTTGCAGCTCGACATTGCGTTGCTCCAACCGCTCTTTCGTGGTGTGGTACAGAAACGAGAAAACCCCAAAGATCATTGTGACCAGGAACGGAAACTTCCATCCGGTTGTGATGAGATGAGAAAGCGTTTGAGAAACCGGCGGAGCGATAAACCATACAATTACACTCGAAATCAGGTAAATAGGGACTGTCAGTACAAGAAGGAGAGGCAGGAAAACCAGCAAGTTGTAAGGAAATGGTCTCTCCGCATAAAGGAAATCCAACCAACCTATCGCGGGCGAGAGGAGATTCCCGATGCAGAGAGAATAAAGCAGAACCGTCGCGGGATTGGTCTGCTGTCCGATGGCCCAGAAAATGCCGGCGATGACCGCGGCGATTGCGATGTAAAGGGCTTGCTGCCGGAAGAATCGAGCCAGAGATGAAAAGTTCACATTCACACCACCACACTGCCTGAACCACTGTTGAGCTACAAATTGTTCTATAGCCGCAAGTTAGAAACCCACCATCACCGGCTCCATCTCAAGCTGAATACCGAAGCGGGCTTCTACAGCGGCGGAGATTTGGCCGGCGAGAGCCAGTATCTCCGCCGCGCTCGCTCCGCCGCGGTTGATGAGCGCCAGCGTGTGCCGCGAGGAGATGCCTGCCGCGCCTAGCGAAAAGCCTTTGGAAAAGCCCGACTGCTCAATAAGCCACGCGGCGGGCACCTTGACCCGGCCCATACTCTCAGGCCCCGTTCCTGCGGGAAAGCGCGGCGGCTCGTTTGCGCTGCACTCCGCGATGCGGCGCACCTGCACCTCTGTGACCACCGGATTCTTGAAGAAGCTGCCCGCGCTCCGGCAGTCGGGATCGCCTTCGACCAGCAGCATCCCCTTCGACTGTCGAAGGCGTCGCACCTGAGCTGCAACCTCGGCAAGGCTTACTTCCCTGCCCTCAGAGCGGATGGGAGCGAGCGTGCGTTCGAACTCCGCATAGCGCAACGTAGGCGCGCCGCCCACAGTGAGCCGGAAATCCACGCGGGTCACGATAAAGCGCCCGCGATCAGCCGAGTTGAAGCGGCTGCGCCGGTAGGCAAACCCGCATTGCGCTGCAACGAGCTCGACAAGTTCGTGCTCTTCCAGGTCAAAGGCGCGCACCCGCTCGACGGACGAAGCCACCTCCTGCCCGTATGCGCCAACATTCTGCACCGGAGTCCCGCCCACTGTGCCCGGAATGCCTGCCAGGCACTCTATGCCCGCGCAGTTGTCCTGGACGGCCCGCTCGACAAAGCCGTCCCAGTCCTCACCCGCAGCCGCGTGATAGATCCTTTGGCCTGAATCCTCCGTCCGTTCCGCCACAGTGATGCCGCGCAGACCCACATGCAGCGCCAGACCATCGAATCCTGTGTCAGAGACCAGCAGGTTGCTGCCGCCGCCCAATACAAACAGCGGCAGTCCGCGCTCCCGCGCCCACGCCGCCGCCGCAACGAGATCGGCTTCGCTGGCTGCCTCCACAAACCAGCGCGCAGGGCCGCCGATGCCAAAGGTGGTGAAGGGCGCGAGCGGCTTGTTTTCTTCCATTCGCATCTGGCTGCTTTCGCTGGATCAATCGCCCTCTTGCGCCCTGGGCAGCTTCTGCACCTTGCT
The DNA here is from genome assembly GCA_052326045.1 of Occallatibacter sp. GTDB lineage: Bacteria > Acidobacteriota > Terriglobia > Terriglobales > Acidobacteriaceae > Telmatobacter. The sequence goes on along the minus strand of JBKQRH010000008.1, from coordinate 409 downwards.
GTGCCGGATTGAGTAGCCGAAGTAGATGACCAGCCCGACCAGCAGCCAGCCGATCATCACTTCCCAGGTGATAAGCGGAAGGTTGCTCATCAGATAAACGGCCGTGAGGATGCCCAGAATGGGCACCAGCGGAACAAACGGAGTCTTGAAGGGCCGGTGCAGATCGGGATGCCGAACGCGCAAGACCCATACTCCTGCGCAGACGATGGTGAAGGCCAGCAGCGTGCCAATGTTCACCAGTTCTGCGAGCCGGCCAACGGTGAGGAAAGCCGGCAGGATGGCTACCACCGCGCCAACGGCGATGGTCGAAATCCACGGCGTGCGAAATTTGGGATGGATGGCCGAGGCCCATCTGGGCAAAAGGCCGTCGCGGGACATGGAGAAAAACACGCGCGACTGGCCCAGCAGC
>JBKQRH010000007.1:0-51600 GCA_052326045.1 Occallatibacter sp. | reverse complement strand
AATGGCGCTAAGGCATCCTTGGCGGACTGTGCCGCGTAGCCTCGTACATTCATTGTCATGGTCTTATCCTCCTTGGGTTTACCGGTTAGAGACCGGTCCTTTTTTCAAGTGCTTCGGGGTACCGATCCCCTTGGATCGTGATCTTTGAAGCAACGCTATCGATTTCTAGCAAATCTTGAGACGTAAGTTCTACTACGCCAGCTCCGATGTTCTCGTCAAGGCGCGATAGTTTTGTAGTGCCCGGGATCGGAACTATCCACGGCTTCTGCGCAAGCAGCCAGGCGAGCGCTATCTGCGCAGGCGTCGCCTTCTTCCGCTCTGCGATCTTCATAAGCAGGTCGACCAGGGCCTGATTCGCTTTCCGGGCTTCCGGCGTAAAGCGAGGTACGATGTTGCGGAAGTCGGTTTTGACAAACTCCGTCTTCTCATCGATCTTTCCGGTGAGGAAGCCTTTGCCAAGAGGACTGAAGGGAACGAGACCGATCCCGAGCTCCTCCAGCGTCGGCAGCAATTCCGCTTCAGGCCTTCGCCACCACAGCGAGTATTCGCTCTGGACAGCAGTAACCGGCTGGACTGCGTGAGCCCGACGGATCGTTTTCACCCCTGGTTCAGAAAGACCGAAGTGCTTGACTTTGCCCTCCCGGATCAAGTCTTTCACCGTTCCTGCCACCTCTTCTATCGGCACATTCGTGTCAACGCGATGCTGATAGTAGAGATCGATGGCATCGACCCTGAGCCGCTTGAGCGAGGCTTCCGCGACCTGCTTGATGCGTTCCCGCCGGCTGTTGAGGCCCTGCCAACCCGGACTTCCATCGGGATTGAGATTGAAGCCGAACTTGGTGGCGATGACCACCTGCCCGCGGAAGGGTTCGAGGGCCTCGCCGACAAGCTCTTCGTTGGTGAAGGGGCCATAGACCTCGGCCGTGTCGAAGAAGGTAACGCCGCGCTCGACGGCCGCGCGAAGAAGAGCGATCGAATCCTTCTTTTCCGGGAAGGGAGCGTAGGAAAAGCTCATTCCCATGCAGCCCAGGCCGAGCGCCGATACTTCCAGATTGCTCTTTCCCAATTTGCGTTTCTGCATTGTGTCTCCTTCGATGATGCGGATTACTTCAATTTCACGCTGTCATAGTCCTTATCGCTGACAGGCTCTAACCAAATTGTCTTTCCCTTTTGAGTCGGTGTAACCGCTATGTAGGCAAAGCTGCTTCCCGGTGCTGCGCCATGCCAATGCTCGACACCCGGAGCGCATTTGATTACATCTCCCTTGTGGACCACGCGGATCGGCTTTCCCCGTTCCTGATAATAGCCAGTGCCTTCGGTGATCAGCAGAACCTGACCACCTGGATGAATGTGCCAATCCAGCTTTGCACCGGCATCATAAACTGCTTGAGCAATACTTGGATCGAAGGTACTGTCTCCAATATTGAGCTCACTCAGCCAGATATTCCCCGTGTGATTTTTTGCGGTGGACAGTTCACCCTTCGGGAAAGTCGGCTCCACCGTTTGTGCCTGGAACCCAGAGGCGAATAAAAGGCTCACTGCGAAAGCGATGACGTAAAGTTTTGTTCTCATGTGCTTAGCCTCTCCTTTGGAGTATTTCACTCGGTGCGCGCTGCCAATTCGATATCACTGAAACATTTCAGCAAATTTCGGTTAGGGTTACTTACTCGGCTTCGTCAGCCCGTGCGCTTCCAGCCACCAGTAAAACTCGTCGAGCCAGTGATCGCTGGTTGTGCCTTGCCTGCGCATGCTCCAGCCGTGGCCGCCATGCTCATAGAGGTGAAGTTCCGGCTTGTATCCGGCCGCCTTGAGAGCGTCATACATGGCAACGATTTGGGGACCGGCGAGATTGTCATCCTGCGCCATCTCCATGAAGAAAGGAGGCACGCCTTTGGGGATCGGCGGCACGTCGGGAAATGGCGCGCCGTAAATCGGCGCCGCGTAGTTTGGGCGCGCGCTCACATCAGGGTTAACTGAGGCAAACTCTGCGATTGACCCGCCGGCAGAGAATCCCATGAAGACGATGCGATCCGGAGAGATGCCCCACTCGGCGGCGTGCTCGCGCAGGACCTTGATGGACTGAATGCCGTCAGCGATGCCGTACTTGCCGTCCTCGGCGATGAGGGCGTGGTTGGCGAGCTGTGCCCCGAAGCGTGCGCGACCGGCCTCGCCTAACTGCGCTTCGGTCTCGCCCTCGATCTGAGCCGTCCGGTACTTCAAGACGAATCCCGCAATACCTCGGGCCGCGAACCACTCCGCGACCTCGTGCGTATCCGTACCGAGGAAAAGAAAGCCTCCGCCAGGAGCGATGATGACGGCTGTGCCCGTCGCCTTGGCCGGATCTGGCAGATAAGCCGTCAATGTTGGCGTCGTCACGTTGACGATGCTCTCCATTGGTCCCATGTGAATGGTGCTCTCTTTTTGTTTCCACTGCTCAGAGCCTGGTGCTACGCCCTGCCAAATGTTGATGACCTTCGGCGCTGCTGCCTGTTCAGGCTTGCTGTTGTCCATCTCCTGCGCGTTGACTACGGTCAGAAGAAAGGCGGCTGTCAGGGAGAATGCCAGGCATGATCTCCAATGCTTCCGGATCAGGGAATCTATTCCGATGATTTTCATGGTCCTTTCCTTCTCTCTCTCTGGAATTCACACTCAAAGACCGGTCATTTTCAACACGGCTTCGGGCAGGCGGGCTCCTTCGAGTTTCAGTTCCTGTTCTCCGTCCGGATACGTCAAAAGCCCGGGGGCTCGTGAATGTTCCCCTGAATCCAGGCTCTTGTGCCTGTGGAGTGATTAGTGGCTTTCGCCCGGGGTGATCAGCCGTGTGAAGGAGAGCGAAGCTAATTTCTGCACGCCGTCCTGTTGCACGTAGACTTCGGTTACCATGAACGGGTTTGTCACCTCATGGCCGCCAACCACGGCGAGCAATTTCATCTTGGTCAGGATGATGGCAGTGCTTCCGAAGAACTTCACTGATTCTTCTTCAATATCCGCCTTCTTGTACTGGATCATACCGCTCTTGATGACTTCGAGTTCCTGAGTCTTGGTCATGGTGGCACCCATGTGGACGAACATGCATTGATCGTCAAATAGAGCGGTCAAAGCGTCTACGTTTCGTTCCGACATCCAATCCCACTTTTGCTTCGAAATTTTCAACATCTCTTGTTCAGTAGCCATGACAGGGGAGCCCTTTCCGGATTGCGCGAACGTTGGTGCAGCGAAGATGAGGAGCAGCAGACAAACCGCGAGACCTACTGCGTTGACAGAGGCAGTGATGCGTTTAGGACGGGAGACCATGGGGTTGCCTTTCGTGCTCGCCAAGCGGCGGGCACGGTGAGTTGTTGTGTGAACTAGCGTTCCGACATCTTTAAGACAGCCTCCGGCAATCGCAGCCCCTGAACTTCAATCTTCGAAACTGCGGAGTCGATGTCGCGTAGGTCGTCTGCGGATAGCTGGACATTGACAGCGCCCAGGTTCTCTTCAAGCCGGTGTAGCTTCGTCGTACCAGGGATGGGAACGATCCACGGCTTCTGGGCGAGTAGCCATCCAAGAGCGACTTGGGCCGGAGTGCCGTCCTTCTTCTCTGCGATACTCTTCAGGAGATCGACCACCGCCTGGTTCGCTGCGCGTGCTTCAGGAGTGAAGCGCGGCGCATAATTGCGGAAGTCGGTAGGGTCAAACTTCGTGTTTTCGTCGATCTTGCCGGTGAGAAACCCTGCGCCGAGCGGGCTGAAGGGCACGAATCCGATACCGAGCTCCTCGCAAGCTGCGAGAACGCCATGGTGTTCGACATCGCGCGTCCAGAGGGAATATTCACTTTGGACTGCGGTGACTGGCTGGACTGCATGAGCGCGCCGAATCGTGTTTGCTCCAGCCTCCGAGAGGCCGAAGTGCTTGACCTTGCCTGCCGCGATCAGTTCCTTGACCGCGCCTGCCACGTCCTCGATCGGCACGCCGGGATCAACGCGATGCTGATAGAAGAGATCGATATGGTCGGTCCGAAGACGCTTGAGGGCAGCTTCAGCAACCAGCTTGATATGCGCGGGCTTGCTGTTGGTTCCGCCCGTGCGCGAACCCGTCTCAAGGTCGATATCAAAGCCGAACTTGGTGGCAATGGTCACCTTGTCGCGGATCGGCTCCAGTGCCTCGCCCACCAGCTCTTCATTCGCGAAGGGCCCGTAAGCTTCGGCAGTGTCAAAGTGGGTTACGCCGAGTTCAAAGGCATCGCGGATGAGCTTGATCATCTCTGTCTTGGCACCGGCTGGCCCGTAGGCCGATGTCATGCCCATACAACCGAGGCCGATGGCCGATACTTCCAGATTGCTGTTTCCCAATTTGCGCTTTTGCATTGATTCACCTCATCAGTTGGACAGGACCGAAGCCTCTCACCACTGTCCTTCTCAATCTAAAGACTACAGAAGAATCTCGTCCGAACGGTATCCTGATCCTTCCTTTTGATTGCCTATTTCTGTCGCATAGCGATTTTATTGTGCAGACAGCGCCGGTTCAGCGGTACGCTGAAATGGAAGGAGCAAAACGGAGTGCAGAGAGCGGATCAGAATGTTGCAAGCGGAAACTCGCGGGCGGACGTGGTTGCGCTGCGGGCCGAATTGGCGCGCAAGATTGCGGCCCACATCCACGTGGAGGGTCCGATTGACACTGATTTGGCCGGCCTGCGGCTCTCCCGCAGAACTGCGCCTTCAGAGTTTTTTTGCACCACCTACGAACCCGAACTGGTGGTCTTTGTGCAGGGAGAGAAGCGAATCACCGTCGGCGGCACAACCCACCTGTGCGACGGTTCCTCCTTTCTGCTGACCTCAGTCGATCTGCCGGTGGAGAGCCAGATCATCAAGGCCTCCAAGAGCGAACCGTACCTGGCGATGGTTCTCAAGCTGGAGATGCCGGTGGTACGCGAGATTCTGAGCCAGGAAGAGTTCCTGACGACCGATGTCTCTTTCGGAGCGCGCGGCATGGCGGTGGGCAAGACTCCCGCCGAGATGTTGAGCGCCTGCTGCCGGCTGCTGGACCTTCTGGACACGCCCCGGGACATTCCTTTCCTGGGCAGCCTGATGCAGCGCGAGATCCTCTACCGGCTGCTGCGCTCGCCGCTAGGCAAACATCTGCGCGCCATCGCCACGCTGGGCGAGCAGAGCAACCGGACGGCCAAGGCTGTCTGCTGGCTCAGATCAAATTTCGACAAGCCCTTGCGCGTGCAGCAACTAGCCTCGGTCGCGCAGATGGGCGTCTCCACATTGCACCATCATTTCCGCTCCCTGACCGCAATGAGCCCTCTGCAATATCAGAAGCGGTTGCGCCTGCACGCGGCGCGCGTGCGCATGATGACTTCGGGGCTGGACGCCGCCAGCGCAGCCTTCGAGGTCGGCTATGAAAGCGCCAGCCAGTTCAACCGCGAGTACAGCCGTCTCTTCGGCCAGCCGCCGATGCGCGACATCAAAGCGCGGCGGTTCGCCGGCGTCGCAAGTGAGAGCGATTCACTGTAAGCTTTGTTATCGCTGCAAGGTTGCATCAGCGGTTCAGTGACGATGCGTACAGGGAAGCCGGCATTGCAAGTGGCGCAAAGGTCCGCCGCAGGTTTCTGATCTCTGATCCCTGACCTTGACTTCTATTCCCTGTCCCTAATCCCAGCCAACAAAACGCCCCCGGCAGGTTGGCCGGGGGCGCTTGCGTTTGAAGTGGGTTGAGCCTTAGTTGCTGAACAGCAGCACGCCGGCGGCTTTTTCGTCGGTTACGGCTTCGTCGGCGCTTACGGGGCGATAGAAAAGCTGGTTGGAGTCGAGGTAGACCTCGAGGAAGGCCGGGCGCTCGGAGATTGTTCCGGCGATCAGGGCTTCGGACAAGGGGTCCTCTACGTAGCGCTGCAGGGCGCGGCGCAGGGGACGGGCGCCGTAGTTGCGGTCGACCAGGGTCTGGTCGAGAATCCACTTCTTGGCTTCCTCGGTGACGGATATGGTGATGGACTTCTGGGCCAGATTGGCGTTGAGCTGCTGGACGAGCAGTTCGACGATCTGGAGCAGGTCGGCGTCGTTGAGCGACTGGAAGAGGATGACCTCGTCAAGGCGGTTGAGGAATTCGGGGTTGAAGGTTTTCTTGACCTCCTGCTTGACCAGATCCTCGACCTTGTCGTTGACCAGGTCTTCGCGGTCACTCTGGAAGCCGAGGCCCTGCTTCTTCATCAGGTGGCGCGCGCCGATGTTGGAGGTCATGATGAGGATGACGTTCTTGAAATCGATGGTATTGCCCAGGCCATCGGTCAACTGGCCGTCCTCAAAGACCTGGAGCAGGATGTTGAAGACATCGGGGTGGGCCTTCTCGATTTCGTCGAGCAGGACGACGGAATAGGGCGAGCGCTTGACGCGCTCGGTGAGCTGGCCGCCCTCCTCGTAGCCCACGTACCCCGGAGGCGAACCGATGAGCTTGGAGACGGAGTGCTTCTCCATGAACTCCGACATGTCGAAGCGGATGAGGGCCTTGTCAGAGCCGAAGAGGAACTGGGCTAGGGTGCGGGCCATCTCAGTTTTGCCGACGCCGGTGGGGCCGAGGAAGAGGAAGCTGCCGATGGGGCGGTGGGGCGACTTGAGGCCGGCGCGGGAACGGCGGATGGCGCGAGCCAGCGCGCCGATGGCCTTGTCCTGGGAGATGACCCGCTTGTGCAGCTCTTCTTCCACGCGGAGGAGCTTCTGCGTCTCTTCTTCCTTAATGCTGTTGACGGGAACGCCGGTCCAGCGGCTGACCACGTCCTCGATGTCCTCGCGGCTGACGATGCCGGCGGCTGAGTCGTCGAGGTGGTACTTGTCGCGCAGGGCGCGCAGGCTTTCGCGCTCCTTGCGCTCCTCGTCGGAGTAGAAGCGCGCCTTCTCGAACTCGTGGTTGGCGATGGCCGAATCCATGCGGTGGACGATGAACTTGATGCGCTTCTGGACCTCGGTAATTTCCTCGGGCAGCGAGGTCTGGCGGAGCTTGACGCGGGCGCCGGCTTCGTCGATGAGGTCGATGGCCTTGTCGGGCAGGAAGCGGTCCGGGATGTAGCGGCTGGAGTGGGAGACGGCGAACTCGACGGCGGCATCGGTGTAGCTGACGGCGTGGAACTTTTCGTAGCGGTCCTTGATGCCGTGGATGATATTGATGGCGTCGGCCTCGTTGGGCGGAGGGACCTTGACGGCCTGGAAGCGGCGCTCGAGGGAGCGGTCCTTCTCAATCGACTTGCGGTACTCGGCGGGGGTAGTGGAGCCGATGCACTGGATTTCTCCGCGGGAGAGCGCCGGCTTGAGGATGTTGGCGGCGTCGAGTGAGCCCTCGGCCGAGCCCGCGCCAACTAGGGTGTGCAGCTCGTCGATGAAGACAATGGAGTTCTGGCTATCCATCAGCTCTTTCATGATGGTTTTGAGGCGTTCCTCGAACTGTCCGCGGTACTTGGTGCCGGCGACGATGAGGGAAAGATCCAGACTAAGAACGCGCTTGTCGGCGAGGAAGCTCGGTACCTCACCGTTGGCGATGCGCTGTGCGAGGCCTTCGACGATGGCGGTTTTGCCGACGCCGGGTTCGCCGATGAGGACAGGATTGTTTTTGGTGCGGCGGCAGAGAATCTGGATGACGCGCTCGAGTTCGCCCTCGCGGCCGACGAGGGGATCGAGCAGGCCGTCCATGGCGGCCTGGGTCAGGTCGCGGCTGAACTCGGCCAGCAGGCTGGACTCGCGCTGGCGCTGCTGCGGCGGCGACTTCTCCTGGGTGACGCGCCCCAATTCGTCGCGAATTTGCGCCAGCTTGAGGCCGCGCTCCTGGAGGATCTCCGAGGCGAAGCACTTCTCCTCGCGCAAGATGCCGAGGAGCAGGTGTTCGGTGCCGATGTGCTTGTGGCCGAGGCGTTCGGCTTCCTCCGCCGCATAGGCCAGGACGCGCTTGCACTCGTTCGAAAGCGGCAGGTCAACGGAGGTGGAAACCTTTTCGCGGATGGTGGTGTGCGCCTCGATCTGCTTGCGGATCGACTCCACCGAGGTGTGGGAGCGCAGGAAACGGTTGCTCAACGGCTTGTCCTCGCGCAGCAGACCGAGCAGCAGGTGCTCGGTCTCGATATAGGGCGAGCCGAACTGGCTGGCCTCATACCGCGCGAAGAAGATCACACGACGCGCCTTCTCCGTATAGCGTTCGAACATGTGTTCCCCCTTGATGCAGGTTATCGGCTGAAGCGGTTTCGAGTTCATCCCGGCTTCAGCCCACCAGCGCGTACCTCTCTTTTACCTACGCCGCCGGAGCTTCCCTTGGAAATACAACTTTCGCTCCAAACATTCGCTGGGGATGGTTTCAGAGCTTGACTGCCGCTCCATCGTCCCCGGCGAACGCGCCGCGGAGGGACTTCCATCCTGCCCTGGCAACCTGGCTGGGACGAGAACTCATCCGTTTCCAGACTGCTTCCTTATTAAGACTCAAAAACCACCCGAAAGGGTGCTTTTCCCGTCAAACGTTTCCGGCTGGCAATCTGGTTTGGGGTGTGGCTGCCGGAGTGGCCAGCCCCAGTTTTCCGCTTTCAAGGCGTAAAACCCGCGTACATCGCGCGGCCAGGTCGGGGTTGTGCGTCACCAGGATCGAGGTGAGGCCGTGGGTCGAGTGCAGCCGTTCAATTAGGTCGAAGACGAGGCCGGCGGTGGTCTCGTCCAGGTCGCCGGTGGGTTCGTCGGCCAGGAGCAGCCGAGGGTTGTTGACCAGCGCGCGGGCCAGCGCCACGCGCTGCTGTTCGCCACCGGAGAGTTCGCCGGGCCGGTGGTCGGCGCGATCCTCCAAGCCAACCTCCCGGAGCCAGTTGGCCGCCGCCTGAAACGCCTCGAACTTGGGTTTACCGCCCGCAAGCAGCGGCATGGCCACGTTTTCCAGCGCCGTAAACTCCGGCAGCAGGTAATGGAACTGCCAGACGTAGCCGATCTCCCGGTTGCGAAAGGCTGCGGCCTGGCGCGGGGAGAGATGGGCCACGTCGATTGAGGCGCAGTATACAGTTCCCGCGGAGGGGGCATCAAGTGCGCCCAGAATGTGCAAAAGTGTGCTTTTTCCCGCGCCGGACTGGCCGACAATGGCCACCATTTCGCCGGCCTCGACCTGTAGGTTGAGGCCTACAAAGAGGTTAAGGGCGCCGCGGGCTGTCTGGTAGGTCTTCTGGAGGCCGCTTACCTGGATGATCGGGGCTTGGCCGGCAGGGGTCCGGGTCTGAGTCTGAACTTGCGCCCGCGACTCCAGGTCCCGCGCTGTGCGGGAGGCCTGGGGAGCGGCCGCTGGAGTGGTTTGGGTCATCCGATTGGCTCTATTTTACTGTGCTGGGGGCGAATTCCGCGCAAGCGGGCGGGCGGCAGGGGCAAATTGGTAGCATTCCGGCGCGGATTACGGATTGGGGGCAAAGAGAGACGGGGAATAGGGAATAAGGAATAGGGAGTCCCGCCCTTGCCGCGACAAACAATCGCTTGGCAAGGATGGGCAGCCGTGTTTACTTGGCGGGCGGGAGCGCGGCCTCATTCAGCCGAGCGATGCGGCCGTTGGGGCCGACGACGAAAGGGAGCGAGAGAGCATTCCAGTTGCCGTCGTCGAGGGGCTGCCAGGTTTTGCCGTCGTCGCGGCTGAGGTCCGAACCATTCGTGCCTACAGCGATCCATGCGCGGAGCGCTTCGGACCATTGGACGGCAGAGCGGAAGCCGTGGGGCGGTTTTTCAGATGCGAGCCACGGCCCATCCGATTTCAGTCTGTAAGCCGCTGTGTTTTTCGACTCGTTCGGATTCGCGTAGTCGCCGCCAACGATGACCAGCACTTGAGTTCCGGTTGGACTATAGGGTGATGTTTGCCGGTTTGCAACGGAGAAGACACCTGATGAGTCGGTGCTGTCTCCGAGCGGAACCGCCTGGCGGACCCACTTGTTTCTTCTGCCCTCGAGATTCATCTCTTCCGGGGAGCAATCATCGATACATATGTAGACAGATGCTATGGAATACATGAAGGCGCCACCGGAGCCTCCGGAGCCAAAGACGAACTCGCCGACCGTTGTGAGAGAGGAGTTGCTGGCGGCAAAGACACCTTGCGATCCCGGTTTCACCCGCAGGCCTTTGTTCCATTGCCTGACCCAGCTCTTGCCTGCATCACTCGTGGCAAACAGCGAAAACATGCCGTTCACTGGATCCCCGAGAAGCGTCCCATTCTGGCCCCAGTCAAACTTGACAGCGTCCCAGAATCCCTCGTTATCCGGATTGCGAAAAATAAGTTTCCAATGCAGACAACCGTCCCTGGTCCTATAGAGCCGCGAGAGCTTCCCTTTGCCGCTCGACATCACGATCGCCGTCGTCGCATCCCACGCCTGCACGCCGCGAAAGTCGAGGGTTGCGCCGTCGGTTGCCGCGTCGGGCACAGCGCACTTCAGCCAGTGCGCGCCGCCGTCAATGGTGCGCAGCACCGTTCCGCCCGTTCCGCTGGCCCAGGCCACGGCGCCATCCACGGAGTCAACACCGCGCAGGCCGGCCGTCGTGCCCGAGTCCTGCATCTGCCAGACCTGCCGCGCCTGGGGCGGGGCCTGTACTGGCGCGGCGGTTGTGGATTGGGCCGCGGCCATTGCGGAGGCGGCGAGAAGCAGGGTGAGCCGGAACACTTGCATGGCAGGAAGTATAGACGCGCGCTCCGCGGCAACGCCATACGCGCTTCAGTACGCGATCTTGTCCGGCGAGGCGATCCAGGCGGCAAAGCTGGCCCAGGCTTCCTCTGCGAGCAGTTGCGTGGCGGGGAGCTTGCGCTCGGCGGAATTCTTTCGCAGTTCCTGGTAGATGAACGTATCGTCGAAGCCGGCGCGGGCGGCGTCGGCGGCGCTGGCGCCGTAGTAAATAGCGTCTATTCGCGCCCAGTAGGCCGCGGCCAGGCACATGGGGCAGGGCTGGCAACTGGCGTAGAGTTCGCAGCCGGCCAGCGTGAATGCGCCCAGCGCCTTCGAAGCCGCGCGGATGGCGTTCACCTCGGCGTGCGCGGTGGGGTCATGGGCCGCGGTCACCGTGTTGACGGCCTCGGCGACGATTGCGCCGCTGCGCACAATCACCGCGCCAAACGGCCCGCCCGCGCCAGCAACCACATTCCGGGTGGCCAGGTGAATGGCGCGGCGCAAAAACTCCGGGTTGGGCGCGGCGGGCATCGCCGCTAGTGTATCGCAGCCTTCTTTGCCACATTCGCGGCGGAACTGGCGGAAAGGCCATCCGGCGCCGCTGCGCGCCTCAGGCCGACCCGGTCAGAACTTGTATCCACGGTCCGGGATGTATTCGCATTTCAAGAGCCCGTCGCGGTAGTCGATGTGCATGATCAAAAGACCGAAGGTACTGGCTCCCATGGATCCCGATATCTCCATCCCCGCGCTCTTTGAGGCCATCGAGGTGTCCGCGGCGGAGACGTTAGTCACCCTTTGAGACATATGAGCAAAGTTGTAGTTGACCTCGTCGGCGATAAGAACCTTATGCGATTGCCCCGCGGGGCCTTCCGTGTCCGTTTCACGGACCTTGGAAACCTCCTTGGCGACGCCGGGAGAGATGTTGGTGGCGGAAGCGCCCAGATCAAGGATAAAGAGCTTGACCGTGGAGGCGTTGAGGGCCGTGGGGAGAATCAGGTTGTTGGCGACGCGGTAGATTTGCGTGTAATCCTTCATCTCCGGCGCGATATAGCGGTCAAACGGACCCGCCTGGGCAGCGCCGGAATCTTCCGCCTGGGCGACGTTTGTCCTGAGGCTGGGCACGGGGGCGGTTCCTGCAGCTGGGTTCACGGGCAGAGGCCCCAACTGCGCCTTGCGCATGGGATAGTCCACCGTCACAAGATAATCGGAAAAGACGTCCATGCCGATCAGGCCGTCTCCATCGTCGAAGGGACTGGAGCTGTCGATCACGTTCACAACGCAGTTCTGGAATTCCATGTTTCCGATCTTGATGGAGTCCGCATAGGCGGCATAGGTGGGCTTGCCGCCCGGACCGCCCGGCGCCGGTTCAGAAAGGCGCTTGAGTCCGGCATGTTCGGCCATGGGGCGGTAAACCGTCAGACCGCCTTCCCCGGCACCCAACTGCAACCGGGAGGGAGTGCCGTTCAATCCGACTTCCAGGCCGAAGGCGCGCGTGTGACCGGCATAGCCGAGGAGCTTGATGAAGGGAATATCAGCGGGAGCCGCTGTTGAAACCAGGCGGCAGGCCCTCTGCGGCTCGCCTGCCTGCTTCTTCCAGCGATCCAGATCCGCGCGCAGTTGACGTATCGTCTCCTGGTCGTCCCCGTTGGGCACCGACAGGTAGGCTTCCATCTCCGTAATGCGCTGGGCCAGGGGCAGGGTCTGAATCCACGCCAAGCGAATTTCCGGGTCATCGGGATCAATCTGATGCGCGAGGAGAATCTGCTGGCGCTCCGTGGCATGGCGGGAGGTGATCCTTAAGAACCGGGCAAAGAGCAGGCGGGTGCGGGGATTGCACGGGTCCAGCTTGTAGGCCGCAAGCACGGTTTGTTCCACGACCCAGGGCTCGCCCTGGCGAAACTCGACCTCGCCGCGCAGCGTAAGCAGCGGCGCCGAGGCGGGAGCGGCTGCCAGGGCGGTCTTTACGACATCGGCGGCCTCCTGCGCCTTCTGCTCGCGCAACAGCGCGTGAACCAGCCCGGCGGTCGCGTCCACATTGCCCGGATGCGCGGCCAGATCGGCGCGGTAGAGACCTTCCGCTTTCGCGTAATCCGCCGCCAGCAACGTCCTGTCAGCATCGGTGGGCAGATTATGCTTCACCACATTGCAACTGACCGCAAACAAGCACTGCGCCGGTAGCACAAACGCCGCGACCCCAAGAACCAACCACCAAGAGAACCTCAAAACTGCTTTTGCCACAGGAATTCACCCCATCCTCAAATCGTGTTGAACTACGGACAATAGCTTACCACCGGCTCATCCTGTTTATCCTGTGAGACAGGTCACGAAGATCGCGGCCAATCACCTGGAGTTTTTGCCATGACCGCTGCTTGCCCGCCACTGGAAGCCCTGAATGCCCGCATCGTAGCCTGCGAGCGCTGTGCGCGGCTGCGCGCGTATTCGGCCGGGGTGGCCCGGGTGCGCCGACGCGCCTATTTGGACTGCCCGTACTGGGGCAAGCCCGTGCCTTCGTTTGGCGACCGGCAAGCGCGTGTGCTGGCGCTGGGACTGGCTCCGGGCGCGCACGGGTCCAATCGCACCGGGCGGATGTTTACCGGGGACGGGTCGGGCGATTTTCTGTTTCCGGTGCTCCATGAAGCCGGATTTGCCTCGCAGCCGAACGCGGTCTCCCGCGACGACGGCATGAAGCTCACCGGACTGTGGATAAGCGCCGTGGTCCGCTGCGCTCCGCCGGCCAACAAGCCCACGCCCGAGGAGCAGCGCAACTGCGCGCCCTGGCTGGACGAGGAGATCAGGCTGCTGGGCAACCTGCGCGTGGTGGTTTGCCTGGGCAAGATCGCGTTTGACGGACTGCTGGCCCACGCGCAACGAGGCGGCAAGCTGGCAGGTCAACTCCGGGGGCGCGCTGGATTCAGCTTCCGCCACGGCGCGGAGTATGCGCTGCCGGGTGGACTGACCGTGATGGCCAGCTATCATCCATCATTGCAGAACACCAACACCGGCAGGCTGACGCGGCCCATGTTTCTCGATATCTTCAAACGGGCGCGGGAACTGGCGGATTGGGGCTGTGGGCCGGGTTCCTGGTAGCCGGCCGCTGGGGAGTAAGCTCGAGACGGGTAGTGGTCACACCCATGGCAATGCCGGCCAGTGCTTTAATTTGATAATGCAGCAGTTCAGTTCAGGCATGACAACCAACTTCAAGCTTTTCGGACCGGCGCACCTTGTCATTCTCGGCGCGGTCGTTCTTCTCGCAGCCATTCTTGCGGCGGCCCAGCAGCAGCTCCCGCCCGGATGCAAATGGCTGCGAGTCGGCCTGGCAGCGGTGCTTCTGCTGGACTTCGCTGTGTATTGCGGATACCAGGCCGCACACGGCCAGCTTGCGTTTCCTGATCGTCTTCCTCTGGAACTCTGCGATGTCACGCAGTGTCTTGTCATCCTCGCGTTGCTCACCCTCAATCGGGCCATCTTCGATCTGGCTTACTACACCGCATTGGCCGCAACTTCGATGGCGCTGCTCACACCGAACCTGCTGGAACACTTCCCTTCTTTCTTGACAGTTCAGTTCTTTGTTGGCCATGGCCTCGATGTGACCGCCACTCTGTACCTGGTGTGGTCCAGGCAGGCGCGGCCACGGCCAGGGTCGGCCGGCAGGGCGATGCTGGCCCTAAATATCTATGCCGCAATCGCCGGCACATTCGATTGGATCTTCAAGACAAACTACATGTATCTCTGCGCCAAGCCTCAGAATGCGTCGCTTCTCGATTTTCTTGGACCATGGCCTTGGTACATCGTGGCTTCTGAAGGCGTCGCGTTGGGCTTATTCCTGCTCCTTTATCTTCCCTTCCGGCAATCCGCATTGAAAGCGGCGCAGTAGAGAAAGAGTCTCTGGAACAGCCGGCCAAAGTTCCAACTTCCGTATTGCCGGCCACCTTGGAATAAACGGGCGGGGTGTCCATGAATATCCCGGGGCTCGTCCGCGGCGGCGGACGGCGCGAAAGCCTGCCCTGAGCGCAGCCGAAGGGGTGTGGCACAGGGAAAGTCCGTGCCCGGCTGCAAAATCTCTCCTAACCGCATCCGAAAATATCGTGTCTAATGTTCGCATGGACAAGAACGACCACGCGGCGGTCCGGGCGGTTATGGCCGGAGACAAAGAGGCCTATGGGGCATTGGTGGTGCGCCACAGCCATCGGCTTTTCCGGCTCGCGTTTCGCATCACCGGCAATGAGGCCGACGCGGAGGACGTGGTGCAGGAGGCGTTCCTGCGCGGGTATCAGAAGTTGGAAAGCTTTGAGTTGCGCGCGGACTTCGGCACCTGGATTTACCGGATCGCGGTGCGCTGCGCGCTGGACAGGATCGGCGGCCGCAGGATGGATGAAAGCAGCCGGGTGGCCGAGGAAACCGATCCGGAACTGGACGAGGTGCAGGTGGCGGATCTGGCCGCCGGCCCCGACCGGCTGCTGCTGAGCGGCGAGATCAGGGCCATGCAGGAGATGGCGATGCACAACCTGACGCCCACGGAACGAACGGCCTTCATGTTGCGGCACATGGAGGATTGCAGCACGGAAGAGATTGCCGCGGCGCTGGAGATTCAGTCGAATGCGGCCAAGCAGGCGGTATTCCGGGCAGTGCATAAGCTGCGGCGCCGGCTGGCTCCATTGATGGTGAGGATATGAAGCATTTGGGCGAAGAAGAACTGATCGAGCAGTATTACAGCAAGGGCGAGGGCGCGGCCGCCACCAGGCAACACCTGAAGGCTTGCGCGGAGTGCGCAGAGGCCTACGCGGCGTTGGGGAGCGATCTGGCCGAAATGGAATTCGCCGAACCGCCGGCCCGCGACGCCTCCTACGGCGAACGGGTGTGGGAGTCGCTTTCGCGCTCGCTGCCTGCCTATGAAGCGCGGAAGCGGAGCTGGCTGCGGGGCGGCCTGGGGATGGGGTTGAGCTACGCCGCCGCGTGCGCCCTGCTGGTTGTGGGCGCATTCTTCGCGGGCCGGCTATGGGAGCAGAGACAGGCGCAGACTACCGCGGCAGTCCATCCCCAGCAGACGCAGCAACCCGTTGCGCAGCCTCAGGAACGCGTGCTGGTGGTGGTTCTCAGCGATCATCTGGACCGCTCGGAACGGCTGCTGGTGGAGTTGAAGCACGCCGACGCCGACAGCGCGGAGATGGTATCTCCCCTGCGTGATGAGGCCCGCGGTCTTCTGGCCGCCAATCGCATCTGCCGCCAGAACGCCGCGAAGATCGACGATCCGGCGCTGACTACGGCGCTCGATCGCCTGGATCATGTGCTGGGCGAGCTAGCCAACCAGCCGGGGGGCTTGAACGGTGCAACCATCGCCCGGCTGCAAGACGAAATGAACGCGAACGGCCTGCTGTTTGAGGTGCGCGTGCTGCGTTCCAGAATTCCGGATCAGCAGGCGGGCGGAAAAGATCGTTCCACGGGAGGGACCATATGAAAACCGGACCGGTAGTTCTGGCTGCATTCATCGCAGTTTTCCCCTGGACGTCGATGGCCCGTTCAGCCCAGGCGGTATCGGGACAATCAATTGGGCAGGCCTTTGCGGGGGACAGCTTGTCCAGCGCAGAGGAGAGCGAGCCCGGCGCGGCCAGTGAACTGGACAGCAGTCAAACCGAGCTTGCGCAACTCTACGCGAATGGAATGCGGGCCATCAATGAAGAGCGCTGGTCCGACGTGGAAGCCATCTTCACCAAGATCGCCAGTCAACATGGCGAGCACGCCGATGGAGCTCTCTATTGGAGGGCGTATGCCGAAAACAAGCTGGGGCAAGCGAGACCTGCGCTGGACACCTGCGGCGTGCTGCGGAGCGATTATCCCCGGAGCAGTTGGATCCATGATTGCGGCGCGCTGGAGATCGAGATTCGCGCCCGGAGCGGGAAGCCAGCCGAGCCCAAAGCAGCGGACGACGATGACCTGAAACTGCTGGCGCTCAATTCGTTGATGGGAATTGACGAGCCGCGGGCTCTGGCCGAGATTCAGGAGATTCTGAACGGCGATTCCAGTGAGAAGTTGAAAAAGGAAGCTCAGTTTATCCTGGGTCAGCATTATTCGAATGCGACCTATGCGCAGATTGTCCGGGTCAGTTACGTCGAGGGAGATGTGCGCATCGCGCGGGGCGAGGAGAACGAAAAGGCTAGCGGCGCGACATGGGAGAAGGCGGTAGCCGATCTCCCTCTGGAAACCGGCTTCAGCCTGGCGACAGGCGCGGGGCGCGCGGAGATCGAGCTGGAAGACGCCTCGACCTTCTATCTTGGAGAGAATTCGGTCCTTACCTTCAACGATCTGCACACCACGGCCGGCATTCCATACACCGAGATCGCGCTGCTTACAGGCACTGTGACACTTCATGTCCGTCCGTACGTGGCCGGCGAAGAGTTCATTCTGAAGACCCCCACGGGCAGCATCACCGCGAGATATCCCGAGACGACCTATCTTCGGGTCGCCAGTTATACCGACGGGTTCACGCTGGCGGCGCTGAAAGACGCGGCTGTTGCTTTGCCCGGATCGGCGCCGCAGGCAGTGGCAGACGGTCAGACGATGGTCCATTACGAAGGAAGCCGGGTTGTCTGGTTGGGCTCAGAAGATTCGGGCGCATATGCCGACTGGGACAAGTGGGTCGCGGACCGCGTAGCCCAGCGATCGGAGGCCATCGCCGACGTGATGAAGGCTTCCGGGCTGACCGCGCCGATTCCCGGCCTGGCAGAGATGAAGGACCAGGGGACATTCTTCGATTGCGCTCCGTATGGGACCTGCTGGGAGCCGACGTCCGCCGATGACCAGCAACAGGCAAGCGGCAAACAACCGGAATCCGGGGCGTCTCCCGTCGCGGCTTCCGGGCAATCGGTGCGGGCCATGCAGGCTGGCTCTCCCGCATCCCATGAGGAGATCGAGCACGAAGCCATCTTCCCTTGTCTTCCGGGAGCAATTCGTTACCGGATTGACAGGAATACGATTAGCGGCGAGGAGCGGGTAATCGATTCGACATGGGATCTGAACGCAACTCCTTACGCCTGGGCCGTGTGTCACGCCGGGAACTGGATTCACATTCACCGGCGGCATCACTATGTATGGGTTGCAGGCCACAAGCGGCACCATCTTCCGCCGGGCCGCTGGGTCAAGAGCGGACATCAGGTGGCCTTCGTCCCGCTCCATCCCTACGACGTGAAGGGCCGGCCTCCGATCAACCGGAAGGAAGAAGTCTTCGCGGTGAACGAGAAGAACGGCTTATCGGTGGAGTGGGTGAAGTTGGACGCTGATCGCCCGATTGAGTCTCTCAATTTACCGCCAAAGGAGTTTCGCAATGCGTATTTCCCTCCACTTTCGCGCGCGAATGAGCCGCATCTGGAAGCTCACCAGGTAGAGGATGGGTTGGGGAGCAAAGGCGCCCTAGCGAAGGCAGCGGGCATCCCGCTGAGCTTCGATCACAAGTCGCAAAGCTTCATGATGGCCAGACAGGTGACGCTGGAAAACAGGAGCGTTACAGTCATGGCGCCGATGACCAACCGCAGCGGCAATCTCCAGGCACGGGGCGGCAGCTTTGCTGGAGGACACGGTGGCTATAGTGGCGGAGGAAGCGGCGGCTTAAGCAGCGGCGGTTCCCGGGGTAGTGGAGGGGGCGGCTCCAGCGGCGGAGGTTCGCGGGGTAGTGGAGGGGGCGGCGGCTCCAGCGGCGGCGGTTCGCGGGGTGGTGGAGGGGGCGGCAGCTTTAGCGGCGGCGGTTCCAGTGGCGGCTCACACGGTGGTGGCGGCTCCAGCGGCGGCAGTTCCAGTGGCGGAGGTTCCGGCGGCGGCAGTTCCAGCGCCGGCAGTTCCGGGGGCGGCGGCCATCACTAATAACGTACTCATGCCGGACCGCGCGCGGATTCACGTGAGATGAGGAAAACTCATAACAGCGGGTCACTGAGATTGGTCCAGAGGAGAGATCTATGAAGAACAGATTCGCATTTCCTGCTGCTTTTCTCGCAGTGCTTCTTTGCATGCCGCTGGCTGCGCTGGGACAAACCGATCAAACCCAGCCGGTACCGGCTTTGCAGACGACGGCTGCCGCGTTGCCCCAGGGTCTCAATAGCAGCCAGACGGGCTCACCCTATCCCGCCGCCACACAAGGAAGCCTGACCCTCGACGTGGTGGTCTCTGATAAGTCCGGTGCGCTGGTAAACGATCTGCAGCCGGGCGATTTCAAGCTTTTCGACAACAGCCAGCCGCAAAGCATCGTCTCGCTGCGCGCCGTGAACGGAATGAAGGTCAAAGCCGATCCCCCGGTGGAGGCTATCCTGCTGATCGACGCCATCAACGCCCCCCCTCAGACCATAACCATGGAACGGCAATGGCTGGCTGAGTTTTTCAAGGAGAACGGCGGGGAACTTGCCCTGCCCACATCCTTCGTCATCCTCACCGACAAAGGCTTGAACTATCAGAATCGGCCCGCACGCGACGGCAAAGTGCTGCAAGCCTTCCTCGACGCCAACATCCCCGGTTTGCGGAATACCAGACCATCGGAGAGGCTGCAAGGCGCCGTGGAGCGCGAGCAATCCTCGCTCCGCGCTCTGAATCTGCTCGCCCTTAAGCTAAGCAACAGGCCCGGCAGAAAGCTGCTCATCTGGCTCAGCTACGGTTGGAGCGTCATCTCCGACCCCGCATGGATCGGAGGAGAAACGGGTCGTCAGGCTATCTACGGATCCATCTCGTCGCTCTCAACGGAATTGCGCAAGGCGCGCATTACGCTCTACTGCATTTCTCCCTTTGGGGGCTACGGCAGAGATGAGAATTACACGAAGTATCTCAAGGGCGTTGACGATCCCAGTCATGCGGACATAGGCGACCTGCTTCTTCCGGTCATTGCCACGCAGACGGGCGGGCAGGTTCCCTATGAAGGCAACGATCTGGCCATCGTTATCGACCGCTGCATCAAGGATGCACGGAATTTCTACGTGCTCACCTTCAATCCCCCTAAACCCTCTCATCCGGACGAATACCACGCCCTTCAGGTGGAGATCGCCAAGCCGGGACTCAAGGCCCGCACGCGCACCGGCTACTATGCCGATCCGGCTGTTCCGGAGACCCAATCCTTCCCCACTGCTACTCTACAAACGGTGCAAGAAGTCAAGGAGTAGTCATTCCGAAGCCGGGATCGGCTGGCAGCAAAAGGGCCACCCCGCGGGTGCGGGATGGCCCTTTTTGACGCCTGGAGCCGGAGTTACCTGGCGGCGACCAGTGGCTTAGTGGTGAGCGAGCCGTCGGCGTAGCCTTTGGCGATCTGGGCGATGGAGACGGGCTTGTAGTCGCCGGCGTGGCCGGCCTGGCCGAACTGCGTCATGCGCTGCGCGACGACCTTTTGCATGGCCTCGCGGGCCGGCTTGAGGTAGTCGCGGGGATCGAACTTCTCCGGCTGGGTCCAGAGCACCTTGCGAATCGCTCCGGTCATGGCCAGGCGGTTGTCGGTGTCCACGTTGATTTTGCGGACGCCGTTGCGGATGCCGAGTTGAATCTCCTCGACCGGGACGCCCCAGGTCTCCTTGAGCTTGCCGCCGTACTCGTTGACGATGTCCTGCAAATCCTTGGGCACCGAGGAGCTGCCGTGCATGACCAGATGGGTGTTGGGCAGGCGCTTGTGGATGGCGATCAGAACGTCCATCTTGAGCACCGAACCGTCGGGCTTCTTGGTGAACTTGTAGGCGCCGTGGCTGGTGCCGATGGCGATGGCCAGCGCGTCTACGCCGGTGCGCTCGGCGAACTCGACCGCCTGATCGGGGTCGGTGATGTGCTCCAGGCCGCTGCCGCCCGCGCCGTGGCCGTCTTCCACGCCGCCCAGCACGCCGATCTCGCCCTCGACGGTGACGCCGCGCGGGTGCGCGAAATCAACCACTTTTTTGGTGACCGCGACGTTCTCATCGAAGCTGGCCGGGGTCTTGCCGTCTTCCTTGAGCGAGCCGTCCATCATCACGCTGGTATAGCCCAGCTCGATGGCGCTCTTGCAGGTCTCAAAGCTGTTGCCGTGATCCTGGTGCATGGCGATGGGGATCTCGGGATTCAGTTCGGCGGCCGCCAGGATGAGGTGAAAGAGATACTTGTCCTGGGCGAACTGGCGCGCGCCGCGGCTGGCCTGGATGATGACCGGCGAATTGGTTTCCTTGGCCGCTCCCATGATGGCCTGAATCTGTTCCATATCGTTGACGTTGAATGCGCCGACGCCGTAACCGCCCTTGGCGGCCTCGTCGAGGAGCTGCCGCATGGAAACTAGAGGCATAGAAAATTCTCCTGTGCGCCGGATCAACCGGCGGGGTTTGGGTCCAGCCGCCATTGCGCTCGGGCCCTGGTAGGAGGGAGATCAACCTGCGGGCGGCAGGAATTGCAATCATCCTCATGGTAGCAGAGACGCGCAAGGGAAAAGTGTGCTGTTGAGCACCGTTTCTCAGCGCCGGGGCCGGGGCATGGGCAGGCGAGGGCAGGCTGTCGTGTGGAATAATCTGCCGGTGAACCTTGCTTCCGCTACGCCTTACGACAGTTGGTTCCTGGTGGCCTGCGCCGCCGGGACGGTGCTGCTGCTGCTGGTTTTGATTGCAAAGCTCCGGCTGCATCCGGCGCTGGCTTTGTGCGTGGCTGCGCTCACCTTGGGCGTGGCGTCGGGCATGCCACTGACGCAGGTTCCGCTGTCGTTCACGGCCGGCGTGGGCAACCTGATGGGACATATCGCCATCATTCTGGGCCTGGGCGCGGTGCTGGGCCGTCTGCTGGCGGCCAGCGGCGGGGCAACTGCGTTGGGCAGCCTTTTGGTCGAGAACTGTGGAATCAGAGGTTTGCCCTGGGCTCTGCTGGGGCTGGGCATTCTGGTGGGCATGCCGGTCTTCTTCGAGGTGGGGCTGGTGCTGCTGATGCCGATCGTGGCCGAGGCAGCGCGGCGCAGCGGGCGTCCTGCGATCCTGGTGGGCCTGCCGATGCTGGCCGGGCTTTCCATAGTGCACGGGGTGCTGCCGCCGCATCCGGCCGCGATGCTGGCGGCCACCGAGTATCACGCCGACCTCGGCCGCACCATGTTGTGGGGCCTTACGGCCGGATTGCCCGCCGCCGCGCTGGCCGGCCCGGGGCTAAGTTGGTTGCTGATCCGCCGCTGGGAGAGGCAAGGGACAAAGCGCGCGGCGGAGCCCGCCGATGAAGGCTTGACCCTGATTGCGCCGACGCTCGCAGAAGATCGCGAGCTGGAAGCCCGGATTGAACGCGGGGCGGATGAAGCGACCGGGCGTCTGGAAGCGAAGGTAGGATCGAAGACGGAGCCGGTTCCCGCGCCGGCTGGACCCATCCGGGCGGCGGCGGCCATTCTGCTGCCGGTGGCGCTCATCTTCCTCGGCAGTTGGGCGGACGCGATTGCCGTGCCGGCAAGCGGCCTGAACCAGATTCTGCATTTTGTCGGCAGCCCGGATATTGCGCTGCTGGTCGCGGTTCTGGTGGCTCTCATTACGCTGGGCAGCCACACTCAGACAGGAAAGATCAAGAGCCCGGAGGGCCTGCGGAAGTTGACCGCGGAATCCTTTGCACCCATCGCCAACGTGCTGGTGATCCTGGCCGCGGCCGGCGGATTGAGCGGGATTCTGCGCGATTCGGGAGCCGCGCAGGCCACGGTCAGCTTGGCGCTGGGCGCGCACATGCCGCCGCTGGTGCTGGCCTGGCTGCTGGCCGCAGTGGTGCGCGTGGCCATGGGGTCTTCGACGGTGGCCATGGCCGTGGCCTCGGCGGTGCTGGCGCCGATGGCCGGGCATGTTGGCGTGCGGCCTGAGCTGCTGGTGCTGGCCACCGGCACCGGCTCCTTAATTCTTTCTCATGTAAACGACCCCGGCTTCTGGCTGATCCAGTCCTTCTTCAAGCTGGACCTGAAGGAAACTCTCTCCACCTGGACGGTGCTGGAGACGGTGCTGTCGGTGGCCGGGCTGGGGACGACGCTCGTGCTGGCGGCGGCGCTGCGGTAATCTTCTCGCACACCGCGCGGCCTTCAACACATGCCGCGATGAAACTGGGCCAAGTATGGGTACCCACACGTGTGTGGTTAGTTAGGGGTGGTCACCTGCCGGGCGTTTTGGCCTCTCACATCCGCGGCTAAGGTCTCGTTGGCTTCTTCGGGGGCGGCTTGACGTTGTATTTCCTGATTATGTCCCGACGAAGCTGCTCTTTGAAGGTCTCGAATTCCTGGCGCATCTGCATCAATCTCGGATCAAGCTTCAAACGGTCTTCATAATCATTAAACAGCGTGCGCTCCATGACAAAGCAAGTCAATAATCGGCTGAAAAGTTCCAGAGCAAACCCCCGCTTATCTTTGGCACCTGTATAGCTCAAGACAATGGTGTTGTCCGAGGCCGTGGTTGGGAAAGTTAGTTTGTTGTAAAGGGACTGGAGCGTAGGATGTGATCCCACTTCTGATAACTCTCCAAACTTCTCGTGGAGTTCCTCCACGCCTTTGAAAAGATTCTTTGCCTTGTTTTCCTGAAATATCTTCTTGAAGGCCGCATCGCCACCAGGCTCATCTTTTTTCAGCCAAACCTTCAAGTTGGCTGGGTCTCTCAGCATATGATGGGCGTGCGCCACCGATTCGACCGCATCGCGAAGCACCGACCGGGCCTCTTGAAGGCACATCGAGAAGGCGAGCTCCATACTGATCCTCATTTTGGAATGTGCGTTTATGTAGAGCATTAGCGGGAACGCCCTATTAGGGTTAATCCCGACTTCCAGATCGTCAAACTCCCGTTTCCAAATCTCGTCGATCCTGCAGAAGAAATTCCAAAGCTCCGGTAGATTCTGGATGCTGGCGAAGAAATTTTTTCGCTTGATCTTGTAGTATTCGCGGTACTCCTCAGGCAGGTTCTTGATCTCGAATTCGACGAGCAAATCCTTGTCTTCAGGTTCCGTCGACATATTCAAACCTCATATGCTGAGAATACCGCCCTACAGCCCCAGCACCGCCCGCTGCGCGGCGAATATCTCCCGCAAGCCCACTTCGGCCAGATCGATGAGCGAGCTCAACTGACTGCGGGAGAAGCTGCCCTTCTCCGCCGTGGCCTGGGTTTCGATGAGGCCGCCGTCTTCGCTCATCACCACATTCATGTCCACCTCGGCCGCCGAATCCTCCTCGTAGCAGAGGTCGAGCAGGGCCGCGCCCCCGGCGATGCCCACCGAGGTGGCGGCGACCAGTTGCTTCAGCGGCGAAACTTTGAGCGTCCCGGCCTCGACCAATGCATTGAGGGCCAGCGCCAACGCTACCGCCGCGCCGGTGATGGCCGCGGTGCGAGTGCCGCCATCGGCCTGAATCACATCGCAATCGAGAATCACCGTCCGCTCGCCCAGGGCCTGCATATCGACCACCGAACGCAGGCTGCGGCCGATCAGGCGCTGAATCTCGTGCGTGCGGCCACCGATTTTGCCCCGCTCACTTTCTCTAGGAGTCCGGGTGACGGTCGCGCGGGGCAGCATGGAGTACTCGGCCGTGACCCAGCCGCGGCCCGCGTTGCGCAGCCAGCCGGGAACGCCCTGCTCTACCGTGGCATTGGTCAGCACACGCGTATTGCCCAGCGAGACTAGCACCGAGCCTTCGGCGGTCTGGACAAAGCCGGGGGTGAGAGAGAGCGGACGAAGCTCATGCGGGCTCCTGCCGCCGGGACGGAAGAATGTGCCAGGGGCGTGCATAGGGGGATTGTACGGGAAGCGGGCCGCATCGGGAGCCATGGGAGGGGCCGGTTCCAAGACGGGAAACCGCGGTTTGCGCGACCCGGAACAGGAATGACGACCTAACCCAATGAAAATCAATAGATTAGGCAGACTCTTCCCAGCGTGGGAGTTCCATTTTGGGAGATAATCTGCCGCAACGGTCCTGCGCAAGTGTCGAGGAATTGGACAGTAATTCCGTTCCTTATCAGGAACTTAGCCGAAACGTCCTAGTTTGGCACGCTACGTGTATTAGAAGAGGACAGAATCCCGTTGCCAGGGCAGGAACGGGAACAGCCAAAACTGGAAGCAGCCTCTAGCTTCTAGCTGGTTGGGTGCAGGGATGGGGTTGGAAGGATGACGTCGAAGTCAGCAAGAAAGCTAGCAGCTAGTAGCTATAGGAAAGGGAGCAAGCCATGCAGCAGATGGAACAGCCGGCAGGATGGGGTGGAGCGGAGCGCAAGCGGGTGGAAGCGGTGGTGGAAACGCTGGCCATTCTGCGCGGCGAGGGCGAGACCCTGGCGGAGGTGGCGCATGACGCCAGAAACATGGTCACGGCGTTGGGGCTTTACTGCGATCTTCTGGAAGAACCGGGGGTGCTGGCGACCCCGTTTCTTCACTACGGAAGCGAGTTGAGGCTGGTCGCCGCAGCCAGCCGCCGACTGGTGGAAAAGCTGGTGACTCTCGACACCCGCGGGACTCCCGGTGCCGCTTCCTCCCCTGGCGCCCCGCGCAGCCTGGGAAGGTTGCCCGGGGAATCGACCGGCGGAGAGCGGCTTGAGCGGGCCCGGTCTGAAGGTCCCGGGAGCTGGGACTTGATGCCGGCCACGCCGATCGACAACCTGGCCGGAGAGCTCCGTGCCAATCGCAATCTGCTGGCCGCGCTGGCCGGGCCTTCGGTTGCCCTGACCCTGGAAATCGAGGGCGGCGCGCTGCCGGTGAGGCTGACGGGAGAGGATCTGACCAGGGTGCTGGTCAACCTGGTCAAAAACTCCGCCGAAGCCATGCCCGCGGGAGGGCGTATCGCGCTGGGTCTGCACGAGTTTCATGCCGAAGCGGAAGCCGCGCCCTGGCTGGTGTTGACGGTGGAGGACAACGGGCAAGGCATCCCCCGCAAGGCGCTGGAAAAGATCTTCGCGGCCGGCTACACCACGCGGTCGAACGGGTCCTCAGCCAATACAGGAGCCAACGGAGGCTGGACGGGGGCCCATCGCGGGCTGGGTCTGTCCATTATCCGTTCCATCGTGGAGACGGCGGGCGGCCGGATTCACGCCGTAAGCCGCGCCGATCCCGGAGCGCGCTTGGAGATCGAACTGCCCGTCCGGATCCGCTGAATCCGGGTCCGATTCGGCGAACCTGGGTCCCCGGCGACAGGTTGGTCGCTGGGGTGAGGAGACCGGCGGGGGGAAAAAACCGGCCATGCACATTCAATGTACCCAATCACGCGTGAGGCGAATACAATGCTCGAAACAGTTCTAAACCCGAGAATCATGGAGTTTATCCCCCAACTTGTTGAACCGGCGGTGCGGCTGCACCTGCTGGTAGTGGACGCGGACGCGGCGGTTCGCTCGGCCTGCGCCGAGATTGCCGCCAGCCTGGGCTACGCGGTAGAGAGCACCGGCGACCTGGGCCAGGCGCGGAGCCTGCTGCGCGGCCACGCGGCCGACATTCTGCTGGTCAACCTGCCTCCGGCAAGCAACCAGGGCCTGGAGTTGGTCTCCGAGGTCAAGCTGCTCTACCCAGAGACCTCGGTGATCGCCATGACCGCCTCGGCCTCGGTGAACGCGGCCGTGGAAGCGATGCGTTGCGGCGCCTCCGATTACCTGACCAAGCCCTTCGCCGTGGACGAGCTTTCCACGGTGCTGGACCGCGCGGCCGCTACCCACCTGACCGACACCGCGACCCGCCAACTGCGGGAGCGGTTGCGGCTCAGCCAGGGTCTGGGCGCCATGATCGGCCGCTCGGCGGAGATGGAGAAGCTCTACCGCATCCTTTCCAAAGTTGCCCAGACCAGCCACCCGGTGCTGATCCTGGGCGAGAGCGGCACGGGCAAGGAACTGGTGGCCAGGACCATCCACGCCTACGGGCCGAACTCGCAGAAGCCCTTCCTGCCGGTGGACTGCGGCTCGCTGGTGCCTACATTGATCGAAAGCGAGCTGTTCGGTTACGTCAGGGGCGCCTTCACCGGAGCCAACCGCTCCAAGGACGGGCTGCTGGTCTCGGCCGAAGGGGGCACGGTCTTTCTGGATGAGATCGGCGAGCTGTCGCTGGACCTGCAGGCCAAGCTGCTGCGGGCGCTTCAGGAAAAAGAGGTGCGGCCGGTCGGGGCTACCCACCGCGTACCCATCAAGGCGCGCATCGTGGCCGCCACCAACCGCGATCTGGCGGTGATGGTGGAGAACGGCACCTTCCGCAAGGATCTCTTCTATCGGCTCAACGTGGTCAATCTGCGGCTGCCTTCGCTGCGCGACCGGCGCGAGGATATACCGCTGCTGGCGGCGCACTTCCTGGACCGCATCAGCCGCGAGCACGGCACCAAGTTCACGCTCAGCGACGAGGCTCTGCGCACCATGATGCGGCACGACTGGCCGGGCAACGTGAGGGAGCTGGAAAACTCGATCGAACGGGCCTGCGCGCTCTCTTCGGGGCCGGTGCTGCACCTGGGCGACCTGCCGACGCAATTGCAGCAGCAAGGCCTGGAGGCGCGGCGCGCCGCGGCCGCTATTGGCGAGCCATCCGGCGAGGGCGGAGCGCCGGATGTGAAGACGCTGGCCGATCTCGAGCGCCAGGCCATCCTGGGAGCCATTCGCACTCTCAACGGCGACAAGCTGCAGGCCGCCAAGCTGCTGGGCATCGGCAAGACGACGCTTTACCGCAAGTTGAAGGAATACGGCATCGGGGACCCGCTTCGGGAAGAGTAACCAATCACAGCTTCTAGCTTCAATGTGCCGGGGTGAAGCGCCGAGGTCTCCCTCTGAGCACGAACGAGCCGGGAGCCAGAAGCTAAAAGCTAGAGGCTAGAAGCTAACAACGAGGAGTTCGCGATGAGCATTCTGATGGTGACCGGAATCGAAGGCGCCCGGAACTGCGCTGACGTAGTGGGCGCGCAATTGGGCATGGAGGTTGAAGTGGCGGAGGGACGCAAGGCCGCGCTGGAGGCGTTGCGCCGACGGGAGTTTTTGGCCGTGGCGGTGGATGAGACCATGGCCGAGTGCGATCCGTCCGCCGCCGAGGCGATATGGGACCGCGCCGGACTGGCCATTCCCCTGCAGATCAACTTCGCGCTCTCCGGAGCGGCCCGGCTGACGAGGGAGATTCGCGCCGCCCTGCGCCGCCGCGAGCGGGAGCAGACGCTGGCCCGCCGGGCGGCGGCGGCGGCTATCGAAAGCGAGCTGAAAACCACGGTCGCGGGCCTCCTTCTGCACTCGCAGTTGGCTCTCAACGGCAGTGAAGCAACCTCTCCCGTCGCCGACAAGCTGCGCGTGGTGGCCGATCTGGCCGGCAGCCTGCGCCAGCAGTTGAACGCGCCCTTCGAGGTGCGCGGAAATACGGCCGCCTGACGGCGCGGCCGGCGGAGGGCTGTAGGATGCCCCGGATGGCTTAAGCTAAGGGGAGCATGAAAGACTCCGCTGTACTGCTCATCGACTGCCCGGACCGCAAGGGTCTGGTGGCCCGCGTCGCCACGCTGCTCTACGAGCGAGGCGCCAACATTCTGCACGCCGACCAGCACCAGGACCACGATCTGGGGCTGTTTTTTATGCGCGTCGAGTTTGCTCTCGGCGGCCCTGCGAACCCAGCGGAGGCTTCCCCAGTTCCGTCAGCAGGCCCACGGCTCGTTCAGGCGCCCGATGAGAACACTCCAATGTACGCCCCGGAATCTGGAGGGAAAGGCTTTGATCTGGAGGGCTTTAAGGCGGCCTTTGCGCCGCTGGCCGCAGAACTCAGCATGAGGTGGCAGTTGAGTTCGAGTGCGCGGCTGCCGAGGGTGGCGCTGTTCTGCTCGCAGTACCTGCACTGCATGGCGGATTTGCTGCACCGGTGGCGGACCGGCGAGCTGGCCTGCGAGATTCCATTAATCGTTTCCAATCATCACGACGTGGAGAAACTGGCGGCGTTTTACGGGATTCCCTTTGAATATTTTGAAGTGAAGGCGGACAGGCGCGCCGAGGCCGAGGCGAGGCAACTGGAACTGCTTTCGTCCCATGGGATTGAGCTGGTGGTGCTGGCGCGGTACATGCAGGTTCTCTCGTCGGCCTTCGTCAGCCGCTATCCGGCGGCGATCATCAACGTGCATCACTCGTTTTTGCCGGCGTTTACAGGGGCCAAACCGTACCATGCGGCGCACGCGCGGGGGGTGAAGCTGATTGGGGCCACCAGCCACTATGTTACCGATGTGCTTGACGATGGACCGATCATCGAGCAGGACGTGGCGCGCATCTCGCACCGCGATCAGGTGGAGGATCTGGTGGCCCGGGGGCGGGATCTGGAGCGCATCGTTCTCTCCCGCGCGGTGCGCTGGCACCTGGACCGGCGGATTCTCTGCTATGGGAACAAGACGGTGGTATTCGATTGAGGCCGGGTTACAGCGGAACCAAAGTAGATGTACCACGAAAGAGGCCCGGCAGAAGGCTGAACCTGGAGCGGATGGGGGGCAAGGAGATGAGGAATTTGGGGTGGAAGGCGGCGGTTTGGGCGGGGAGCGGGCTGAGCGTGCTCATGTCGGCTTGCGGCAGCGGCACGATTACGACGACTGCAACAACCTACGTGCTCACGGTGAACTCGACCAATCCGGCCAGTGGCGTGGCCATCACGGTGTCTCCCGCGGACAACAACGGCGCGGCCAACGGAAGCACGAGCTTCACGCGCACCTATAACGCGAGGACTTCCATCACGCTCACCGCACCCGCCGCGTCGGGCGGCAATACCTTCGCCTCGTGGAGCGGATGCGCCAGCGCCAGCACTGTCACCTGCACGGTGGCGCTGAGCGCCAATACGACCGTCACGGCCAATTACACGACTCCAGTCACGTCGACCTATGTTCTGACCGTCGACTCGACCAACCCGGCCAGCGGCGTGGCCATCACCGTGTCTCCGGCGGACAACAACGGCGCGGCCAACGGAAGCACGAGCTTCACGCGCACCTATAACACGGGGACTTCCGTCACGCTCACCGCTCCCGCCACCTCGGGAATCAATACCTTTGCCTCGTGGACCGGCTGCACGAGCGCCAGCACCGTCACCTGCACGGTGACGATGAGCGCCACTACGACCGCCACGGCCAACTTCGTTGTGCCCGCGGTTGTCGTGACGCCCAATCCCGTGACCGTTACGATTGGAGCCACCCAACAGTTCACGGCTCTGGTTTCCGGCACGGCCAGTTCGGCGGTGACCTGGTCGGTAGCCGCGCCTTCGGGCAGCAGCCTGAGCCCCGGCACCGTCAGCACCAGCGGCCTCTACACCACACCGTACCCGGCGCCGGCAACAGTTACGGTTACGGCTACCAGCACTCAGGGCGCGACCAATGGCGATAGCGGCAGCGCGATAGTCACACTTAGCCCGCCGGCCACGGCCGCCGGCCCGGCGCTCACCGTGAATGTGGGCAATCAGACCCATGCCATCAGCCCGTATATCTACGGCATGAATTTCTACAATGGCGGCAATGACGCGGCGGCGGCCGCGGCCATAAGCCTGCCCATCGATCGCTGGGGCGGAAACGAAGCCACCAGCTACAACTACCTGAACGACGTTGTGGGGAAAGGCAGCGATTGGTACTTTGAGAACTATGCCGACTCCAACCCTGCTTCCACCAATCCTCCCACCGTGAGCGCGTTCAACACCTCTATGGCAAACGATGCCGCCGTCGGGGCCAAGACCCTGGGCACGGTGCCCATCATCGGATGGGTGCCGGCGGACAACACGAATTGCAGCTTCTCGGTGGCCAAGTACGGGGCGCAGGAGGCGGTCGACCCGTACCGGCCCGACTGCGGCAACGGCGTCCTGACCAACGGCAACAGGGTGGTGAACGATTCAACCGACACCTACTACCAGGTCACTCCCGCCACCTTCGATGGCACATGGGTGAATTTTCTGGTGAACAAGTTCGGGAGCGCGGCCAACGGCGGCGTGGCCATCTACGAGCTGGACAATGAGCCCAGCTGGTGGGACGGCGTACACATCGATGTGCATCCCCTGCCCTTCACCTACGACGAGGTGACAAACACCAGCATCGCCACGGCACAGGCCGTCAAGACCGCCGATCCGACCGCCGGGGTAAGCGGTCCGGTGATGGATTACTGGTGGGATTACTTCTATTCCAAGAAAGATGTCGAGAGCGGTTGGGGCAGTGGGGGGGGGCCCTGCTGGCAGCCGTGGAGCAATCCGGTCGATCGCGAGGCGCACGGCGGCGTCCCGTTCATCGAGTACTACTTGCAGCAATTCGCGGCGGCTTCCACCACCTACGGCTCCCGGCTGCTGGATTACCTGGACCTGCACACCTACTATGCGGCCACCTACGACGGGAATGGCGTCGCCTTTAGCACAGCGGGAGACACCGGGGAGCAACAGGCGCGGCTGAACTCGACGCGCATCTTCTGGGACCCGACCTATACCGATCCCAGCGAGCCGCAGCCGAACTACATCACCGACCCGAACTACACTTCGAGCTGCAATGTTCCATTGCAGGCGCCGCAACTGATTCCGATGGCGCAGGGCTGGGTTGCGAAGGATTACCCCGGCACCAAGGTGGCCTTCACGGAATACAACTGGGGCGGACAGGAGAGCATCAACGGCGCGCTGGCGCAGGCTGACATTCTGGGCATCTTCGGCATGTACGGCCTCGATCTGGCGACACTTTGGGGGGCTCCGGACCCCACTACGCAAGTTCCCGGCCTGATGGCATACGAGATCTACCGCAACTACGACGGGAACCATTCGATGTTCGGCGAAACGGCGCTGGCCTCGACCAGCGCCAACCAGGGCACGCTCTCGGTCTACGGCGCGTTGCGCAGCTCGGACAACGCCGTCACCGTGGTGGTCATCAACAAAACCTACGGTGACCTGACCAGCACACTCTGGCTCGAGGGACTGTTCCCGCCGGGAACCAGCGTGCAGTCTTACCTCTACAGCAACGCGAACCTGGCCGCCATTGTCGGGCCTACCGCAGTGACGGTAACACCAACATCGGGAAGTTCGCCCTGGAGCATCAGCAACTATACGTTTCCAGCGCAATCGATCACTCTTTTTGTCGTGTCGCAGTAGCAAGCGCAGGCCGCCAACGCACAGGGATAAGAGCCGCGCCCTGCCTTTATAATGAGGTGTTTGCCACTGGCAGCCGCGCGGTCCGGGAAACGGTCCGTCCAAGAAGACCGGGGTCCCCGGTATGCGGCGGGTGCGGGGTGTCCCCTGGGCCTGGCGGCTCGATGGGGCGGAAGGAGCGGACATTGGCTCAGGCGGAGATTGGCATAATAGGCGGCAGCGGGCTCTACTCCATGCCCGGATTCACCAACGTGCGCGAGGAGCGCGTGGAGACGCCCTTTGGCGAGCCGTCAGACGCCTTAGTGCTGGGCGAGCTGGAGGGCCGCAGCGTCGCCTTTCTGGCCCGGCATGGGCGCGGGCACCGCATCCTGCCCTCGGAGCTGAACTTCCGCGCCAACATTTACGCCATGAAGTCGCTGGGCGTCGAGCGGATTATCTCCGTCTCGGCCGTGGGCTCTCTCAAGGAAGAACACAAGCCCACCGACTTCGTGATGCCCGACCAGTTCATCGACCGGACCTTTCACCGCATCTCCACCTTCTTCGGCGAGGGGATTGTGGGCCATGTAGCCTTTGGCGATCCGGTGTGCGCCACGGTGGCCAAGGCCGCGGCCGAGGCTTGCGCCACGGTGGGCGTGGTGGGTAAGCTGGGCGGCACCTACGTCTGCATGGAAGGCCCCCAGTTCTCCACTAGGGCGGAGTCGAACCTGTATCGCAGTTGGGGCGCGGACGTGATCGGGATGACTAACCTGCAGGAGGCCAAGCTGGCCCGCGAGGCGGAGATTTGCTACGCCACCGTGGCCATGGTCACCGACTACGATTGCTGGCGCGAAGGCCACGACGCGGTGACCATCGAGGAGATTGTGCGCGTTATGCATCAGAACGCCGAGAACGCAGCGAAGGTGGTGAAGGCGGCTGTGGCCGTGATGCCGCGCGAGCGGAATTGCGCCTGCGCCTCGGCTGCCAAGTACGCCGTGCTCACCCAGCCGGATGCGATTCCGGCGGCGGCGAGGGAAAGGCTGAAGCTGCTGTTTGGAAAGTATCTGGGGTGGTAGGCACGGGCCTAAGCCCTTGAACTCAGGTTTCTGGTTTTGCAATTTGTTTCGCGATTACAACGTCATCACAGTCGAAGGAACCAAAATGGCCAATTCCATTACAGAAGTTCATGCCGTTCTTGCATCGATAAATGCCTCTTGGCGTGAAGGGCGCCCTTTGTCCATGTTGGATCACCTTCATCCTGAAATCACGATGGCTTTCCCAGGCTTCAAGGGTTCCATTCGCGGCCGAGATGCTTTTGTCGCTAGCTTCGCCGAGTTTTGCGCGAATGCTCGAGTTATCGAGTACGTGGAAAGCGATGAAAACATCGATGTCATAGGAGACTGTGCGATCGCCACTTTCCGTTTTAAGATGCTCTACGAACGCGCCACTTATCGTGAAGATTCGGCTGGCCGTGATCTCTGGGTCTTTCGGAAGCAAGGCGACCGATGGACCGCCGTCTGGAGAACTATGATGGAGTTGGCAGAGGAGCGCTCACCTCGAAGCGGCTCTTCTTAGAAACTCATGGTACGTGTGCTATGTCGAGGCTATAACCCATGTATGCCGTTCCGGATGACGTTCAACGCGATATTTTGATGTTGTAAGAGGAAGATAAATGGCGATTACCGTAGTAGGCAGCGTGGCCTTCGATTCGATTGAAACTCCGGTGGGACGGCGTGAGCGCTGCCTGGGCGGCGCGGCGACCTATTTTTCGCTCTCTGCCAGCTTCTTTACCAATGTGCGCGTCATCGCCGTGGTGGGCGAGGACTTTGGCAAGAAGCAGGAAGCGGTCTTTCAGGCGCGCCAGATAGACACGCGCGGCATCGAGCACACATCGGGCAAGAGTTTCTTCTGGGAAGGCTCCTATCTCGAAAACCTCAACGAGGCCAAAACTCACATCACAGATCTGAACGTCTTTGCCTCCTTCAATCCCAAGATTCCCGACGCCTACAGCGACTCGGAGTTTCTCTTCCTGGCCAACATCGATCCGGTGCTGCAGCGGCGGGTACGCGAGGCCATGCCGGGCGTGAAGCTAGTCGCCGGCGACACCATGAACTACTGGATCAAGGATCATCGTCCAGCGCTGCTCGAAGTCCTGAAAGGCCTCGATATTCTGCTCATCAACGACACTGAAACCAGGATGCTGGCCGGCAACAACAACCTTGTTCAAGCGGCGCGCGCTGTACTGGCGCTGGGACCGAAGACGCTGGTGGTCAAGCACGGCGAGTACGGGGCGACACTGTTCCACAAATCTGCTCCAAAGGGTAAAGGAGCGGAGCTCCGCGCACCGGCGATGCCGCTGGAAGAGGTGGTGGACCCGACAGGTGCGGGCGACAGCTTTGCCGGCGGCTTCTTCGGCTATCTGGCCTCACAGCCCGAACAGACTCCCGCCGCCTTCCGCCGCGCCATGTTCTACGGCAGCGTGATGGGCTCTTTCGCGTGCGAGCGCTTTGGCACCGAGCGGCTGCAACAGCTCTCCCGCAAGGAGATCGACGACCGCTTCACCCTCTTTCGCGAGTTGACCCACCTTGACTGAAAGCCCTATCTCTCGCGTGGAATGGCCGGAGTGGATGGCCGTGCTGACCGGCTGCGCGGCAGCTTCGATAGCGGCATTGGCGTGGAGCTGGCAACATGGGGCCATGCTCAACTACGGCGATGCCGTTGCCCACCTGCACATCGCGCGCCGCGTCTTCGATTCGCACCAGCCGCGGTTCTCGCTACTGGGCTCGGTGTGGCTGCCCCTGCCCCATGTGCTGCTGATTCCCTTTGTCCAGGTCTACGCCTGGTGGGCCAATGGGTTTGCCGGCGTGATTCCATCGGCGCTGGCTTACCTGGCAGCCTGCGCCGGAGTCTACCGGCTGGCGCGCAACTGGCTTCGGCCGGCCGCCGCCGCGCTTGCACTGGCCTTTTTCGCCGCCAATCCCAATTTGCTCTACCTCCAAACCACGGCCATGACCGAACCCCTCTTTGTCTGCGAGATGATCTGGGTCGTGGTCTGGCTGGTGGAGTGGCAGGCGTGCCTCGATAAAAGCAATCCGGATCGAAGCAATTCGGATTCCGGGAGCCGTAAAAGAGATTTACGGCGGGCCGGGCGGCTACTTTGGTTGATCGCCGCCGCGCTGGTGGCTGCAATCTTCACGCGCTATGACGGCTGGGTGATGGCGCTGCTCGCCTGGGTGTGCGTGGGCCTGGTGATGGCCCGTCGCGGCCGGTTACGCTCGCGCTCCTTCTGGCTGGCAAGCGCTCTGATAGTCGCCGCGCCGGCGGCATGGTTTATTTACAACGCCGTGGCCTTCGGCGATTGGCTTTACTTCCTGCGCGGGCCATACTCGGCCAAGGCCATCGAAATACGCACTTCCGTGCCGGGATTTCCTCCGCATCCCGGTTGGCACAATCCATGGGTCGGGCTGATCTTTTTCCTGAAGGCCGCGGAGTTGGACGCAGCCGCCTCAGCGTGGGGAAACCTGCTTCTGGCGCTGAGCCTTTTTGGCACTCTAGGCGCCTGGCTTACGGCCCGCCGCCGCGCATTTCTGTGGGCTCTTTTGCTGTGGCTGCCGGTTCCCTTCTACGCATACTCGGTGGCCTATGGATCGGTGCCCATTTTTCTTCCTCTCTGGTGGCCCCACTCCTGGTACAACACGCGCTACGGAATGGAACTCCTGCCGGCCCTGGCGCTGGGCCTGGGCTTTGCCGCGCAATTTGCCATCGCAGCGGTGCGAGAGTTCAAACCCCGCTGGACAAATTACGCGGCGGGCGTCCTGTTCGCGCTCCTCGCCCTGAATGCAGGACAAATGGCGCGCGAGCGTCCGCTGGTTTACGTCGAAGGCACAAAGAACCTTCAGGCCCACCGGCCCTATCAAGTCCAGATCCCCCCGGTCTTGCGCGCGCTTCTCGCCGAGCGGCCGGGCAGCGAAATCCTGATGATTACCTCGGTCGATCCCGAGATTGTGGCGCTCACCAGGATTCCGCTGCGGCAAACCATCAACGAAAGCGACCTGGAGATCTATCGCGCCGCGCTGGCCGCGCCCGCCGCCCATGCGGCCATCGTCCTGGCCTTCGACGGCGACGAGGTGGATCGAGCGGTCAGGGCGCATCCCGCCGGCCTGACCGCGCTGCGCCGCTTTACGGCCCCCGGCCAGCCCTCGGGTACGCTTTACGTCTCCGGTACCCCTGCTTCACAAGCCCTCAACAAGTAGACCGGCTCGGTGATAGCATCGGGCAAGGCAATTTGCAATCGGGAGGAAGATTGATTCCCTTCACCAAGGCCCACGCCTGCGGCAACGACTTTCTGATCGTCATGGAAGACGCGGCTCGCGGGAGCGATTGGGCAGTGTTGACGAGCCGGCTTTGCGCGCGCTCGACCGGCATCGGGGCCGACGGCATCGAGTTCTTTGCCTGGACAGGGCCAAGATCCGGCCGCATCCGCCTGCATAATGCCGACGGCTCCATCGCCGAGATCAGCGGCAACGGCACGCGCTGCGTGGCCGCGTGGATGGCCGAGGCGCTCGGCTCCCAGCCGGGCGATGCGCTGGAAATCTCGACCGATGCCGGGTTGCGCGCGTGCCAGGTGAATGCTATCAGCACCGCCAGCGGATACACCGTTGATGTAACCACCGGGATGGGCGTTCCCGCCTTCGCGTCCCGGACGGTCTCACTCGCCAGTGGCGCGGTAATCGCAGGCGTCGGGATCTCCACCGGCAATCCGCACTTCGTCATCGTCGTGGACAACGCGGAGTTTGCGGCCGCCGGACAATCGTGGCAGGCCATCGGCGCGGAGATTTGCATTCACCCGGATTTCCCTCAACAGACTAACGTCGAGTTCGTCCGCATCGTCAGCCCCACTGAGATCGAGATTCGCATCTTCGAGCGCGGCGTGGGACCGACCACCTCTTCCGGCACGGGCAGCTCCGCCTCGGCCACCGCGGCAATCGCCTTGCACGGCTGCCTCTCGCCACTCACAGTGGTGGCCCCTGGCGGCGCGCAAACCGTGGCCTGGGACGGTCCCGGCGCCGAGCTCAAACTCACCGGTCCCGCGGCTCTGATTGCCCGCGGCGAGGCTTGGTAATATGACGCGTTTACTCAGGCCGCCTTCCGTTCCACCCGGTGCAGGCATCAGCGTGATCGCTTCTGCCTCGTTTGCCCAGCCCGGGCGCGTGGAGCGTGGCCTGGAGGCGCTGCGCGCGCTGGGGTTCGTGACGCATCTCGGCCAGCACGCTCTCGAGCGCGGCCCGCTCTTCTTTGCCGGCACTCCCGGGCAGCGGCTGGCCGATCTGCACGCGGCCTTCGCGGACGAGAGCACCAGCGCCGTCATGTGCCAGCGTGGCGGCTATGGCTCCAACTATCTGCTCAGCGGCCTTAATCTCGAACCGATCCGCAAGCATCCCAAGCCGTTTGTTGCTTACAGCGACCTGACCGGCATTCAGTTGCGCCTGCTCGACGAGCTTGGGCTGCCCGCGTTTCATGGACCCATGGTTGCCGCCGATTTCTACCTTGAGGACGGCGTGCACCTGGCCAGCTTTCATGCGGCGCTGGCCGGCGAGCCGTACAGCGTCGGATCAGCGGAGGGACTGCGCGTCTTGAAGTCCAGCTCAATGCACAGCGTTGCCCGCGGCGTCCTGTATGGCGGCTGCCTCAGCATTTTGGTTTCGTTGCTGGGCACGCCCTTTGAACCGCGGACCGAAGGCAAGCTGCTCTTCCTTGAGGACACGGGCGTCAAGCCCTACCAAATCGACCGCATGTTGTGGCAGCTGCGCCAGGCGGGCAAGCTGGACGGCGTGCGCGGCATCGTCTTCGGCGAGATGCTGGATTGCTCCTCGCCCGAAGCATCTCCCGATTTGCTCGAAGAGGTGATTCTGCGCGCATTCGATGATTTCGACGGCCCCATCACCATCGGCCTGCGCAGCGGCCACGTTTCGCGCTCCAATGTCACATTGACCTTTGGCGTGGAGGCCGAACTAAGCGCCGCCAATGAGCCTGAACTGCGCTTGCTCGAACCGGCGGTGACGAAACAGGGACTAGGGAATAGGGAATAGGGAATAGAGGATGGGGAACAGTAAACAGCAAACGCGGCAGCACTGGAATCAGCCGGAGACGGCGCGATGACTTTGCAAGCCCGGCACATACACCTGAGCGGCATCTGCGGCACGGCCATGGCCTCGCTGGCCGGACTCCTGCAGTTACAGGGCTGCCGCATTACCGGCTCCGACAAGGCCGCCTATCCGCCCATGAGCGATCTGCTGCGCTCGCTCTGCATTCCTATCCTGGAGCCTTACGCAGAGTCCAATCTCGATCCCGTGCCGGACCTAGTCGTCATCGGCAACGCGCTCTCCCGCGGCAACCCCGAGGTGGAGCGCGTGCTGGACGAGCGCATCCCCTTCACCTCGATGGCCGCGCTCCTGCGCGAGGAGTTCCTTGAAGGGCGCGAGTCGCTGGTGGTTGCCGGCACCCACGGAAAGACGACGACTACCA
This sequence comes from Occallatibacter sp., assembly GCA_052326045.1. Lineage (GTDB taxonomy): Bacteria > Acidobacteriota > Terriglobia > Terriglobales > Acidobacteriaceae > Telmatobacter. The sequence goes on along the minus strand of JBKQRH010000007.1, from coordinate 13,511 downwards.
GCATGTTGGCATGGATTTATCAGTTCGCCGCGCGCGAGCATCCGGTGCTGGAGCCATCGTTCCTGATCGGCGGCGTGGCGGAAAACTTTGGAACCAGCTTCCAACTTCGGCCCACGCGCACCTTTATCGTGGAGGGCGACGAATACGATACCGCCTTCTTCGACAAAGGACCCAAATTCCTGCATTACTTTCCCGACGCGCTGATCCTGACCAGCGTGGAGTTCGACCATGCCGATATCTACGCCAACCTTGAAGCTGTGAAGACGGCCTTCAAGCGACTGGTGAATCTGGTTCCGCGGCGGGGGCTGATTGCCGCCTACGACGGCAGCGCCGACCTGAGCGAGTGCGTGGCCCATGCGCTCTGCCGCGTCGAGCGCTACGGCTTTTCCGCCGAAGCCGACTGGCGCATCCAGAATCTACGCCATGAAAGCGGCCTCACCCGCTGGGAGGTGTGGCGCGGCGGCGCATTGTGGGCCGGTCTTGAAATGCGGCTGGCCGGCGAACACAACGTGCTGAACGCCACGGCCGCAGCCGCTCTGGCCGCGGGGCAAGGCATCGGCAAGGAAGCTATCCAGGCGGCGCTGGCCGGTTTCAAAAACGTAAAACGGCGGCTGGAGGTGTGTGCTGAGGTTGCCGGCATCACGGTAATCGACGACTTTGCGCATCACCCCACGGCCATTCGCGAGACGTTGCGCGCGCTGCGCTCCATCTACCCGCAATCGCGCCTGTGGGCAATTCTGGAGCCGCGCTCGAACACCCTGCGGCGCAAGGTGCTCGAAGCGGATCTCGTCGAGAGCCTGCGCCTGGCCAACCGCGTCGTCCTGGCCGGCGTCTACCAACAGCAACGCATTCCCGAGAACGAACGGTTGCACCCCGAAGATGTAGTGCGGTCGCTCAACGCTGCCGGAACGCCGGCCGTACTCTGCCCCGATGTGGAAACGATCGTGAACCGCATCGCGCTGCAACTGGAGCCCGGCGACGTGGTGGCGATACTTTCCAATGGCGGCTTTGACGGCATCTATGAGAAACTGCCCGCGCGGCTCAGGGAGCGCTTTCCTGAAGGCGGCAATGCGATAGGCAAGAGGCAGGCATGATCTCTTCACTCATCTTCATGGCCACCATGGTCATCACCGGGATTCCCACGGCGACTCTGTTCATTCCCTGGTGCTGGCTGACGGGCAACGTGCTGCCGCTCTACAAGGGCACGCGCTTCATGCTCTCCAGCAGTTGCTGGATGGCCGGAGTGCGCTTCCACGTCGAAGGCCGGGAACGCATCCCCAAAGACCGGGCGTGCATTTTCATGTCGAACCACGTCTCCAACCTGGACCCGCCCGCGCTGATCTCGCTGATTCCGGGGCGCACTTCGGCCTTCATGAAACGCTCGCTGATGAACCTGCCCGTGCTGGGGACCGGCTTCCGGCAGGGCGAGTTCATCGCCGTGGACCGCACCGGCAGCGCGGCCGATGCGCAACAGAGCGTAGCCGCGGCCCAGCGCGTGCTGGCCAAGGGCGTGCACATGACCACCTTTGTGGAAGGCACCCGCTCGCCGGACGGCCGTATGCTGCCCTTCAAGAAAGGACCGTTCTTTCTGGCGATGGAGAGCGGCGCGCCGTGCATTCCGGTTTCTATCTCCGGCACCGAGACGATACAGGCTAAAGGCAGTTTGCGCATTCATCCGGGCACGGCGCACATCGTCTTCCACGCGCCCATCTATCCCGGAGATTATGCGGCCCGCGAGGAACTGATGCAGGCGGTTCGCGCGGCCATCGCCTCCGGTCTGCCGGAGTGGATGCGGACGTAGAGGCGCTGGATGTTATCTCCCTAGCCGCGATAACAAGTGCGCGGCAAGGGTGGGGCGCCCGGCGGAAGAAAGACACATCTCAGCTTTGTTGTGGAACCTTCATGATTGTCTCGCTTGTCGTGTTCGTCACCATTCTCGTTATGAGCATTCCCTCGGCGGTGGTCTTCATTCCGCTGGCCGTTGTTACCGGCAACGTGGAACCGCTTTACGCGGTGGCCTGCTTCATTGTCCGCGCCGGCTTACGTGTGGCCGGCATCCGTGTGCTGGTTGAGGGACGAGAGAATGTTCCCGCCGGCCAGGCGTGCATCTTCATGGCCAATCACGTCTCCAACCTGGACCCGCCGGGGCTGATTCCGCGGATTCCGGGGCGCACGGCCGCCTTTTCCAAGCGCTCGGTGTTCAAGATTCCCGTCTTCGGCTACTGCCTCAAGCTGGGGGAGTATATTCCAGTGGATCGAACCGGCAGCGCGGCGGCCGCGCAGGAGAGTGTAGACGCTGCCCGGCGCGTGCTGGCCAAGGGCGTGCACATGACTACTTTTGTGGAAGGCACCCGGTCGCCAGACGGCCACATGCTGCCCTTCAAGAAAGGCCCGTTCTATCTGGCCATGGAGAGCGGCGCGCCGTGCATTCCGGTTTCCATCTGGGGCACCGAGAAGTTGATGGCCAAGGGCCGCTTTGGCATCAAGCCAGGCACGGCGCACATCACGTTCCATGCGCCCATCTATCCCGGCGATTATGCGACGCGCGAGGAACTGATGAAAGCTGTCCGTGCGACCATCGCCTCGGGGCTACCGGAGTGGATGCGGAATTGAAGATAATTCATCGTTACAGTAGGCTGAGAGTCCACAAATCTCATGGCGCACGAGCGCCGTCTGCCGCACCGCAGGTGCCTAGGGCTGCACAATCGCGTTGTAGCCGTCGTTAAGCAGCTTCTGGCGCCATTTGTCAGCCTCGTCGCGGCTGCTGAACGGGCCGATCCGCACGTGGATCAGGCCGTCTGTGGTCTCGCGGTGAGTGGTAACCGCATAACCGCGCTTGCGCAGGGCATTCACCAGCACATCCGCGTCTTCCTGGTTGGTGACGGCGGCAATCTGGACCATCAGCACACCCGCCGGAGGGAGGGCCGGCTGCACCACCGCGGACTGGACCGGCTGGGGCAGGTTTGCCGCAGTTGGCAGGGCAGGCCGGACTTGAGGCTGAGGCAACGTGGAGCCGGCCGAAGAAGCCGGGACTCCACTCTGTGAACTCACATCCGGATTGGTGTTCGAAGCCGCGGACGCCGGCAGATCGGCCACGGCGCACGGAGGAGGCGGCGGAATATTATTTTGCGTTATCGCCGAGGGCTTTGGCCGCGAACCGTCCGCCTGCAAAGACACTCCCGCTCCGGCCTGTGAGGCCGCCGAGGGCTCCTGAGAGCCGTGACGGCCTACTGCATACCCCCAACCGAAGCAGAGCCCGCAAATCAGAATCAGGCCAAAAAAGATGGCCAGAAGGGCAGTGTTGCTCAGCGTCAGTTCAGTGTCGGGCCGGGGCTGCTCCTCCTCAAGCTTTTCGTCGTCAAAGACTCCGCGCATACCCCGCCTTCTGGTCTGCAGCAAATACAGAATCTACCGGGAAGCTATGAAAGTTGCTTCACGCCGCAAAAAACCTCTTCACTCAGGCTTACTTCTTTTCCGCTTAAGCCTTGGGCGGTGTCAATGCGCCCATCTTGTTGAACAGCGTCATCATCTCCATGGGCAGCGGGAAGACGATGGTGGTGTTCTTCTCGACGCCAATCTCGGTGAGGGTTTGCAGGTAGCGCAACTGCAGGGTCATGGGCTGCGTGGCCAGCAGACTCGCGGCGTCCACCAGCTTTTGCGCGGCGTTGAACTCGCCCTCGGCGTGGATGATCTTGGAGCGCTTTTCGCGCTCCGCCTCGGCCTGCTTGGCCATGGCGCGCTGCATCTGATCGGGCAGGTCCACCTGCTTGACCTCGACCGAAATGACCTTCACGCCAAACGGCTCGGTGCGCTGGTCCATGATGGACTGGATACGCACGTTCAGCTTGTCGCGATGGCTGAGCAGTTCATCCAGCTCCACCTCGCCCAACACCGTGCGCAGCGTGGTCTGCGCAAGTTGCGAGGTCTGGTAGACGTAGTTGGCCACCTTGATGGCGGCGTCGTTGGGGTTGACCACGTAGAGCGTGACCACGGCGTTCACCTTGATGGTGACGTTGTCGCGGGTAATCACGTCCTGGGGCGGAACCTCGAGCACATCCTGGCGCAGGGAGATGCGCACCATCTGTTGTATGGGCCGGAAGACAAAGATGATGCCCGGGCCGTAGGGTTCTGGCGAGACGCGGCCCAGGGTGAAGATCACTCCGCGCTCATACTCGCGGAGAATCTTGATGCAGTTGAGCACATAGAGGACGACGATGGCGCCGAGGATCAGAATCGCGGTCAAGAAATCAGGCATTGGAATTCCCTCACTTACGACGGATTGTACTCCTTTGGCGCTTATGCGCGGGACTCCGGCAGTTTGGGCGGCCCAGCCTGCTCCACGTGCAGCAGGTACTGCTCATGGCCCACTACGCGCAGCAGGCTGCCGGCGGCCACCGGCTCACTTGCCACGGCGCGCCAGATTTCGCCTTCCACCCGCACGTGACCTTCGGGGTTCAGCGGCTCCATGGCCGTGGCCCGGCTGCCCACCAGCGCCGCGGCACCCAGGCGGGCCTTCCTGCGCCGGGCGCGCACCGCCAGCCGCACCAGAAAGACGGTGATGCTCCCAAAGGCGGCGCTTACCGCAAAGGCCACCCAGGGGTTGATGGCCATCTCCGGGATCGGCGCGGCCACCAGCGTGAGGGTTCCAAAGGTCAGGCAGACGATCCCGGCGGTGGCCAGCACACCGTGGCCGCCGAACTTGGCCTCCAGCAGCAGCAGCGCGAGCGCCGCCAGCAGCAGCAGCACGGCCGTGTAGCGGATGGGCAACAGGTTCAGCCCAAAGATGGCCAGCAGCACCATCAGCGTGCCCAGCGCGCCAGGAACGATGGTGCCCGGCGCGTTGAATTCGAGATAGATGAGCAGCGCCCCGCCCACCAGCAGCAGCAGGGCGATATTGGGGTTCGCCAGCCAGTTCAGCAGTTGGTCGCGCAGCGTGGGCCGCAGTACCTCGATCCGCGCCCCGGCAAGATGCAGCACCAGCTTTGTCCCGTCCATGCGGGTGATGGTGCGCCCATCCAGCGCGGCCAGCAATGCGGCGTCGCTGGTTGCCGTCAGGTCGATCAGGTGCTGGTCCAGCGCCTCCTGGGCAGTGTAGGAATGGGACGAATGAACGGCGGCTTCCGCGGCCTCGGGGTTGCGGTTGCGCCGGGTCACATACGAGCGCAGAAAGGCCTCTGCGTCGTTCTCGATCTTCTGGTTCATGGTCTCGTCGGGTTTGGCGCCGAACTCGAGCACCGGGTGAGCCGCTCCGGCGTTGGTGCCGGGGTCCATGGCGGCTATGTCCGCGGCCTCCAACAGGAAGAAGCCGGCCGAACCGGCGCGAGCGCCCGCCGGAGCCACATAAACAATGACCGGGACCCGCGAACTGAGTATCGCGCCTACCATGGTGCGGGTCGAATCCAGCAAGCCGCCCGGCGTGTCCAGATCCACCAGCAGCGCCTGCGCGCCATCGGCGCTGGCGCGCGCGATGGCCCGGTCCAGTTGCCCCTGCGTGACCGGCTGGATGGTGTCGGAGAGCACCAGTTTCTCCACGAGAGGCTGCTGCGCGGCAGCGGGAGCAGCCAGTCCGAAGGCCACCAGCACCGCTGCTTCAACGAAACTGGCCAGGATCATGAACTTTCGCACGCATTGAACCATCGCCTGCTCCTTCAGGACCTGCCGTCAGGCCCTACTTCTTCTGCCCTTCCCTTGCCTCCACCTGCCGCCACAGCTCCTGGGCCGCCCGGTTCGTGGGAGCCAGCTTCAGCGCTTCGCCGGCATCGTAGTTTGCCTGGTCCATATGTCCAGCCGCAAGGTCCAGCCAGCCCATCACCAGGTACGCTTCCACCGAAGGCATCAGTTCCAGGGATGTGCGCGCCTCCTTGCGGGCGGCCTCGGCGTCGCCGGTCCGCTCGCGCACCTCGGCCAGCCCAGCGTGCGCCTCGGCCAACTTGGGGTCGGCGGCCACGGCAGACTGGTACAGCCGCTCGGCTTCGAGCAGCAGCCCGCGGTCAAGGTAATCCTTCGCCAGGCCGGCCAGCATCTCGGCCCGCTTCAGCGGCGTCAGCGCAGCCAGCCGCGATTCGTCCACCTGGTCCAGCATCAACGCTGCCTGATGGAAGGCGACGGCATCGAAGTTGCGCGCAATGCGTTCCAGCGGATCGGGCTTGGCGCCGGCGTCCCCCTCCAAGTCGTGTGTGTCGTCCGGTTCGTCCGCTTTCGTAACCTGCGGTGGGACTAACCCCTTCGCCGGTTCGGGCTTGGCCGACCTGGGCTGGGCCGATTCAGTCCAGGCCTTTTGGACGGCCAGCGCCTCGCTGTCGCTGGGGCGCAGCCGCAGGCACTGGGCCAATTCCGTCAATGCTTCCGCGTCGTAGCCGCCGTGACGCTTGAGGCTGACCGCCAGATTGAAATGGTAGTCGGCCGCGTTGGGGTCGGTCGCTACCGCCTGCCGAAACAGCGCACTTCCGTCGTGCCCTTGGCGGCTCACTGCAACCGCCTGGTTGTTCACCACCTCGGCCAGCGGCAGAACCCGCGCCACGCCCGCAAACGCCTCCTCGGCCTTGGCATAATCGCCGGAAAACACCAGCGACAGCCCGCGGTAGAAACCCGCCTCCAGCGCGTCGGGCCCCAACGCCTTGGGATCGCCGCGCACCACCTTGCCGAAGGCAGCGGCGGCTTGCTCGTACTGCTGCCCGTTGTAGTCCTCCTGGCCCAGCGCCATCCATGCCGGACCGAAATCCGGGCTCATCGCCACGGCCTGGTTCAGGTGGCGCAGCCTCTCCGCCTGGTCCGGCTCCGTAATGCCGCGGATGTACTGCTCGAAGGCGACAAGGCTTAGCCCTGCGCCGGCGGCCACAAACGTCTCCTCGGAGCCCTTGAAGCCGGGGTCCAGTTGCCGGGTCAGCTTCCACGCCAGCGAGTCGAAAACGGAGATCAGGTCCCGCATCTCCCCACGCGCGGTCACCGCCTCGCTCATGCGCAGGCGCGGCACGTCCACCAGCCGCGCCTCGGCCACAATGCCCGTCCCGTCGGTCAGATAGCTGCCCACCACGATCGAATCGGCGTCCAGCGTCTCGGCCAGCTTGAGCGCAGTGGCCCGCGAGGGATGAAAGCCCTGCGGCAGCCCCACGTGGTCCAGCGCATACAGCCGGTCAGCGCGGCTCATGGAGGCAAAACCCGCCGAGGCCAGACGTCTGCTCAGAATCTCCGCCGAGGCCTCGCGAATCCACTCCAGGCTGGGCTGGCCGGTGCGGTTGTCAAAGGGCAGCACCAGCAAAATCCGCCCGCGTTCCTCGCCCATCCGGTCCAATCCGGAACGGTCCGGGCTGCTCTCCTGTGCCGCCAGGCCACGCGCGTAAACGGTCATGGTGAGGACCATCGCAAGCCCCAGCCCCGCAGTGGCTACTATCTGCCCAGCCCGGCGTAAGCGAGATGAAAAGAAGGTATGCACAACAGGCTGATTATAGGCGTTGCGACGTGCCCACGCTGGCTACCGAGGATGATCCGGCACTCGCGCCATCGCCTCAAACTGCCGGTTGAACCGGATCAGCGCCACCCACTGCCCCTGGTCTTCCCCCTTCCACACCAGCGTTCCGCCTAACTCTCTGGCAATCTGCTCGGGCGGCAGATCGTGGTGCAGACCAAAAAATCGTTCCTCCATTGCCTCGCTCTTGGGACCAAGACTCAGCAGCGGCGGAGGGTCATATTTGGTGGAAAAAACCAGCGCCGCAGAGTACTTTTCCGGCTCGGCTGCGGCGCGGGCAATCTGGCCGGCCGTGAAGTCCTCCAGCCGGTAAACGTCAAAGGGCTGCTTGAGATAGCCAAGCTCGGGCCGGGTCAGCTCATCGGTCATCGGCCAGGCGGAGAGAACCGTGGCCCCTGGATAGCGTTTGTTGAGCTGGGCGATGCCGGCCTCGTGCAGCCGGACCACATGGGCGTAGGCCAGGTTGTCCTCCGCGGCAAAGCCGTACGGCGGATTGATGAACAGCCCCATCACGAAGGCCGCCGCCGAGAACACCGCCAGCCCCTGCCAGTAGGGAACCCTGCGGTAAAAAGTGGAAACCGCCACCAGCAGCACCAGCGGATACATCGGCAGCAGGTAGCGTGTCAGTAGCGCTCCGCCCAGCACGCTGAAGAGCAGCGCATTCACCGCCAGCAGCAGAAAAATGCGCCTCTGGGCCGGCAGGCTGATCGCCGCCCTGTCGTGACCCTCGGCGCCGGGCCGAGGGTCGAGCAGCATGGCCGCAACCGTCATCAGCACCGGCACAAACAGGTTCATGTGCGCCGTCAGGTGCAGCACGCGGTGACCAAAGGCCACCAGAATCCGCAGCGGGTCGAGCGTAGCCTGCGCGTTGTAGCGCAGGTACTCCGGGTTGCCGAAGAGGAAGCCAGTCTTGGCATAGTGCCAGGCGTACCACCCGGCCAGTGGCAGCACGCAGCTTGAGAGCCACGCCGCCTCCCGCCACAGCCTGAACCTGGCCGGAGGCCGTGCCCGAAAGCCGGCCGCCAGGCTCACCGCGGCCAGGGTGAGCGGGATGGCAATCGCGGTCTCCTTGCACAGAGCGGCGGCGGCAAACCACAGCGCCGCGGCCCAAGGCTTGCGGTCGCGGTCGGGAAGCGCGTACACCAGCCCCCACAGCGCGCATGCCGCCGCAAAAATATCCGCGTGAGCCAGCGTGCTCTGCGCAAACCAGATGGGATAAAGTCCAGTGAGCACAACGGTCCAGAGAGCGACCGAGCCCACGCCCACCAGGCGCATGGCCAGCCGCCACACCCCAAGTAGGCCCAGCGCAGCCGCCATCAGTACGGCCTCGCGCGTCACCTCGGGATTAAAACCCGAAATCTTCCACCACAGCGCCAGGTAGATGCTGGGCAGCGGCGGGTGAGCGTTGGTCAGCGTGGTGACAGGGATCAGCGAACCGGTGCGGAAGAAGTCCCAGGCCGCGGGAATGTAGTAGCCTGCCTCGTCCCAGTAGTAGGGCAGGCGCAGCAGGGCAAAGTGGCTGGCATAGAGCGCAGCAAAAACCACCGGAAAAATCATCCAGAGGGGCAGTGGCGCGTCCAGCCGCGGCTGCATGAGTTTTCTCGAGCGCAAACGATCGCTCCTGGGACCGGTTGAGGGCTTCCGGCTTAGTTGACAGGCCCTTGCGAAAAGTTGTGGCTCTTCGGCTCCAGGTTCAGCGTGCCGAAGGCCTGCTCGTACTGCCCCAGATTCTGCCCCAGGATATTCCACAGCGCCTTGGCCTGCTGCGGGCTCAGGTAGATGGCCTGGTGGTTGCGGATCGTGACCTGGTCGGGGCTCTCGCTCGAGGCCAGGCCGAAGACAAGCTGGAAATCCCACGCGCTTACGCGCACCTGCACGCTGTTGGCGTAAGACTCGCGGTAGTCGGGGGTCTGGGCAAGGTTCAGTTGAGGCTGTTGGGCGGATGGACTCATGATTCCTCCAGATTACTCCCATCGGGCGGGAATTCCGCCGGCCCGAGGCGCCTGCGCTTCCGCACCTGTCACTTCACCGGGCTCAGTTCCAGCAAACTATGGCGAACCTGAGAATGTCTTTGTTGCGTCCAGGCTTTGATGCTTGGAGACCACAAGGGAATTTACAGCTGTTCATCATTTATTCCTTATGCGCAACGGTGCAACCGACTTCGCTGAATAGTCCTCATCTAAAAATTTTGGACTTTACGCTGAAGGCGCGCTAAGGGAATCCGTTGGGAGATTCCTGGAATTCTTTTGCAATCATCATGTCTTCTTTATGTGTTCTTTGCATTACTAGAGTTAACCCGTAGCAACGGAACCATCTCAGGGCGCATGTGAATCCTCTTCATGGATATCTATGCAATCAGTTCGCTGATGTGGCTCTGAAGCTTCGGCTGATACGGAGATTGCACCCGGCAAGGCGCTCCGTTTGCCTTCATCTTTGAGCTGAATTCGTTTGGCGTCATACAACACAATTTTTTCTTGGGAGGAACAGTGCCGATGGTTTTGAATCCGAATCGCATTCTGCAAACGATGGCCGGAGCAGTCATGGCAATCGCCCTGACAGCGGGCGCACAGACAACGCCTGCGCCCGCTCCGGCGCCCACACCAGCAGCGACTCCGGCTCCAGCACCAGCACCGGCCGATCAAGCTCCGGCAGCTGCGCCCGCGGCGCCCACCTGGAGCATCGGGCCCATGGATTTAAGCGGCTTCATCGACGGCTACTACAGCTATAACTTCAACACTCCCTCCAACTCCGCCAATGGCCAGGTCAACGACCTGTACAACTTCAACGACAAGACCGACCAGTTCAACCTGAGCGCGGCCAAGCTCACGTTGAACCACGATCCCGATCCGGTGGGCGCGCACATTGACTTTCTTTACGGACGCACCAACACCCTGATCAACGCCGCGCCAACCAACAGCAGCTCCACCGATCAGCTCAATTACATCGAGCAGGTATTTCTCAGCTTGAAGCCGCCCAAGGCCAAGGGCTTTGAACTGGACTTCGGCAAGTTCGTCACATCGGCCGGAGCTGAAGTGATTGAATCGAAGGACAACTGGAACTACTCCCGTTCGCTGCTGTTCGTCTACGCCATCCCATACTGGCACTTCGGCGCGCGCGCCTCGCTTCCGGTCTCCAAGGCCGAAACCATCGGCGTGCAGGTAGTCAACGGATGGAACAACGTGAGCAAATCCAACGGCGGCGTTACGGTCGGCCTCACCAGCGCGTATGTGAAGCCAAAATACACCTGGAACGTGAACTACTACGGCGGTCCCGAGAATCCCAATACTACGACGGGCTTTCGCAACCTGATCGACAGCACTCTGCTGCTGACGCCCAACGCCAAATTCAACGCCTACATCAACTACGACTACGGCCAGAACCGCGATGCTTTGACCAACCCGGCTCCCAACAACGATACCAAGTTAAACCACTGGCAGGGCGTGGCCTTTGCCGCTCGCGAACAGGTGACGGCCAAGCAGGCCCTGGCGGGCCGTTTCGAGTACTTCAACGACCCGAACGGCTTCCAGACCGGCACAGTTCAGCATCTGTACGAGTTCACCGGGACCTACGAGTACAAGTGGGTTGAAGGTCTGCTGACCCGGGTTGAGTACCGCGGCGACTTTTCCAACGTGGCCTCCTTCCACAAAAACACCGCCAGTCTTGTGGATTCGCAATCCACGCTGACGGTCGGCCTTGTGGCCTTTTTCGGTCCCAAGCGCTAAAGCAAGGCCTAGCACGGAATCCCCTGCAGCCCATCCGGAGAAGGTTTCAGGATGGGCTATGGGAAAGCTGTTTCTCAAAACTCCGGCGGACGTTTCACTTCTCACTTAGGAAATGCGGGCAACTCATTTCGGTTTCCTCATTTCATCCTTATCGGCGCGACCCTAGCCTGTAAGTGACTCATTTAGTTTTCACTTAACTATCCGGCCGGCACAGCGGGGCCGGGTAATACTTACAAAATTCCCGGGAGCCAGCCGCCGGGAGTAGCTATACCAACTTCGAATCACAGGAGAATGCTCATGGCAGATCAAAGCGCACCTCAGATGAAGTCCACCCTGGGTCTCACCGGGCTGACGGCAAACGCAATGGCCCTCATCGCCCCCGGCGCCTTCCTTTGGCTCACCTTCGTCATCCAGGCTGGCACCGGATCCACCGCGCCAACCATGTGGCTGGGCATCTTCGCGGCCCTGCTGCTCTGTCTGGCCACCGCGGTTGCTTATGCTGAAATCTCCAAGCTCTATCCCGGCACCGGCTCCAGCTACTACTATGCGGAGCAGGCGCTGCTCTCAAAAGAAAAAGCCTTCAAGTACGCCCGCGTCGCCAAGTTCATCGTCGGTTGGGGCTCGCATCTCTATTACTGGGTCTATCCCGGCGTGATGGTGGCCGTCACCGGAGTCTTCGTTGGCTACGTAGTCGGCTTTCTCTATCCCAACATCATGAGCGGCTCGAACCCTGGGCCGGTCTTTATGGCGCTGGTCGCGGTGGTCTTTTCGTTCTTCGTCGCATGGATCGCCTCCAAGGGCGCCGGCGCATCGACGGCTGTCAACATCGCCATTAACGTGGTGCAGATCTCCGCGCTGGTTGTCTTCAGCGTGCTGGCTCTCGGCTATCGCGCCAACCATCCTACCGGCGCCACTGGCCCCACCGCCTTCCAATATGACGGGCAATCGATGTCCACCTACACCTACCAGTTCGCCACGGCAAAGGACGGCTCGACGATCCGCGATGCTAGCGGCGCGCCTCTTCCGTTGCTCGACTCGGTGGGCAAGCCTGTTCCCTACGTAATCACCTACCCGACAACGGATTCCAGCGGCAACTTCCTCACCCATGAAAACGCCGCTTCGGTGATTGCGCCGCACAAGTTCAGTTATATCTTCATTCAGGCCACCGTCGCCATCCTGATTCTGGTCGGCTTCGAATCGGTGACCTCGATGGGAGGCGAGGCCAAGAATCCAACCAAACATATTCCCATTGCCGTTATCGCCTCGCTCTTGATACAAGGCCTGGTGTGCTACCTGTTTGAGTATTTCGCGGCCAACTACTTCCTCAACTCGGGGTATACCATGCAGAGCGCCGTCAGCTCGGCGGCGCCCATCGGCGACATGATGATCATCGTCGGCGATTGGTTGCTTGGCCCGGGCAACGGCAAGTACTTCATGTTGGTGGAGGCCTTCACAGTCTTCCTGGCGCTGATAGGAACTACGCTCGCGTGCATGAACACCGGCGCCCGCGTCACTTACGCCATGGGCAAGGACGATGAGGCGCCTGAGCATTTCGGCATGCTGCACGCCAAGTCGCTCTCTCCGCGGCGCGCCATCTGGACGCTGGCCGTCATCTCCGCGGTCATCGGCGTCATCGCCGTGTCGCTGGTCTTCGCCGACGCCAGCGCGCCCACCGATGCTGCCATTGCCGCGTTGCCGCACGGCTTCTTCTCCAACTTCGGCTACCTCTCGCACGACCAGTTAGCCGCGCTGCCTAACTCGCTGCTGGTGGTTACGCTCACCTCCAACTTTGGCACGTTTATCCTTTACGCACTGAGCTGTGTCCTGTGCATGATTGCTTACCACGAGCGCCACGACCACAACTGGCTGATGCACTACATCATTCCCGGCTTCGGCCTGCTGGCTAACCTGGTCTGCATGGCCTTCTACGTGATCAGCCCGCTCTTCGGACTCGGCACCTTCAAGGAGCCAATTATCGCGCTGATCATCTCCGGCGTATGGGGCGCTTACGGCGCCTTCTACTTCGTCCTCTCATCGAAGAAGAAGGGCAAGGCAATCCTGCTCGAAGCCAAGTAGGTTATTGTGCACGCAAGCCAGTCTGAAAGTAACCGCCGGATGCTTCACAACCTTTGAAGCATCCGGCCTGCTTCGTTTCAAAGGATTCTCGAGTTAGAGGCGTCCATGTTGGATCTTCAGTTCGGCCAAGCCAGCGATCCCGGCAAAATTCGCAAGAATAACGAAGATACGATGGGAGCGTTCATCCCCGCAACGCCGGAACAAGCCACCGCGCACGGTTATCTTTTCGCTGTTGCCGACGGGGTGGG
>JBKQRH010000006.1:0-21350 GCA_052326045.1 Occallatibacter sp. | reverse complement strand
CGCTCCTCGCCACGCCGCCCTGCTCCGCGGCCTGGTTGTGGCGCAGTTCCAGGAACCTCGCGCAGCACCAGATCGGCATCGAACCCCAAGGCGTTCTCCGACTCCATTCCCCTCCAGCGCTACCGCTACACCACCTCCCTGAAGCGCATGGATCTCTTCCTCAGGTCCGAGCAGGAGGTGCGGTGCCTCCCCCCGCATCCTCATCGCAGGCATTAGCGCCCGCTGCCTCCCGCCGGAATGCATGGCGACCAGATCTACAGCATCATCGGGGTAGGTGGCTAACCCCGGACCGCAAGCGGTACAGGCCGGTGGACTACGCCAAACCGGCGCCGCTCAAAGGGTTCTGTCCGGTTAGCCGGTCAACCGACCGGAACCCTGGAATTTGCCTGCCAGACGCTCGATTAGCGCATTGGCGATTTGGCGTAAAGCGAGGATCATCGTTGGCCCAACGAATGATGCAGCACGTAAAACAGATCACTGATCATCTTACGATTCCGTAGATCTACAGCGACTTTGTGACACGATGTTCGAGTCTCAAAACTTCAAGGCGTCACAGTGAAGGTCCCCACGGTTTGGAGCGTGGCCGCGTTGTCCGAGTCGCCCAGGTAGACCGTGTAGGTTCCCGCCCCGAGTGTCCAGGCATTGCTGCCCGTATCCCAATACGACAGAGGATGCGAAGAGTCGTTCTCGTCGACTTCAATGGTGACGGATTGCGAAGCTCCTGGATGCAAAGGGACTTTCTGCCATCCCACAAGGCGTCGCGGCGGCTCGTTGAGCGATGCCGGAAGCCCGAGATAGACCTGCGCAATCTCCGATCCCGCAACGGCGCCTGTGTTGGCGAGTGTGAACGAGACCTGAATGTTGGGCTTCGACGCCGATGAGAGGTTATTCGCCAGGCTGGCATTGGTGATGGAGAAGGTGGTGTACGAAAGACCGAACCCAAAAGGAAAGAGCGGCGTCAGCCCCTCGGAGTCGAACCACTTGTATCCCACGTTGTAACTCTCGATGTAATTTACATCGAAGGGTGTTACATTATCAGGGGGCTGGGGGATGACGGGCCGGGGCAACTGCGCATCCGATGCCGGGAAGGTAATCGGCAGCTTTCCTGAAGGATTGACGACGCCGAAGAGCAGATTGGCGATGGCCGGCCCTCCATTCTGACCAGGGAACCAGGCTTCAAGAACGGCTGAGACCTGGCTGAGCCAGGGCATCAGAACGGGTCCGCCGCTCTCAATCACGACTATGGTGTGGGGGTTGGCAGCCGCAACCGCGGAGACGAGAGCGTCCTGATCGATGGGCGTAGTGTCGACGTAATCCGTAAGCCCCAAGGTTTCCTGGTCCATGCCTTCGCTGCCCCAGTTATTCACAAAGACGATTGCCACCTGCGACGAGGCAGCGAGGTTGGCGGCGGCATCGGCGTCAGAACCGTCAGCATACTGGACATGCGCATTAGGCGCCACGGCCTGAATTGCGTTGAGCGGAGAAGAGGGAACCCAGGTGACGGTGGCCCAGCAGGGCGGACACGGGTGCGGCCCGGAGATTCCTCCGCCAACCGGATCAACCTGTGCGGAACCGCCTCCCGAAAGAACCCATGTGTCGGCATGGGAGCCGATCACGGCAATCGATTGAGTCGCGGAGGCATTGAGCGGCAACTGGCTACCAAAGTTCTTGAGCAAAACCGCACCCGTCTCCTCGATTTCCTGAGCGATCGCGGCGTCGGCCTGGGCGGGAATGGGCTGGATGGTTTGCGGATAGTCGAATAGGCCGGCGGCATACATGGCGCGAAGGATGCGGTGGACCATGTTGTCGAGCCGTGACTGCGGGACAGCACCGTTGGCGACGGCACTGCCGAGCGTAGCGAAGTACTGCTGGTTGGGCTGCTCCTGATCGAGCCCGGCGTTGGGGCCGGCGACGGTGCCGGTCGTCGCCCACCAGTCTGTCATGACAAAGCCGGGGAATGACCAATCGGTTTTTAGAATGTCGTTGAGCAGATGGCTGTTTTCGCAGTTATAGATACTATTGGTGAGGTTGTACGAGCACATCACCGACTGGGCGTTCGAATCCTTGACGCTGATTTCAAAGGCCAGCAGATCGCTCTCGCGGCCGCCGCGCTCATCGATCACCGCGTTGGCGGTCGACCTGCCGCTCTCCTGGTCATTGAAGCTGAAGTGCTTCATCATGCCGATGATGTGCTGGGCCTGGACAGCGGAGATATGCGCAGCGTTGATCTTTCCCGCGAGGATGGGATCTTCGCCCTTGGTCTCAAAGGTTCGCCCGTCGCGCGGTTCGCGCCCGGTGAGATTCACGTTCCCGCCGGTATTGACATTCATCCCGTAGTCAGCGAGCTCGGCACCGATGACGGTTCCATACTTGGTGGCTTCATTCAGATCCCAACTGGCGGCGTTGGCAATCGCCGAGGGCAGCACAGTTGCCTGTCCCGCGTCGGCGCTGACCCCGACGCTTCCGTCGGAGATATAGAGGGTCGGAATGCCCAGGCTGGGAATGCCCGGCACCCATCCTCCGGCACCCCGGGGAATGGTGTAACCGTAGGTCAGGTCGGTGTTCAGCCCTCCCATCACCATCTGCAGCTTTTCGTCCTGCGTCATCTGCGCAAGCATGGCGTCGGCCCTCGAGTCGGGATCGGTGGAAGGGGGCGTCTGCTGTTGCTGATTGGAACTGGAGTTTCCACCACAGCCGGCCAGGATCGTAGTTGAAATCAGGGCGAAGAAAATTGTTGCGCGCCCCGTGAGCTTCTTCGTATTCTTCATTTGGTGGACTCCTAGCGGGAGCGGGAAGCGCCCGCGCAATAGGATTAGAACTCCGCGCTGATTCCCACGCTGGGGATGATTGGCAGGAGGTTGCCGCGTCCCGCTTCGAGGTACCCGTCCTGAACCATATCGGGAACGAATCCCCAATACTGCATATTGGAGTGGTCGGTAAGGTTGGTGATTTCGGCGTACAGCGTGAACTTTGAATGTTTGCGGTAGAAAGCCTTGTTTATTCGCGTGTCGAGCCGGAAATAGGCCGGCATGCGGATCTGATTCGGGGTGGCGGTGAGAGGGAAATACCAGTTACCTTCGTATTGGAAGGGCGCCCTAACATAGCCGGTGATGGGGAAGCCGCTGCCATAGCGCGCGTTCGCACTGAAGTTGAGCGAGGTGCCGGCGCGATAACTCGCAAAGACATTCAACGTGTGGCGCTGGTCGTAGTCGCCCCAGAAGCGCGCGGCAGTAGTCGCATCGGTGAACCGCGAGTAGCCGAGCGTATAGGCGATCCAACCGGTCAGGCCGTTGTCGCTGCGGCGCTGGACGATAAACTCCAGCCCGCGCGAGTAGCCGCGCAGCGAGTTGGCCAGAACCGGGCCGAGTTGCGGAAAGAGGATGGCTCCGCCTGGAGCCGCAAGCCGGAACTGGCTGGCGACGGAATAGATGCCGTCGCGTTCCTCGCGATCGTAAGCTTCCAGGCGCACCCTTAAGCGTTCGCTCAAGAATTGCTCAATAGCCACAGAGGCCTGATTGGAGCGCTGGGGTCTGAGAGCAGGAGTGCCGAATTCGCCAAAGAGATCAACCAGATCAGGAAACTGGGAGTACTGGCCGGCGGCCAGGGTGAGCCTGGTTTGAGTCAGTGGAGCGATGGACAAGCTCAACCGCGGCAGGAAGACACTTGGGTTATTCACGCTGAAATTATCACAACGTCCGCCCACGATCACGTTGATGCGCTTGTCGGCCGTGGAGAGAATGTTCTGGAGATAGGCGCCAGGCTGGGAGACGTTACTGGAAAACGATGCGCTCCGGATAAGCGAGCTTGAGAAGGTCTCCGTGGCGTAGTTCCACGGCTCATTTTTCAAGTAATCGCGACGGACGAGGCGGTAGATGCCGCCGGCCTCGAAGACATCGTGTTTGCCGAGTTGGACCGTGAAGTCCTCGCGATAGCCGGTCTCAAGGCCGTTGGACCGCTCGAGCAATTCATTGCCGATATCCTCGTCGTTCGCAGAATCGATGGAAGCATAGAACTGCGCCTCCGAAAGCGCTATCCGGTTGGACCATATCCAGCGTGCGCTGGCGAGGGCGCTGCTGCTGGTGGCGTCCTTGAGCTGATCGATGCCCAGAACGTTCGAGTCGTCCTTGGATACACTGGTCTCCCCGTAGATACCGCTGAGGAGAATCTTGTTACGCGCATTGGGAGCATAGGCGAGTGTGCCGTGCGTGTCGTAGAATCTAAGCCCGAGACCGTTGTTCTTGCCTACAAACACACCCACGTAATCCTTGCGCGCCGAGGCCAGCCAGGTGGCTTTCCTGCCCGCGCCGATCGGACCCTCGGCACTCATGGTTGCTGCAACCATGCTGACGTCGGCGCGATAAGAAGTGCGGCTGGAGTCGCCTTCGCGCGTATCAACGTCGAGAACGGACCCAGTGAAGTCACCATATTGCGCGGGAACATTGCTGCTAAGGAGCGCCACCGAGTCCAGGAATCCGCTTTGGAGCAGGCCGATGGAGTAGGCGTTGCCGCGGTCGTCGAGTATGTCGTGGAAGGGATTGGTAAGCAGCGCCCCGTCAACAAAGACGCCGATCTCTGACGGACCGGCTCCGCGCACCGCGAATTCGGAGTATAAATCGTTGTTGGCGGCGACGCCCGGCAAGGATTCGACCGAGCGCATCGGGTCGTCGAAGAGCACAGAGGCCAGGTTTTTGAGTTCAGTGTTGGTGAGAGACTGTTCGACTGGCGCTTCAGTGTGCACCTGGGAAAAAGGGCCTGCGTTGACGCGCACGCTTTCCGTTCGTCGCAACGCGTCCTGGCCCAACAGCAGCTGCACTTCATTTGTAATACCCGCTTTCAAGTCGAGTTTTTTTCGGAGAAGTTCGAGTCCTACCGCGCTGACGTAAAGATCGGCCCTGCCCGGAAGTACGTCATCGATCTGGAACTCGCCAGTCGCCGATGTGACCGTCTGCAGATGCTGGCTCCGGATAGCCACCAGGGCCTTGGCGATGGGCTCGCCGGATTTGAGATCGATGACTTTGCCGCGGATGCTAGTCAGTGGAGGCAATTGGATCGGGAGGCGAAGATTCATCCCTGGGCGAAGCTCAATTCCGGCAACTTGAAAACGCGGAAATCCGTCGCCATCGACGGTGACGGTGTAGACACCGGGCGGAAGCAGCGGGATGAGAAATCCTCCTTTGGCATCGGCATTGACATTCCGTTCAAGGCCGGTGCCTTCATTGGCCGCCGACACCTTCGCGTGGGGCACAGCGGAGCCGTGGGCATCGGTGACTGTTCCAGATAGTTCGGCGGGCGCCTGCCCATCCTGCGCGCGCGCAGAAACACACACGAGCAGCATGCAGACTACGATCAGGAACTGACCTACGATGCTGCGAACTTCTCTTTCTCTTGCCAACATGGTTCGCTCCTTGCCGTAAAACGCTGTTTATCCAGGTCCCCACGCCGGTCCGGATCGCAACAGGTGTCCGCTTGTTATGGGCTCGCCTTTGTATTCTGCCCGGGTTCCACGCACTCACCGCCGGCCTGTTTCTCAATCCAGCAGGCAAGCTCTTCTGTTTCCAGCACTGACTCGCGAAACTCCGCGGTGCGAATGGAGACCGGAGATTCGACGCCCATACTGATGCCAAAAGCAGACTGGATCGCCTTGTCATTGCGCAAAGCCGCCTCGAGAACCCGGTCGATGGCCGGTGATAGCTCCGTCGGCGGCGGACTCTCACCGGGCGGCGGAAGTCCCGCGAAGAAGATCGGGTCAAGCTCGAGCTGTAGCCGTCTTGTGCTTTGCTCCACTTCCCGCGCGTGTACGGCCACCATCGAAAGGTACTGGCGCCGCGCATCCGCAGAGAGATTCTCGCCGTTGCCCGAGCTGGCCATTTCCGCGAGGTGCTTGAGCACCCAGGCATGGCGGGCGGCGTTGCTGGAGTTTGCGCAGATCTCCGCGGAAAATCGCATGACTCGTTCGCGCAGTTCCGATTCGGGAGGCGGCGGAGACTGGCTTGCCAGGAACTCGCTGATATCCGCCTGCGCGGAAAGGTTGGAGTTGCCGCCAGAGACCCGGGATGTTTCTGCCGCGATGCTGTGCCCTGTGGTGACGGCGCGGCGCAACGCCTGGGAGTAGCTCAGGATGTCGATCTGGACCGCGGGATTGGAGCGCATGGGCTTGAGCGCTGTGAGAATCTCCTGCTTACGCGCCTCGTTCTGCACAATGCCCTGCACATGCAGTCTCCCATCGGAGCCCATGCTGACGGTGATCTCGCCGCCGAGCGTCGCGCCAATCTGGTCGAGGAGCCACGTGGTTTCAACCTGTAAGTCCGGTGTGGCGGCTGAGGCCGGGCTCTCTGCTGGCGGCATCAACACGGAGTCTGGTTCAAACACCTGGGCCAGGGTATTCTCCGGCGACTCCTGCTCATAGCCATCTTCCGCAATGGAGTAGTCGTAGACAGCCGACTGTGGACCCTCTCCGGCCAGTGCCGGGGCAGCCGGCTCGGCAAGCCGGAGGTCAATGCCTGTGGCGCGAAGGCCGTTCCTGCGAATCGTGAGTATGGCCTTCAGGAAATGCCCCGTCGCATGCTCAGGGCCGAGGCTGACGCGAAAGTCTTCTCCCTGACGCGACACCTTCGCGCCTGAAGCATCGCCGGCCAGTTGGACGAAACTGGCGGCCGAGGGGTCCAGACGCCAGAGATCGTCAGGGTGGTTCAGCATCGCCGGCGGCGACTCGGTCCGCAGTTCGAGCCGGGGACGCGTCTGCGGACTGTAAACCTCAGCGCTTCCGTCGCGGCGGCGCCACTCCGCGGCAAGAAGATGACCGGATTCATCGTAGAGACGCCGCACCGTCACTCCCGATTTGCCCGCATGCCATACATCGATGCGCTGCCGCTCGATCGGCTTTGCCTCTCCGCTTCTGCGTTTTTCCAAGTGCAGCGAACGATGCTGGACCACCGATACATCATTGGCTCTGGCGGATTCAGCGAGGCTGGAGTCGGCCAGAAGCTCCCTTGCGCTCACCGGCGCCGGCGCAAAATACTTCCACCCCAAAACCAGCAGCGCAACCGCCAACACGCCCGCGGCAACCATCACGGGAACCCGGACATTCGCCCCGCCTGCGAGTCGCCACGCTCTCGCAACAGATTTCCGCATCGATTGCTTCAAACCCTGCTGCCGCGCCAGTGTGCGCAGGCGCAGGCGAAATGCGTCGTCTGACGTGATCCCGCCAAGCCGGGCAGACGCACGGCTGCGGTAGTCCATGAACGCGGTGATCGTCGATTCCACCTTCTCAACCTTCGCCCGGCACGCCCAGCAGGCTTTCAGGTGCGCGCCGATACGCGCCTGACGCCGCGCCGGCAACTCTCCATCGATGTAGAGCAGCAGGTCATCCTCGCGCGGATGCCACGGTCCCTGCCGGTCGTCGGATTGGAATAGGTTAAGCATGACTGTCTCTCATGAGCTTGCGTAGCGCGCGGCGAAGAAACTCCGCCACGCTCGAACTGGTTATGCCTAGAATCTCCGCTATTTCCCGATAACGAAACCCTTCTGCCCGGAGATAAAGGCAGTGCTGTTCCTGGCTCGACAGTTGGGCGAGCCTCCTCTGGACGACTTCCAATCGCTCGCGTTCCAGCACGGTCTCTTCCGGCGTCCGGCCGGCATCCGGCAACTGGAGAAGCATCGGAAGCGGATCGTCCCCATCCAGTTCCCGCCTGAACTTCCGCATGCGAATGCGATCGATGGCCAAGTTGTGACCAACCCGAAAGACCCAGGACCGCATGCGCTCGGGCGCGACCATGCCGCGGTCGGAACAGTAGACAAAGAGGCGCAGGAAAACCTCTTGGCAGATGTCCTCGGCTTCCGATGCATCACCCGCCACAGCCGCCAGGTAGAGATACACCGGCGGCCGGAGCGATTCATAGGCGCGTATGACTTCCTGCTCTACGTCCATGGAGGGCTGGGCCAGGAGCAGCATCTCAGACCGTGAAGCGGCGCCGGTTTCCTCCGCGACCTCAGCCATCAGCTGCATTCCCTCGTCCTCATCTCAGACACCCTCGTGCGCGGAAAGCCGCAAAGCATCTGCGTATAGAGAACGGATAGAACTAGCGTTTGTGTGACAAGGAATTTCGTATGTGACTCAGGTCACCCACGATGGTCGCGCGGCTTTCAGCCGAAGATTCCAGACCTCAGCGAGGAGCGTGGTAGCTGGATCAGTGAGGTGAGAGCTCTCCACGTAGTGAACCCTTTTCGGTCGCCGTCTGACTTGCCATGCCAGCGGTCGTTCACGGAGTGGTACAACCTCATCGTGGGATTGATGGCCCTCCACCCGTCTCGAATTTCTAGTACCGGAATGTCAGACGGCGTCCGCCAATCTGTCCAGGCGCGATCCTCGGTTGACGCTAACAGCCCGAGGCGCGTTTCCAGCCCCGACTTGGCCCGGTCTTGCGGGTTCCGGTCGGGTCGTCTGCTCTTCCCTTTGCCAGATATTCGCCCCAGAAACCATCCGAAGCTGGCCGCAAACCGAGTAGGGGACGGGTAGCCGGTAATACATCCAGAACGCCACGGAGACACACATTGCCGCTGGATTGGGGGGCTCGTGGAGTATCATACGCGGCTAAGTGGAAGGGGAAGGAGTTGTATCCGCAATTCAGCGAGTGAGCGAAGCGGTCCAACAGTGCAATGGTTTCACACCATGCGTTTCTTTGAAGTCCGGTGGCCCTCCTAGCAGCACTTATGAGAAGCGATACCCCAGCGGCATTCCTACAAACAGCACCGCAAGCTCCACCATCAGCCCAGCGCGCGTCATGCCCATCTCACTTTCCCTGCTTCATTCGCGCCTCAATTACGTCTCGGAATACATTGCACGGGCCCCCACGCAGGTCCTTCCCCTCTTCCACCGTTCCCTCTCGCGTGAACTTCACATACGCGGCTTCCGCGCTCAACTCCGGCCATACCGGCAGCCCCGCCCCATTCGGATTCCCCGTCTTCGCAAAGTTCGTAAAGTAGCTCTCCACCATGTCTGCAAACTTCAAATCTGCCGCCGCGTATGGGCCCGCCAGGTTTCCCTCCTTGGGGTAATACCCAAACACAAACGACAACTCAGTCGAATGAATCGCGTCTGGCTGTCCCGGAACCGGATGATTGAACTCGTACTGGAAGGTCGCATGGTGGGCCGCCGTGTGCAACCGCGCCTCCGCTGTGGCCGGGCATCGGAACATCATATCCGCCGCAATCTGGTCCGCCGCCGAGCCGTACACCGGATCGTTCGTCCCCGCCCCGCCATCCGCCAGCCCATACACCTTAAGCGCCTCCGGGGCATGCTGTCCGGCCATCGCCGTGATCATCGCCCGCAACTGGTCTGGTGTTTGATTTCCCCCAAACTCCCTGGTGGTCGTCCCAAACAGCAGCGGAATTGCCGCTTCCTCGCCTGCCGCAAAGACCTCAGCCGGAGCGCGCGTCAGCACCCATCCATCCACCACCGGCCCAAACCGCTGGTGCGGCTCATGCGCCGTCAGCTTCTTGATCATCTCTCCCGCCGGAATCCCTCGCAAATACGCAATTTGCCCCGCCCCCTCCGGAGCTCCCATCGCTGCCGCAAATCTCTTCCCCGCACCCTCAGCCTCTGCAAGCGGCGCCATCATCGGGTCAATCGGCGCGCCGCTCTCCTCGATAGCCTTCTCAAACAGCCCCTTCGCCGTCGAAACCATCAGCATCCCTGTATCCATCGCCCCGGCCGACTGCCCAAACACCGTAATGTTCTTCGCATCACCCCCAAACCGCTCAATATTCGCTATCACCCACTTCAACGCCAGGATTTGGTCCATCAGCCCGTAGTTCCCTGAAGCGTGATGGGCCGACTCCCCCGTCAGCTCCGGATGCGCCAGAAACCCGAATACTCCCAGCCGGTAGTTCACAGTCACCACCAACACCCCGTGGTCGGCCAGCGTGCCCGCGGTGTAGAGGTCGCTCATTCCCGAACCGCCCTCGTTTGCGCCCCCGTGAATCCAGAACATCACCGGCAGGAGCCCCTTTTTAGGCCATGCCGGCGTAATCACGTTCAGATATAGGCAATCCTCCTGCCCTTTCTCCGCATCGTGCCGGTTCCAGTCGCCCAAGTCAGGCTGCGCACAAGGCGCGCTGTACGCCGCAGCATCCTTTACCCCGCTCCATGCCTTCGCCGGAAGCGGCTCGCGCCACCGCAGTGTCCCCACCGGCGGCTGTGCAAACGGAATCCCCAGAAACCTCGCCCCGCCGCCTTCGCGCGGCAGTCCCCGGACAAGCCCGGCGCTGGTCTTTACTACGAGCGGATCCGCCGCAGCCGTCGCCATCGGCATCCGCGCAGTCCCAACGGCCAGCAACACCACAACCCCAATCTGCGCCCACATTGAACGCTGAATCCGCTTCATGCCCAATCCTCCCGCCAACTAAGATCACTGCCAATCCTAACAGTTTCGCATTGCCGCCCCTTTGCGTTGCTCTGGTTCCGATCCCGATTGTTCAACCATCCGTCAAACGTCTTCAGATTGTCCTCGATGACAAACTGTCGCACGATATACCCCCAACACCGACAACTACTCACTTGCTCCAACTGTGGCCTTGAACTGGACTGTCAGCTTGATGCCTGAAGACGGGGCGGAGCGGACCCTGCAACGCCGCCCTACGTTCTTCGTGTGTGATCCGTAAACGACGCCGGAGCGCTCCCTCCATCCGGATTTCGAAAAGCTTCGTAAGCACTGGGTGTATTGTCGCCAATTCGGAAGTTACCCTGTGGTAAACAGTTGCCGTGAACCGACAGGCAGTGGACCGCGCGGGAGTGTGTACCAGGTTTCCGCTAAGCCAGGAACGGTCAACGTGCAGCCCACCAGGCAGAATCGGTTTCGGGAAGCGCCCATATCGCCGGTAGGGATTCTCGATTCACGCTAAATCGCCGAGTATCAAACCGAGGGACCGCCCCGGCCCTTGGCCTGGATCGGCCGGCAGTGGTACCGAAGTTGGGCAGGATCTGGCCTGACAAACGCCCATTGCGCCGGCAATCTTCAATCATAGACTCGGTCATGAGATCCCATGACACTGGTCGACTCAACAGGACTTATCCTAAGATGCGTGTCGAAGTTTTTCGGAATCAACAAGTTGAGGATGCAGCCGTCTCTTGGTGATCGTTACGCATGGTTCACTTGTGGGATCCATTCGGGCGAAGTTCCCCGTCAGCTACCTCGTTGACGCTGACCCTGGACCAGTTGGGATGTGGGCTCCTCATTTTCCCACAATGCAATCCCGCTGACGTGGGCGCCCGGGGAGCCTCTTACGAGATTGCCCGCCGACATCGGGAATTCGAGAATGCTTTTGAACGAGTTCGCGCCGGCCGCTCTCGGGGCCCAAATCCGCCGTAGGCCTCTTGCCTCAAAACTCGTGGCGATCATCCACCAGCGCGGCGAAGCTCTGCGGCTCATGATTGGCCGGCGTTGTCGTGTCGGATGGCGAACTGGCCGCCTCGCTCTGGGCGCGCAGTTTGGCCACTGCGAGCCAGTTGTCCTTGTGCGGACGGTCGGCGATCCACGGCGGCAGTGGCATGCAAAGATAGCCGCTCAGCGCCTCGGCATAGCCCTCGTAAAGCGCACGCATATCGCGAAGTCTGTCGATGGAGTGAGGGTCGCGGCAGACGCTTATGCCGTCTTGGCAGAGCAGATCATAAAGCTGATCGTAACGCTCGGGGGGAAGCCGGTCGGGAGCGTCGTTGACCGGGGTAAGTGAGAAAATCTGAGCCAGGTCGACCATTGCGTGGCGCGCCATGGCAAAGGTCAACTGAGCCTGACGCGCCTCGTGCCCCCGCACCCCGGCAATCAGGAGCGCCGAAGTGTCCAACACGGCCGTCAGAGCGCTGATCCAGCTCTGGTTGCTATGCTGCGAACGAAAATAGCAGAGCAGCGGGTAGGAGATATGGCTCTCCAGCAGTTCCGCCGACCAGCGTTCCCACTCCACCAGCAGCAGCGAGAGAGCTTGCTCCGCGCCTTTATAGGAATGGCGGCGCATCAGTTCCGCGGCCGTCGGCGGAGATCCGGCGCGCGCATCCAGCAGCGAGATACTCACCTCGCGACGCGAAAAGGCGCTGTACAGGACCGGGAAATAGCCCATCACGACAGCCAGCAGGCCCAGCCCGGTACCCGATTCCAAAATGACGAACGCGCGGGCCCAGGCACTGCGCGGCATCACGTCCCCCAGCCCCAGCGTAAAGATGGTGGTTCCGCTCACGTAAAGGTCCGATCGAAAGCCCGGCCCCTGAACGCTGTCGTTGAATGGGCTGCCCAAGGCATAAAAGATGAGCGCGAAGCCCACCACCAACCCAGTTGCCCACATGGCTAGCAGAAAAATCAGCGACATAGGCCCGTAAAAGCCGAAGACGGATTCCCGTCTGCGCGGACCGCAAAGCCGCTTGGTGAAGAACACCCATGGGTTCCAGGTAACGATGAAGAAAATACGCGTGAGCCGAAAACGTCCTGAAGCGCGGCGGGGCAGAATGATGGTCTGAAAGGCATCGAGCAGCACGGCAAACAGACAAACAATCCCCGCGACCAAAGTGAGAATCTGCATTCGACCCCCTTGCCCCCGGAGCGCCCAACCGATTTTAGCTCTCCACCAATGTACTGTATCCTAGCCGGGATGGGCATACGAAACGCTGTCCATGAATGAGCTTTGCAAAGCGCTTCTCGGCTTCTGCCTCCTGCTTGCCGTCCTCGGAGCTGTCCTGCTGCTCGCGGGACGCATGGGCCTGCCCCTGGGCCGATTGCCGGGCGACATAGCCCACAAAGGCAAACACTTCTCCGTGTACTTCCCTCTCGGCACGTGCATCCTGATCAGCATCGTCTTATCGGCTATCTTGTATTTGATCTCGCGTTTTCACGGCTAGAGCCGCAGCCATTCGTCGGCACTGCCCCTATCCCTCAAATGGTCTAGCTCGATCGGCGGCCTAGCTGTACTCAAGCAGCACCGTGAACTGATGGCGTTTATTCGCCTTGGGGTGTGTGCAGTCCCGGCGCTCGATCGATGGCCATGCTGAGGGAATCGAAATCGAACGGTCCGTTGTGACGCTGACCATTGATGAAGAACGTCGGAGTTCCGTTCACGCCGCTACGGGCGCCTCCCGCAAAGTCGGCCCGCACGCGGGCGCTATATGTCTGTTCCACAAGAGCAGTTTGCAATTGCGAAGAAGACAGGCCAAGCTTTGCCGCCAATTGCACGAAGAGGGCATCACGCAAGCTCTCCTGGTTCTCGAAGAGCAGATCATGCATCTGCCAAAACTTGCCATGAGCTCCGGCAAATTCGGCCGTTTCAGCAGCCTTCTCTGCCCACAGGTGCATCTGGCTCAGCGGAAAATTGCGGAAGACAAAGGAGAGACGTTTTCCGTAGTGCTTCTGCAATCTCTTCATGATCGGATAGGCCCGTCCGCAGTGCGGGCACTCATAGTCCCCATATTCGACCAGACTGCATTCCGCGGCCGGGTCTCCCTGGATGTGGTCTTCCGCGCTGACCGCAATCGAAAGCTTGCTCATGGACGTGTCCTATTTGGGCAGATTCTCAAGTGCTTGCAGGATACCGTCGGCTCCGGGATTGATTGCAACCGGTGACAAGTAGCTCCAAGCGATAACCCCGTTGCGGTCGATGACAAAAAGCGCTCTTTCACAGACACCCTCTTCGGCGCGATAGGCCCCGTAAGACCGGGCAATCTCGCCCTTCGGCTCGAAGTCCGCCACCAACGGGAAGCGGAGGCGCCGATCCTTGGCGAATGCCTCATGACACCAAGCGCCATCGACTGACACTCCCACCAACTCCGCTCCGTACTTCTGAAACTCGGGCAGAATCTCGTTGTAAAGGGCCATCTGGTCGCCGCAAACCGGGCTCCAGTCGGCCGGGTAAAACGCCAGGATGACTGGCTTTCCCCGCAACTCGCTCAGGGAGAGCTTCTGGTCCGGCGTGACGTGCAGACTGAACTCCGGCGCCGCTGTTCCGGCAGGGAGGATGTTGGCCATGAGAATACCTCAAGAAGTTAGATGCCAGAAAAGCACAGAAGAATCAAATCTGCATAACAATTCATGTCGAGCGCCATGAGCATTTGAGCGGGATGCCGAGTTCGCGGTTTTGAGTCGTTCTGGCCGCTACCCAAAGAACTATCTCCTAAAGGTTCTCTGAACAAGTCGAAAAAACGCCGACATGTGTCAGGGCACGACTTTAGTCGTGCCGTAAATGCAGCAAAATAAGCACGGGCTTTAGCTCCTGAGGGAATGTGATCTTGAAATCAGGACTTGTTCAGGGGCTCCCTAAAGAACGATCACCGCCGGTCCATTCTCGGTCTCATGCTTCACTGCCTCGAGCGCCTTGTTCGCGTCCTTGAGGGAGAAGGTGACGACACGCGGGCAGAAATCCAGCTCGCGAGCCAAGACCAGAAAATCGCAGGCATCCTGCCTGGTCATGTTGGCTACACTGCGAATCTGGCGCTCGCCCCAAAGCAGCTTGTCGTAGTCGAAGGCTGGCATCTGATCCAGGTGAATGGCGTTGATGGCCACCACTCCGCCTTTGCGCAGGGCGGCGAGAGCGCTGACGACAACCTTCCCGCTGGGAGCGAAGGTGATGGCGCGATCAAGCTCGGTGGGAGGCTTTGCGTCTTCGTCACCGACCCAGGTGGCGCCGAGAGACTGCGCGGCCTCGCGGTGAGTTTCGCCGCGGGTCACTACGTAGACTTCGCAATCCCAGGACTGGAGGACGCGAATGGCCAGCGATGCCGAGCTCCCAAAGCCGAAGAGACCGACGCGTTCTCCGCGCTGCACTCCCGCGACGCGGAGGCTGCGGAAGCCGATGATGCCCGCGCAGAGCAGCGGGGCGACGTGGGAAGCGTCGAGGCCCGCCGGCAAGGGGATGGTGAAGCCGGCGCGAACCGATGCATATTCCGCGTAGCCGCCGTTCACTGAGTAGCCGGTAAAAACGGGATGATCGCAGAGGTTCTCCATCTCGTGGCGGCAGAACCAACAGTCGCCGTCAACCCCGCCCATCCAGGAGACGCCTACGGGCGCTCCAACCGGCAGGTCCGGAGTTGCGCCTTGCACCACCTCGCCGACGATCTGATGACCGGGGACAATGCGCGGCAGGATGGGCGGCAGGTCGCCTTCGACGATATGGAGATCGGTTCGGCAAACGCCACAGGCGATGACCTTCAGAAGCACCTCTCCAGGTTGCGGCTGAGGCCGGGGGAGATCTTCGATCGAAACCCAACCACCGGGAGGACTCGATCTGGAATCGAATACGGCTGCTCTCATCGCAGATCCTCCGACCACAATCTTACTCTCGGGCTAGACGCAGTCATCGGCGCTCCTTCGCCCGTATTTGGCTCTGGGTCGGCTTGTGATTCCCGCGAGGACAGCCTTGGAACGAATGCAAGAAGATCGCGAGCGGAGGCAACTGGGAACTATTGGCTCTGGCCAGGAGACAAAGTGGAAATCCAAGCATCATATCGTTGTATGAATCTCGATGCATACCGGAAGAAGCGTCAGTTCGGGGTGACAACGGAGCGCGGGGCGCAGACGATGCCAAGACAGGGAATGGCTCGCTCAGAGAAGGGAATTGCCCTGCCAGGCGACGCTTGTAACTTCGAGCGGTGATATGATCTGCGCTTTGACGTGAATCACGCCATCTTGATTCTGAAGCAGACCTTCGATCAAAAGGAATCGGGCGCGTGTGACGACAGTGCGATCGCGCTCGAAGACATCGGGAGCGAGGATGACGTTGGCGATACCGGTCTCATCTTCAAGCGAGAGAAAGACAAAGCCCTTGGCCGTGCCTGGGCGCTGACGGGCGATCACGCATCCGGCGATGCGGACGGGTTGATTGCTGTGCCCCTGTGCGAGCTCCTCTGCTGACAGGATGCCATCTTGCCTCAGAGTCTCACGGTGGTACGCCATGGGGTGAGGGCCAGTTGTGAGGCCAGTCCCGGCGTAATCGGCGGTCAAGCGTTCGTCGGTGGTCATCTGCTGCAAGGGCGTTGGATCGATCTTGCCGGTGCGCGCACTGTCCGCACCCCGCAGCAGTGGACCGACTGGACGACCAGCCTGCTCTACCTGCCAGAGGGCATCGCGTCGATGTTCTACTTCGCCAAGCGAGTTGAGTGCGCCGATGCTGGCAAGCGCAACAAGCTCGTTGCGGTTGAGTGCAGGCACTCGCCGGACCAGGCCGTCGACGGATGCAAAGATTCCATCGAGGTTCCGTGCAGCGAGAATCTCTTCTGCGGACGATTGCCGGAGCCCCTTGGCGTAATCGAAACCGATGCGAAGCGAGAGCGAACCGTTGGGTTCGGGTTCCAAAGTACAGAGCCATTCGGAACGCTGCACGTCTATGGGGCGAACGCGCAAGCCGTGGCGTTGCGCGTCCTTGATGAGCACGGCGGGCGAGTAGAAGCCCATCGGCTGATTGTTGAGCAGGCCGCAAGTGAATGCGGCAAGGTAGTGGACCTTGAGGAATGCCGAGGCATAGGCGATCAGGGCGAAGCTCGCGGCGTGCGATTCTGGGAAGCCATACATGGCAAATGAAGAAATGCCTTGCACTATATTGTCCTGCGCGGCCGGGCCGATGCCGTTGCGCGTCATCCCGGCGCGCAAGCGGCCTTCGAGGTCTTTCATCCGCTGCATGGATCGGCGCATTCCAACGGCGCGGCGTAGTTCCTCCGCCTCTGCGCCAGAGAAGCTGGCAACCGTCATGGCCATGCGTAGAAGCTGTTCCTGGAAGAGCGGCACACCAAGAGTGCGCTTCAGGACTGGCTCAAGGGAGGGATGCGGATAAGTGACCTCTTCTTTGCCCTGACGGCGGCGCATATATGGGTGCATCATCTTGCCGACGATGGGACCGGGACGGATGATGGCCACTTGCACCACGAGGTCGTAGAAGTGCGTGGGCGCGTTGTGTGGAATCGAAGCCATCTGCGCGCGGCTCTCCACTTGAAACATTCCCACGGTGTCCGCCTTGCGCAACGTCTCGTAGACGAGCGGGTCTTCTGGCAGAGTGGCAACGTCCACGTCCTTTCCGTAGTAGCCCGGGATCAATTCGATAGAGTCCTTGAGCACGGCCATCATGCCCAAACCGAGCAGGTCTACTTTGATAAGGCCGAGGTCGGCGCAGTCTTCCTTGTCCCATTGAATGACGGTGCGGCCCGGCATGGAGGCGCGCTCGATGGGGACGACGCGGTTAAGCATTCCGGCGCAGATAACCATGCCGCCGGAGTGCTGGCCGAGATGTCGCGGCAGATCCTTTATGCGCAGGCAGAGGTCGAGATAGCGATTGATGCGCGGATGGCGAATATCGAAGCCTGCCTGCTCGAAGCGGCGCTCCATTGTGTCGTTCTCTCCGCGCCACTCCCAGTGGCCCATGAGGCTGGAGAGCCGCGCGATCTGCTCCTCCTCGAAGCCGAGCGCCTTGCCGACCTCGCGCGAGGCTGAGCGGCTGCGATAGGTAATGACGTTGGCGGTCATCGCTGCGCCGAGCTGGCCGTAACGCTCATAGACGTACTGAATGACCTGTTCGCGTTGATCGCCAGAGGGCAGGTCAAGGTCAATGTCCGGCCATTCGCCGCGATTCTCATTCAGGAACCGCTCGAATAGCAACTCCATGCCGACGGGATCAACAGCAGTGATCTCAAGCGCGTAGCAGACAGCGGAGTTGGCTGCAGAGCCGCGTCCCTGCACAAGGATTCCATGCTTCTGGCAGTAGCGAATGAGATCCCAGACGATAAGGAAGTATCCGGCAAAACCGAGCTTGGCGATGAGCCTCAGTTCGTGCTCGACCTGCGCACGGACCTTGTCGAGCAGATGCCGCTTGGACTGTACTGTGTAGCGCAAGCGCACGTCTTCTTCGACGCGTTTGGCCAGAAAGCTGTCCATCGTTTCGCACTCTGGAACCGGATACTGAGGAAACTCATAGCCAAGATCGTCGAGCGTGAATGCAAGACGCTCGCTCACGATGCGCGTATTGGTGATAGCTTCGGGAATCTCGTGGAAGAGTGCATCCATCTGGTGGCCAGAGCACAAGAGGCGCTGGGCATTCACTGTCAGCAGACGGCCTGCTTTGTCGAGCGTAGTGTGATGGCGAATCGCGGTCAGCACGTCGAGAATCTCGCGGTCCTGCTCCGTTGCGTAGCGCACGCCGTTGGTAGCGATTACCGGCAGATGCAATTCTGGCGCAAGGTTGAGGAGCGATTGATTGCGAGATTCCTCGTCGCGTTGGCGATGGCGCTGGAGTTCGAGATAGAGATTGCGGCGGTCGTAGATCGAAGAAAGGCGCTCGGCGATTTTGCGTGCTTCTGTAGAGCCCGCATTTGCCAATGCGGCAGCAAGCAGGCCTTCGTCGCCGCCGGTGAGACAGATCAGCCCGGCGGAGAACTCTTCAAGATCGTCGAGCGTGGCCGCGCCTTCGGCCTTGGTCGTCTCGCGCATCTTGAAGCGCGTGATGAGCTGGCAGAGATTCTGGTATCCGGTTTGCGAAGCACAGAACAAGAGCAGGCGCGGCGGCTCTTTCGGACATTGATGCGACAGCCATGCTGGCGGCGTGAGCCGGTTGCCGAAGGAACTGACCGCAATCTCCGCGCCGATGTGCGCGCGGAGGCCATGTCGCTTTGCGGCGGTGTGAAAGCGCGCCGCGCCGTAGAGTCCGTTGCGATCCGCAAGTGCCATTGCCGTGAATCCAAGTTGCACAGCACGCTCGACGAGCGCCTCCGGCTGAGAGCCGCCCTCAAGAAAACTGAATGCGCTGGAGGTATGCAACTCTACATAATCGTTGCTTTCAGTCATAGAAAGCCTCAAGGCGCCAGCGGTCCTTTGCGCGGTCGAGCACCAGGATGCAAACGACAGCGGTACTGTCCTGCGCTTGCGCCAGTACGTCCCATTCATCGGTATTCCATGCGTCTGTGGCCCACCAACTCCCTTGGCTGCGCCATGGACCGAAGGCCGCCTCAACCCGATAGCTGCGCTGGCCGTCGTTAAAGAGTGCAGGCCGGTCGGCGCGCATCACCACGCGCACCGGGAGCGGCGGCCTCATTCTTCGCAGAGCCAAGTGCTGGCATTGAACCTTTGGCCGGACAGGACGATTCTCCGCGACAAAGTTTGCCATGCGAAAGCTGCCAGCCCGGTGCGTATCTTCAAGCACAGGCGAGCCGACGCGATCTTCGCCGGCAATCGCCTTGAGCCGGGCAATTGTTACATCAAGCCGCGAAGGTTCCGGCGTCTGTGGCGCGAAGAGCCCAAGTTGTACCTTGCTGGATTGCGCTGCTTCAGCGGTTAGCGTCAGCGAAAGCACAGCTGCCTGCGGCGGATGCGCGGCGATTTCCAGTTGCAGCAGCTTGAGCAGAAACTTTCGATCCGCTGAGGGCAGCGCGGGCCGTATCATGCGCCGGTGAACATGGCCGCCCTCCAATTTCATCTGCACGGTGAGCGTTGCCAATGACGGCGCCTTTGCTGCGGCGCGCGCCACCAGGCAATCAATCATGCGCGCGCCCAT
Source organism: Occallatibacter sp. (assembly GCA_052326045.1). Classification (GTDB taxonomy): domain Bacteria; phylum Acidobacteriota; class Terriglobia; order Terriglobales; family Acidobacteriaceae; genus Telmatobacter. Next base: position 1,847 of record JBKQRH010000006.1, on the reverse strand, counting down.
GAAGAGCAGCGAGTCCATCTGTTCGACGGGATTCTCAAACTCGCAACACTCCTTCAGTGCGAATTCAGGCTCGATCGGCTGGAAGGTGTGCGAAGCTGCGCCCATGGCCAATTCGCGCCATTTGCGAGACTCTGCGCCAAGCCGGGAGATGAGTTCCACCTCGGGCAGCGCAGCCAATTCGCCCAGTGTGCGAATACCCCAGATTGCAAAGGTCTCTTCGTGCTCAGGGGCAAGGCACAATGCGGCGATAGGCAACTTCGCCAGCGCGTTAGCTTCTTCGCCTTCAGGGATCACCGTGATGCCGCGTGAAGCTGCTGCCCGCAGACGCGCGGTATGGAAGTTTGCGCTCACCGCGATTGAGGCGCGAAAACCGGCCTCGGCCAGCGCGGCGCGCAAACGCTCGGCCAGTTTCACGGGCGGGCCAAAGAGCAGCTCCGTGTCCGCAATGTCGAGTACGAATGCGCAGGCAGTCCCATTGCTCACTTCTTCAATACGTGGCGAGAAGTTGGCCGCGCATTCCAGAAACACAGCGCGCGCCGTCGTCTCGCCATCGGTGGATCGCGGTAACAGACGCAGACCGGCAATGGCTTCGCCCTCCAGCCGCGTCATCCCCAGCGAAGCGCCACGCAGTCGCGCATTGCGGTTCAAGGCACAGACCGTCTCCAGCGGCGAACGGCCATCGAGCACAGCCATCGGCTCCGACCGCAAATCCGGTCGCAGGCGCATCAAAGCCTGCGCGGGAAACTCCGCGGCATGAACACAGGCATACAGCTCCCGGCTCATGCACTTCGCTCCGCATTCCACGCGCAAGTAGCGGCCCAGGTCGTGGCCGGTGGCTTGCGCATATTCATGGCCAATGGCGAAAAACGTTCGCGTCGGCGGCCGATCTCATAGCGAAGGCCGCTGAGCATCGTCTCGCCGGCCGTCTCAGCGCGCAGAGGCGCACACTCCAGCGCCACTGCCGCGCCCGATTGCGCACAGCTAATTTGGCTAAGCACAACCAGAGAGGTACAAACCCGGTCTGCCGCCTGCCGGAAGCGAAACCACGTGGCAAGCGGAATTCTGCTGGCTTGGTCGGTTGCCGTGTCTCCCAGGTCGAGCACGATAGCCGCAAATCCCCCCGCCTGCAGAAGCAGGTCGGTTGCGCGCAATGCCTGGTCGAGCCGGGTCCAGATTTGCGCGCCGGGTTTGGTCCTTCCATGCGAAGAGTTTTCCGGCGTTCGCGCCCGTTTCTGCGCCGCATTCTCACGGCATCGTACCCAGAGAAGTTGTCTCAGCAGTATCCCACTGGACGCCGCCGTCTCCGGATCGAACGCGTCGCCGGCATCGACCCAGGCGCAGACCTTGCCCTCCTGTGTCCTTTGTGCCAGAAACGCCAGCGCCAGAGTCGTCCGCCCCGAGGACTCTGGCCCCGTCACTTCGCTGATTGCTCCCACCGGCAAGCTACCGCCTAGCAAACCGTCCACTTCGGCTATTCCAGTCGGCGCCACTTCGCGGATGGTCCGCACCGCAGGTGTCAGCGCCGCCGGAAAGCGGCCTTCCAAAGCGCGCTCGATCTCGATTCGCAATAGGGCAGCGGAGGGCATGGCAGGATTCCTATATTCGCCTTATCTTCGCCCTATATTGCCGCAGAACCAGGCACCGTGTCAAAAGGATTCCGCTGAAGTAGCATAATATCTATATTTATCAATTACTTATACTGGTCGGGGCGGAGGGATTTGAACCCCCGACCCTCTGCTCCCAAAGCAGATGCGCTACCAGGCTGCGCTACGCCCCGACGTTCTGCCTCGATTGTAGCGCGAATTGGGTTTCTATTGGGTTTGAGCGGGAGCACTTAGCGGCTGGCC
>JBKQRH010000005.1:0-10628 GCA_052326045.1 Occallatibacter sp. | reverse complement strand
CTTCGGAGTCTGCCCGCGACGCAAATGCCCGGAATCAGTATCCAGGGAATACGTCCTTCGCCGACTCCTCCCGTTTTCGACCCTGACCAATCAGCCTGATCTGTGAAACGATCGCGCAAAGCAGCGCCCAGATCAGCAGCAGAAGCCCCAACACAGTCAGCGCGAACCCGCCCAGGGCGCCTGGTCCAGTGGTCGTGGTGCAGAGATTGAAAGACGCCCCCGAAACCGGGATAGCGGCGTTCAAACCCACAGTTCCGTGGCAATATCCAAAGATAAATCCCAGCCCTGCTGCCAGCAACAGCACAGACAGGATCAGAGGGCGGTCAGGTTTCATTCGCGTCACCTCGCTGTTTTCGTTCAAGGGCCATAGTCTACCTCGAACAGCACGAATCCTCAATCCTCCACCTACAGCCGGCAGGGCAATCGCATGAACGTCACGCGAGTCCGAGCCGTGGAGCACGGTGCAGGCCGGAAGTGGCGGCGGTGTTTCTGCTGACTACGGCACAGGTGAAGGCGAAGGGCAGCCCGCGGCCTATCGAAGAGCTGGAGCAGATGCCTGCGGAGTAGTGCCGATCTCTTTGCCGGGTTCCTAGGATGGCTTCTTGGCGAAGGCCTCGGCCGGGACCAGCGCGGGGGCGGCTTCGCCGTCCAGCGTGACAGCGCCGTGCTCGAAGGTCTGGAGCGCAGCATCGTCGGCGGCCATGGCCATCCAGCAGACGGCGCCCTTCTTGAGTATGCTGCAAACCGTCTCCACCGTGTACTTGACCTCGGGGTGTCCGATGAGAGCGCCGGTGGCGCGTTCGATCCAGAGATTGTGCGCGCCCAGCGAGTAGGCGCCGTGGATCGGGCCGGAGATGTCAAAACTCTTCTTGAGGCCCTCCGAAGCGCCGGAGGCAAAGCTCGGCAGGTCCTTGTCGGTCATCTCCTGCCCAAAACAGGCAAAGGGCAACGCCACAACGACCACCACGGAGGCAGGCGCGCCGTGGCGGGCAGTCAGCGCGACCTGAGCGCAGGCGGCGCCTTTCTTTTCGTCCTCGCTGACGGCCTCATTTTCCACCTTCTGCCGCACTTCGGGAAGCGTCAGCTTGGTATCGACGACTTCCCAGTCTGCGGGAATGCTGTAGCTGAAGCCGATGTCGCTTGTGTGGATCTGGGTCGCTGGGGTAGAGGCAGGCGCCTGGGCCAGAAGCGGGGCGCCTAAGAGCAGGAAAAACGCCAGGAACGAGCGAGGGTTCATAATGGCCGCAAGTCTACCACAGGCTACTGCATTGGAACGAGAGTCTCCGCCCACAGCGTGCGGCAACGGATGCTCACGTGCCGACCTCAAATCCGGATACTCGATGCACGGGCTCCGCTCGAACGCAAGCCGCTACTTGAGCAACAGCACCGAAGCCGCCGATACGATTCCGGCAACGGAGAAGACGATGCCCAGATACCAGTAGGCGCGACGCCGGGTGAGCAGCGTGACCGAGGTGATGACGAGGCCGATCTCCAGCAGCGCCTCGCCCAGATCGAAGCGGTTGGCGCGCGCCTCGGCCTGCTCGACCTTGGCTTCAAAGGCCTCGGCTTTTTCCTTGTCGTCTTTCAGCTCATCGGTCCATTTGGCCTGGTGATCGGCATAGCCCTTGGCGATTTTGCGCGCGGCTTCCTGGTCGGCGACGGTCAGAGCGCTGAGCAGATCGGCGGCCAGGAAAGTGTCGTTGGAACGAATCTTGTGGGCCTGGTATTCATTCCACTGGTCGGTGGCCTTGTTCTGGTCGAGGATGGCCTCGGTGTGGGTGCGATGGCCCAGCACGGTGACCACGGCCACCAGCACGGCCAGCACAGCCATCGTAAAGGCGACGGGGCGGAGGGTGGATTCGTGCGATCCGTGTTCGGCGTTCTCCTGCAATTCCTGGGCTTCGTTGGGTTCCATGGGGACTTTCTCCTTGCAAATGAGGATGTGGCGAGCGCTATTTGCGTTTCCAGCGCACACCGTCTTTGGAGTCTTCGAGGACAACACCCTTCTCCGCCAGCTCGTTGCGGATCTGGTCGGCGCGGGCAAAGTTTCGCTGCCGTTTTGCCAGTGTACGCTCGGCTACAAGGGCGTCAATGGCCTCATCGGTAAGCCCCTGGCGGGCCAGCAGCTCGGGAGCCACATCGTCCAGGCGGCCGGAGCGCGCGGCCCATTCCAGGGCGCGGCGGGTGGGTTCGGCGTCGCGGTCCTCGATGACGTCAAAGACCGCGTCAAAGCCTGCCAGGACGGCCAGGATCGCTTCCCGGTCGGCGGCATAGAACTGCCCCTGGTCAATGGCGGTGTTGGCGGCGCGGATCAAATCGAAGATGGGGGCGCGGGCTTCGGCGGTGTTGAGGTCGTTGGAGAGTGCGGCTAAGTAGTCTGTTTGCGCGGTTTTAGCGGCGGATTGCAGTTCGGGGTTTTCGCCGGGCGGAAAATTGCCCTGAGCGAGCCGCTGGTGAAAGGTGCGGAGGCGCTCGATGGCGGCGGTAGCCTCAATGAGGCCGTCGAAGGTGAAGTTGAGCTGGTGGCGGTAGGGCACGGAGATGAGCGCTAGGCGGATCGCCGAGGCCTTGTAGCCCTTGAGGAGCAGGTCGCGGAGGGTATAGAAGTTGCCCTCGCTCTTGGACATCTTGCGCGCGTCCACCAGCAGGAAGCGGACGTGCATCCAATGGCGGGCAAAGGGTTTATGGGTCACGCTCTCGCTTTGCGCGATCTCGTTTTCGTGGTGCGGGAAGATCAGGTCTTCGCCGCCGGCGTGCAGGTCGTAGCTCTCGCCCAGGTACTCCATGGCCATGGCGGAGCACTCGATATGCCAGCCGGGGCGGCCGCGGCCAATGGCGGTATCCCAAAAGGTTTCGCCGGGTTTGGCGGCTTTCCACAGGGCAAAGTCGCGCGCCGAGTCCTTCTCATAGCGGTCCAAATCCACGCGCGCGCCGTCTTCCATGCCGCTTAAGTCCTTTTTGCTCAGCTTGCCGTACTCCGGGAAGGAGGCGAGGCGGAAGTACCAGGAGCCGTCTTCAGTTTGGTAGGCCGCGCCGGCGGCGGCGAGGTGCTGGACGAGCGAAACCATTTGGGGAATGTGGCCGGTGGCGCGCACCAGGACCTCCGGCCTTTCAATTTGAAGAGCTTCCAAGTCCTCCAGAAAAGCCTTCTCGAAGGGGGCCGTGTACTCGGCGATGGGGATGCCTGCGGCGGCGGCGTTTTGGATGATGCGGTCGTCCACGTCGGTGATGTTCATGACGTGGCGGACCGGGGTTCCAGTGAGCTTGAGGAAGCGGCGGAGGACGTCAACTGCCAGGAAAGTACGGAAGTTGCCGATGTGTCCGTAGTCGTAGACCGTGGGTCCGCAGGCGTAGATGCGCAGGGCCTTGCCGTCCATGGGGACGAGGTCGTCGAGTTGTCCGGACAGGGTGTTGAAGAGGCGGAGGGTCATCGGTCCCTGGTGGAGCTGCTTGATGCTCAAGAAAATGGGATGTATTTGGGCCTTTCCGATTGTAGCAAGACAGTGGACAGTGGTCAGCCACCCCAGCGACGAGGACCTGTCCCCTCACCCCAGCAAGCAAAGACCGCTTCCTGGGGACCCTGAGTCGCCGGGGACCCCGGTAGCCACCCCAGCGGCCAACGACCAGCCGCCGGGGACCCTGGTAGGGACCAGTGGAGTGTGAAAGGGCCGCTCGGCAGGCTCACGAATCTGTTGACCTGGAAGGCGGCAAAGAGACTAATTGAATACCAATTTGCAAAAAAGTCCTGTTGCAGATAGTCATAATGACCGTGAAAGGCGCTCTGGAAGTCTCCAAAAAGGAGCAAAAGAAGGAGAAATAAGGTCGTTTTAGCGTGTTTTTGAGCGCAATTTGGCACCTTTTTTGACACTTTGGAAGTGGGTTGGGGCGGCGATTGACCCGTGCGCGGATGGATGCGGATGTGCTGGAGTGGCTGAAGGCGCAGGGGAGGGGGTATCCGTCGCGGAGCCATGCGATTCTGCTGCGGGAGGTGCTGAAGGCGGTGAAGGCGGAGGCCAAGTAGTGATCATACGGGTCTGACCAACCGAGCGAGGCTTGGGCTCTCTTCATTTTGCTCAGGTCGGGTTTGCGTTGAGCCATGCTATCAAGGCATATATCCTCTGGCAGTACGGGACGAAAAGCCGTAGGCGAGTGTAATTGTCGTCTCTGCTAATGAGCGTTGCGGTTGCTGGGTGTCCTGCATCGTTTCTGCTGTTCCTTATAAGGTTAAACACTCCGCTAAACAAGCTATCCATATCCTCGGATAGGTCTCTTGGGAGCTTGCTTTTGGAAGCCGCAAATTGTCTCTGAAAAATCGTGTACTTGCGGAATATCGAAGAAGCTTTCTCAACTTCAGCTCTGGTCTGGCTTTGTTTTGCTGGGTCTGCAATTGAGTCTACATAGCTGTCGATGAGCAGCATTACCGCCTGCTCGCTTGCGCCGCCCAGCATGACGGCGGCTGCTCTGTTGAGGCCATGGATGTAACATTGGAGCGATTCCGATAGGTACTCTACGATGACTGGATCTGCAGAAGGGACTTTATTCGAAAACTCACGCAAGTAGCCGTCAGGATCGTGGGGTAAAACGCGATTTTCCCTAACGCATCGTATTCCGTAATCCGTCAGCCGAAGAAACGGCCATAATTCATTGCGTCGTCGAGCCCCGGAACAAGTATACCTTGGATAATTAGGCTCCAGATAATCTCATTGATTAGGGCGCTCTCGCCCCGTTCTAGGTATCCTCTTCCGTCTGCTATGAATTGCCGACTGGGACTCTGCTTGAGGCCATGGGCTTCCGCTTTCAGGTCGCCCACAGCGATGGTTAGGTCGGTCACTTGGCTCCAACGAGTACTCCGTAGTGCCTGAAATAGGAATCCCCGTGCCTCTTCCATCTGCATAGGCATTGGCGTTTTGCTCCTTTTCGCAGCTCTGTTTGCTCAAGTCACCTTCAGACGATTTCCGTTTTCCGCTTATTTGCGTGGACCCGGCTCATTTTTTCTGGTGCTCTTGTTTGACCTTTCCACGAGAGGATCACGACGGCCACTATGGTCAGAATGACCGTTGCTATCGAGAATGGGCCAGTGGACCACCCAATGCAGAAGCATTTCCAGAGAGCCGCTCCCGCAAGGAGGAGGAAGATCATCACGACGAACAGGCTAAGGATTTGGTTGATCTTGGAAACGGAGAAGCTATATGGCCCCCACAACCGCCAAAATCTAAGGTCATTGTCGTTTAGGACCGTTTTGTACAGTGGCCCAATTACCGCGTCTTCCAATAGATCAACATGTTTTTCCCAGTTTTCCTGCCAGAACTTGCTTGCCCGATTGACGAAGTACCAAGCTATTGAGAAGACGAAGCCTAGGCAGGAGGAAACGATTAGCGCTTCTGCTCGTTCGCTCGGTTGAAGATCTGTACTCTTGGTTGTGAGTGCCGCAACATAGCCTGCCAGGGCAGTAGCGATGAACGCCCAAAAGTAAGTTGCGCGTTTCCAGTAGAGTTCAATCTCAAATTTTCGGATTTCGAGCGCGATATTTAGGGCTTTGCATTTATCGCTGCTTGATAACTCTCCGAAAGCCTGGCTGTATTCTTGACTATTCATCGCGGCACCCGGCTTAAGATCTGCGAAATCTCGCAGAAATTTATCTTGACGTACGGACCATCGCGCGACCTTCGTCGGCTAAACGCTCGCCAATGTCGTACCCAAGTCCAAAACCTCCGGAATCTGGATCTTCGACTTTCCGTTCTTTGAATTCTTATGCCCCCACGTACTCTCCCTCCGCCGTGGCCGAGCCGGTGGGGCTCCCCTCTTCAGTAGTAGCGGAAATCGGAAGATACATATCTTCGGGCAGGGTGAACCTGAGAACCTCTCCAGTCGGCTCGTTCGTGTATTGGCCCTCGCCGAGCATTTCCCAGAAGCTTGGCTCGATAAGATCGCCATCCTGCCGAACGGTACCCGTGATTTTTGACAACACCCAATTGGCAAGGGCGGGTTGTTTGACGTTTTCATCCTCCATATCTGCCACGCGGGCCGGCCTATCAAAGCATCCGCTAATGATCTGACCATTCTGGAATCCGCAAATTGCCAATTGGTTGTCGCTGCATGTAACGGTTCCTCCGGGGGGCTCTGGGCACCCGCACTGTCTGCTCATTTCTCCTCCTCACCGAACTTTCAGATAGTACCGCGTACCCTGTTGGGTCACGTCATACGGACGAACCACATTTGGGGGCACTGTTATTAATCGCAATTGGTCGATTAGATCGCAGATTGACGTTCCGGAGAGGACTCTGCTCTCTATAGGGGCATTGAGTTCCTCGGCTGTGAAGCCCTTTAGCTCTGATACACCTTTTGGGAGTACAGCTGCCCGAACCGCGTCATGGAATGTCCAGTCCGGCGGAATGTTCATGTTGAGAATTGGTGGGAGGACAATTCCGAAGGCGGGATAGAAGAACCACACTACCATAAAAAGAGCGAATCCGGCCGATCCGGATATGCCATAGGACAATGGCCCGCTGGTTTGATTCAACTGAAAGAGCGCGGTGCCCGCAAGGAATCCACCGCTGAATCCAGCGCATAAGGCCGAGAGCAGCTTCAATATGGCCTGCTGGCCCGTTGATAGCTCCTGCCGAAGAAAAAACGCGCACATCAAGAAAATGATGAGCAGCAAGAGGAAACCCAAGCCAATCCAGAGGGGTGCAGTCATATTCTCCTCGCGATCTAGGTTCAGTGCCGGAGGTATCTGGCGATACCGGCTTATGATAGCGCGTTTCCGTAGCCGAGGGGAGATTTATCGCGGCCCACCTTGAACTCATACCGATGTTGGAGGCAGACGAGTTCGGCGGTGAAGCGAGGTGCGGCGTGCGGGTTGCGGGGCGGGCTGGGACTTTCGATCATCGAGGGTAGGCGTACGCTGAAGGTGCAGGTGCGGGCCGGAGCGCGGGGAGGATGGAGATGGAGGACGAGAAGGCCGATCCAGGCGAGATCCATCCAGAGCGGAGCCATCCGGACCAGAGCGATACGGACCGGAGCCATCCAAATCAGGCCCATACGGAGCGGAGCCATACGGCCGGGGAGCAGAGAGTGCGGGACGACCGGCTTGAAGCCTGCCGAAGGGCTTATGCCGAGCGGATCGCGGAGCTGGCGGGCATTGCTAAAGGGAGCGAGATTGCGGCGGCGCTGGCAACGATTCCGCGGGAGAGATTTGTGGGGCCGGCTCCGTGGAGGAGCGCGCCCTGCCGGGAGCACGCGCAGAGCGTTGCGGAGGATCCGGCGGAGCTGTACCAGGATATCGTCGTCAGCCTGGGCGCGGGCCGGGGGCTGAATAATGGGCAGCCGAGCCTGCACGCCATGTGCCTGAAGGCGCTGGGGGTGAGGAAGGGCGAACACGCGGTGCAGGTGGGCGCGGGCACGGGCTACTACACGGCGATGCTGGCCATGCTGGTGGGCGAGACGGGGCGGGTGGACGCTTATGAGATTGAGCCGGAGCTGGCGGAGCGGGCGCGGGCGAATCTGGCGGAGTTTGCACAGGTGGCGGTGCACTGCCGGAGCGGCGCGAAGGGGCCGCTGCCGGATTGCGACGTGCTGTATGTGAATGCGGCGGCGGCCGAGCCCCTGGCGGTGTGGCTGGATGCGCTGCGGCCGGAGGGTCGGCTGCTGTTTCCGCTGGAGCCGGAAAACGAGGGCGGCGCGATGCTGCTGGTGACCCGGCAGGCAGACGGAGCGTGGGCGGCGCGGTTCCTGTGCGGGGTGCAGTTTGTGGCCTGCGCCGGGGCCCAGGACGCACAGGCGGGGCAGGCGCTCAAGGCGGCGTTCCGGAGGGGGAATTCGGGCAATGTGAGGTGGTTGCACCGGAGCGGCCAGCCGGATGAGAGCTGCTGGTGCGCAGGGCGAGGGTGGTGGCTGGGGACGTAGGGACTAAGGGAGTCGGCAAGTCAGCGAGTCAGCGGCGGATTACGGCGCGAGCGGAAGCGGATGGGCAGGGGATTTCAGAGGCCCAGGGCGAGGGAGGGCGAGGCGGAGAGGGAGGGCGAGGCGAAGTCGCGGGATTGGAGTTTGGGCCAGGCGGCGGCGGCGATCATGGCGGCGTTGTCCGTGGATAGGGCCAGTGTGGGGAAGGAAACGCGGAGGCTGCGGCGGGCAGCTTCGGCGGTGAAGCGGAGGCGAAGTTCGCGGTTGGCGGCCACTCCGCCGGTGATGAGGATGCGGCGGACGGCGAGGGATTCGGCGGCGGCGAAGGTCTTCTTTAGGAGGTCGCCGACCACGGCGCGCTGGAAGCTGGCGATGAGGTCGAGGGTCTGGGGCGAGCAGAGGGCGAGCGCGTCTTCGACGGTGGGGCCGCGTTTGGGCCGATTGGCCATTGCGCTATCCCAGGTCTCAGAAGCAAGACCTGGGGCACCCGGCAAGCTGTTGACGGATCGATTGAAGTTACCCGGAGCGTCGGGGCCGGTAAAGAGGGCGTCGCGGCGGGATTCGGCTTCGGGGCGGAGGTTGTGGAGTTGGACGTAGCGCAGTACGGCGGTCTTGATGCCTGAGAAGGAGAAGAGGAAGCGGGGGTCGAGGTTGGCGATGGGGACGGTGCGGGCGGCTTTGGTGCGCGGGGGCTTGCCGGCGAGATGGAGCTTGGGCTTGATTTGAGAGAAGGCGAAGGGGACGGCAAGGGGGTTGCCGTGGAGGGCGAGGGCGTCGATCCAGGGACCGCCGGGGTAGCCGAGGCCGAGGAGCTTGGCGACCTTGTCGAAGGCTTCGCCGGCGGCGTCGTCGAGGGTGCGGCCGACGAGGGCGTAGGTCCAGGAGCCGTTGGCGGGGCGGGCGAGATAGAGGTGGGTGTGACCACCGGAGACGACGAGGGCCAGGGCTGGGGACTGCGCGTCCGGCGGGGACTTCGAGTCCAGCGAGTTGGACGGGCTGCGGCCCGTCCCTTGCGATGATTCATCGGATGCGCGAAGCGAGGACTCGGCCAGGGCTGCGGACTCGCGGGGTTTCAATGCGCGTTGCTGCTCATGCTCGTTCAACAGGACGGCGTGGATGTGGCCTTCGAGGTGGTTGACGGCGATGAGGGGGAGGTTTTGCGCGAAGGCCAGGGCTTTGGCGTAGGTGATGCCGACCAGCAGCGCTCCGGCGAGGCCGGGACCGGAGGTGACGGCGATGGCGTCGAGATCGGCGAGGGTGACGTTGGCCTGAGCGAGGGCTGCGCGGACGACGGGGACGATGGCGCGGAGATGCTCGCGGCTGGCCAGCTCGGGGACGACGCCGCCGTAGCGGGCGTGGGTGGCGATTTGCGAGGCGACGACGGAAGAAAGCGTGCAGGAGCCGCGCTCGACGACTGCGGCTGCGGTCTCGTCGCAGGAGGATTCGATGGCGAGGATGAGGCCGGAGCCGGGCATCCATATAGTTTAACGGGCTCGAATGTTGGGCACGGACGGATTACTCTCAAACAAAGCTATGTTGCCGGTGACGCGCCAATTCGATGCGGCTTTGGGGATTGTGGGAAAGCTGCGGGCGGCGGGGTATGAGGCGTACCTGGCGGGCGGGTGCGTGCGGGACCTGCTGCTGGGCCGTGAGCCGAAGGACTATGACGTGGCGACGAGTGCAACACCGGAGGTGGTGTTGGGGCTGTTCGAGCGGACGTTTGCGGTGGGGGCGCACTTTGGGGTGGTGCTCGTCGCCGACAGCAAAGAGGAAGACTATGTGGTGACGGAAGTGGCGACCTTCCGGTCGGATGGGGCTTATTCGGATGGGCGGCATCCGGATGCGGTGCGGTATACGACCAGCGCCGAGGAGGATGTGCGGCGGCGGGATTTCACCATCAATGGGCTGTTGCTGGACCCGGTTGGGCAAGATTTGTGCTCTCCCAGGTCTCAAAATCGAGAGCTGGGGCACCCGGCAACCCACCCTAGCCACAAAAACAAAGGCGTGGCGAGGGTGGGGCACCCGGCGGAACTCCAAGACGCGGGTCCTTCGACTCCGCTGCGCTCCGCTCAGGATGACAGATCGATAGCAACCCGAAAGGAACTGCGCGCGGCGGTGATCGATTATGTGGGCGGGATGGCGGACCTGGACGCGGGGGTGGTGCGGGCGATCGGGAGGGCGGAGGAGCGGTTTGAGGAAGATCGCCTGAGGATGTTGAGGGCGGTGCGGTTTGCGGCGCGGTTCGGGTTTGAGATCGAGGCGGAGACGAAGCTGGCGATGCGGGGGCTGGCTGGGCGGATTGGGGCGGTGAGCCGGGAGCGGGTGCGGGATGAGCTGACGAAGATGCTGACCGAGGGACGGGCGCGGCGGGCCTTCGAGCTGCTGGACGAGACCGGGCTGCTGGCCGAGGTGCTGCCGGAGGTGGCGCGGATGAAAGGTGTCGAGCAGCCGCCGCAGTTTCATCCGGAGGGGGATGTCTGGACGCATACCTTGCTGCTGCTGGAGCAGTTGGAGGCGGGATGCTCGTTGACGCTGGCGTGGGGGGCTCTGCTGCACGATGTGGGCAAGCCGCCGACGTTCCGGCGGGGGCCGGACCGGATTCGGTTTGACGGGCCCGTGGAGGTGGGCGTGGCGATGGGGGCGGAGATTTGCAGGCGGTTCCGGTTTTCGAATGAGGAGACGCGGCAGATTGTGGCGCTGATTGGGAACCATATGCGGTTTGCGGA
>JBKQRH010000004.1:0-13016 GCA_052326045.1 Occallatibacter sp. | reverse complement strand
ATGGCCGCGTCCTTGATGTGGCGCGGGGTGTTGAAATGCGGCTCGCCGGCGCCGAAGTCCACCAGGTTGGCGCCCTGCGCACGCAGCTTGGCGGCCTCGGCGGCCACGGCCATGGTGGCGGAGACTTCGATCCGGCCAATGCGATCGGCAAAGACTTGGGGTGAAGAGCTTACGGTCGTCATCATATCTCCTATTTTTACAGATTTTCGGCCTGCGGCAAAATGGCGGCAAAAAATGGCAGCGGAGCTTGCGGAAATAATGTCGAGCTATCGCGCCAATGGGGCGTCTGTCTGGATAGCAGGGGCTTATGGCGTCGATTGCGGGAGGCAGCTTGGTTTTGTTTTCCACGGAGAGCGCGCAGGCGGAGGTTGACCTCGCGGTTCTCGTGGAAAGATACTCCCGGCTCCTCTTCCGCGTAGCTCATTCCGTTCTCCGCAGCCGAGCCGAGGCCGAGGATGTGGTCCAGGATGTCTTTGTGCGCGTGATCGAGCGCCGCCAATCTCTGCAGGCGATCCGCGATATGCGCGTCTGGCTGATTCGCGTTGCATGGAATCTCGCTCTGGACCGCAGACGGCGTATCCGGCCGGAACAGATGGATGAGAACTTCGCGGAGACACTGGCGGCGAGCGCTGTTTCAGCCGGCGAGAGGCTGGAACAGGCGCAACGCATGCGCGCCGTGCTAGCTGAGATGGAGAGATTGCCGAAAGCGGAGCGCCATGCGCTGCTGCTTTCGGCCATCGAGGAGCTGGGCACGGCGGAGATGGCGCAAGTTCTGGGAAGAAGCGAGTCCGCGGTTCGAGCACTGCTCTTTCGCGCGCGAACGCGCCTGCGCGAGCGGATCGAAGCACAAGGAGGCAAACGATGAAGAATCCTGAGGAAGCCATCGGCAAGGTACTGGCCGGCTTGCGAGCGGCCGAAGCTTCACCGGGTATGGAGAGGCGCATCCTGGCCGCCGTTGAGACGCGCGCATCGCAGCGTCCGGCTGCAACTCCGCGTTGGGCGTGGGGCGTGGCGATGGCGGGCGTGGCCGCTGCCTCCTTGTTCATTTTGTTCATCGCGATCACGGCAATCCATCGCCACGGGCTGACACCAACGCAGGCGCAGCAGCACGTTCTTCCCGCGGAGACGGCTGGAAGTACGCAACAAGCATCACTTCAGCCTAACAAACCTATCGCGCCGGCCAGAACGCCAGCCAAAATCGCGGCTCATGCGCGAAAGGCGCCACCAATTAGCGCCGAGGATGCATTGCTTCTCAGCGAGATGCATGCCCCCAGCCACCCTGCGCAGGAAGCGCCTCTGACCAATGAGGAGAAGCTGTTGCTGCGCGTGGTTCATACCGGAGATCCGCAGGTGATGGCGATGTTGGACCCTGAGGAGCGCGCCCGGCAGGAAGCGAAGAGTGAAGCGGAGTTTCAGAAGTTTGTGGAGCAATCCGGCAAAGAAGATCACGAATCAGACCAAACCACGGAGTGAAAGGGAGGAAAACGATGAAACGGACAATCGGAATCATTGGTATCGCGCTGGTGCTGAGCTGCTGCGGCGCAAGAGTCTTTGCGCAGACGGACACGCCCGCGCCCAAGACAAGCGAAACGAAGAGCGAGATGGCGCCACAAACTTACCGGTTGACCTACACGCTCACGGAGATGGACGGCGCCAAACGCATCGGCACGCAGCATTTTTCCTTGACCATCAACCCTGGCAAAGACGGGAGGATCAGGCTTGGCAGCAAGGTTCCCATCGCAACGGAATCTTCCAATCCGGCAAGTCTGGCGCCAGCGCAGGTGCAGTATCAGGATGTTGGACTTTTTATCTTAGTGCGCTTAAAAGAATCCACTGCAGGCGTGCTGGCGGATTCGGCTGTAGAGCAAACCGGCGTATCGGAGGAACAATCAACCGTTGGAAGGGGCGATCCGGTGATTCGGCAGGCAAATTTGCAGAATACAGCCCTGCTGACACCAGGCAAGCCGGTGATGCTGGGATCGCTGGATGTGCCGGGAAGCACGCGGCATCTGGATATCGAGGTCGTTCTTGAGGTGGTCCGGTAACTTTTCGGCGTATTGCAGTAGCTGGTTGCGGAGGCGGGTGTGAGCCCTTGACAGGGCGGCATACTCACCCCACCCTCAGTTTCAGCCCTATACCGAAAAGTGAAATGCTCTACGCTAACGATCCCAGCAGTCTGGTCAAGCACCAGACCAGGAAAAAGCCGGCAACTCCGACCCAGGGTATTGCGGCTCTGCGTCCAGAGCGCCAAGCCTCGGGAAGCAGGTGAAAGATGGCGGTAAAGAGGAACGATCCGGCGGCGAGGCTGAGGAACACCATCAGCAGCGCCGGCGAGATAGAAAACAGATGGGCGGCAATCAATCCGCCGGCAATCGGAGCCAGAGAATCCAGCGCCAGGAATCCGTAATCCTTCCATTCCGGCCTTCTGCCGCCTGTTGACAACAGGACGGTATTCAATCCGTCGCAGCCATCATGCGCCACGACACCGAGGCCGACGATGAGGCCCATCCGCAAGGAGACGGTGGTGGCCGCAAAGATGGCGGTTCCATCAAGGATGCTGTGGATGACAAGAAGAGAGGCGCTGACTCTTCCTGCCGTGCGGTCTTCTTTGCCTCGCAACGAGTAACGATCCGAGGCTTGCTGAAGGCTGAAAATCAATACCGCTCCCAATGCGGCAATGGCAAAGACCTGGAAGCTCGTCCAGCCCCGCATGGCAGCGGCGGAAAATGCGGACGGGAGCAGATCCAGGCACGACGCGCCGATCAGCACGCCCGCTCCGAAGGCCATGAGCAAATGAATCCGGCGCCGCATGAGAACCGCACAATAGCCGCCGATCGAAGTGGAGACCGCGGCCATCGAAGTAAGAATAAGCGCGTTCAACTTGCACCCCCTGGGAGCATAACTCGATGTGCTGGTTGAAGAGCGGGCCGGACTCGATGCGGTGACCGGCATAAACGACCCTGGCCATCGCCGCTGGTGGCGATGGGGCAGGGCAGCTCCCGCGCAGTGCGGGAGTTGACATATTGATAATGATACATTATTATCGTTAGGAGGGCAAGCCCGGCGGCCGTTTTCTCACGCGCAATCGACGACCGATAGCATTTGATGGAAGCGTTCGACACTGAGCTAACCATGGAAAAGCGGAATACACGGCAGAAAGCGGCGATTCGAGAGGCACTCATAGCGGCCAACCGGCCGCTGTCTGCGGAAGAGGCGCTGGAAGAAGCTCAACATCGCCATCCGTCGCTCGGGATCGCGACGGTGTATCGAAATATTCAAACGCTGATAGAAGAAGGGTGGCTCCGGCCTGTCGAAGTGCCGGGCGATTCCACGCGCTACGAGGTCGCAGGCAAGGGTCACCATCATCACTTCCAGTGCAATGAATGCGGGAGGCTCTACGAACTGGAGGGATGCATCACCCAGGTCAGGCCGAAACTGCCCAGAGGATTTCGCGCGACCGGCCACGAGTTCTTTGTATACGGTCTGTGCGCGGTGTGCGTCCCCGCACGATCTCAAGCGCGGGCCTGATAGCGCAAAGAAGCGCCTAGCTGTTGTTGATCCGCTCGTGCAGGCGCTGGAGGACGTTGGGCGGGACGAGGCCGCTGACGTCGCCGCCAAAGCTGAAGACCTCTTTCAGCATCCTCGAACTGACAAACGAGTAGCGGCCGGCGGGTTGCAGGAAGACGGTCTCGATCTCCGGGGCCAGGCGGCGGTTCATCAGAGCCATCTGGAACTCGTACTCGTAGTCGGAGATGGCGCGGATGCCGCGCAGCACCGCCGAGGCGCCCTGCTGGCGCGCAAACTCCACCATCAGGCCATGGAATGTGGCGATGGAGACGTTGTGCAGCGAGCTGGTGACCTCTTTGAGCATCTCTACCCGCTCCTCGACGGTGAAGAGAGGATCTTTCACCAGATTGCTGAGAATGGCGACGGTGAGGTGGTCGAAGAGCTTGGCCCCGCGCTGGATCAGGTCGATGTGCCCGTTGGTCGGCGGGTCGAAGGTGCCGGGATAGATGGCTTTTACGCTCATGCGGAATGCTCTATGAGGATTCTAGCAGCGCGGGCGGGGCTAACCGAAAGGCGGTACGATTCTTCGCGGCACCGTCGGCCCAAATCCCAGGTGCGAAAATCCGGGGCACTGGTGTGTGAGCTTGCGTAAGGAGGGACGCGGGCTTTCAAGAGAAGCGGCTTCAGCCGCGGAGATTCGATTGGGAACAAGGCCCGGGCCTGAAGGCCCGATCGATCCGTGGGCCGGTTTTCAGGAGCCTAAAGGCTCCTGCTCCCTCCGTGGGACTCCCAGGTCCGAAAATCCGGACTTGGGGCACGCATTCATTTTGGGGTAGTCGGATGTGAGCCACCCGCGCGCTTATCAATCACGGTACGGAATGGAACTGCCCACAACCTTGACACGTGCGTCGAGCATTTTCTTGATTGCTGCAATTGTCTCTGCCTGATGGGGACTCGGCCCAATAATTACTTGCCGAATCAGCGGCCACTCAGGTTCGCCGTGCCCCAGGTCAAATGGCACATAGGGAATAATCATCGACTTGCGTGTCCTGAATCTAACAGTGCCTTCAGGCAAATCAAATATAGCAATTCTCCACTCATCTTCCTCGCAAAACGCTTTATGCTTCATGCTAGATGAAGAAAGTGAGACGCGGCGGGCGAACGCTTCTTCTTTAGTAAACCTGCTTTCATGCACTGTAACCTCTGGATATTCCATGAAAACATCGATTATCTTGTTGGCGCGTTCATCCCCAGATGGTTCTATGTAGTTCACAGCGGTGAGAATCGCAAAACCCATCGGGTATGGCTGATTATGAGACTTGGTGGTAGTAAAAGCAGAACATCTTTTCTTCAACTCCTCACTGTCGAACCCTATTGCAACACCGGCACTCCCTCCATAGCCTCGCCACTGACTTAAGCGATCCCCTCCGTCCTTTGAAAAGGAAAGCACATAGAGATCTAGTTCGGGTGCGTCGAGCCTGGTTTGAGTTCGAGCTCGAACATGGTCCCACATCAGACGCTGCTCAGATGTGTCATTCAGGTAGCGAATGTGACTTGCCCATAGTTCGCCGTGGCCGATTATACTCACGAAGGATTCGATATTCGTATAGTGATACAACAATTCATCGAATTTCGGAGATGCGATACCTTCTGATTTCATATTGATTACCAACAACGCGCTAGGCTCCCAGGTCTCAATTTTGAGACCTGGGAGATTCACCGGACGCGCAGTCCTAGCCTTTGCGGGGGCGGACGGCTTCTTTGGCTTCGGCGTGGCCGGAGGCTGGAACCTCGGGAACGTCGGCCTTGGTGCCGCCGATGTTCAGCTTTTTGCGGACCTCTGCGTCCATTTTTGCGAAGATGTCCTTGTTTTCCTTGAGGAAGGCGCGGGTGTTCTCGCGGCCCTGGCCGATGCGCTCGCCGGCATAGCTATACCAGGCGCCGGACTTCTCGACGATGTTGTTGGCCACGGCCAGGTCCAGCACGTCGCCCTCGCGGCTGATGCCCTCGCCGTAGAGGATGTCGAACTCCGCCTCGCGGAAGGGCGCGGCCACCTTGTTCTTGACGATCTTGACCTTGGTGCGGTTGCCGGTCACGGCCTCGCCTTCCTTGATGGCGGCGATGCGGCGGATGTCCACGCGGACCGAGGAGTAGAACTTGAGCGCGCGGCCGCCGGTGGTGGTCTCCGGGTTGCCGAACATGACGCCGATCTTTTCGCGGATCTGATTGATGAAGATGAGCGCGGTGCGCGACTTGGAGACCGTGCCGGTGAGCTTGCGCAGGGCCTGGGACATGAGGCGCGCCTGCAGGCCCATGTGGGACTCGCCCATCTCTCCGTCCAGCTCGGCCTGGGGCACCAAGGCGGCCACCGAATCCACCACCAGCACGTCGATGGCGCCGGTGCGGACCAGGGTTTCAGTGATCTCCAGAGCTTGTTCGCCGCTATCGGGCTGCGAAACCAGCAGGTTATCGATGTCCACACCCAGCTTGCGCGCGTAGGCGGGGTCCAGGGCGTGCTCGACGTCCACAAAGGCCGCCAGACCGCCCAGCTTCTGGGCCTCGGCGATGATTTGCAGCGTAATGGTTGTCTTGCCCGAGGATTCCGGCCCGAAGACCTCGGTCACGCGGCCGCGGGGAATTCCGCCCACGCCCAGGGCGGCGTCAAAACTGATGGAGCCGGTGGAGATGACGGCAATGGGGAGGAGAGCCTCCCTGGAGCCGAGGCGCACAATCGAACCTTTGCCAAACTGTTTTTCGATCTGAGCGAGGGCTAGTTCTACGGCTTTGGCGCGGTCATCGGCGATGGCCATGGGGAGGGCTCCTTAAAGTGCTCACTTGATGCGGTTTCCGGTTTCTCTACAGGAAATACGCGGCGAGCTGAAATGGATTTCGATGGGATTGTAGCAGGGCTGGACAGAGATGCGATAGGAAAAAATAGCGAAGAAACGGAAAAGTATTGAACCAAGCTGCCAGATCTCGCATTCTGCATCAATTATCATAAATTGCATCAATTTGTTATGTTGATGTAGAATGAGGACATGAGAACCACGATCACACTGAACGGCGAAACCCATACCTTTGCCAGTTATTACGCCCATGCGCGTGGACTCACGCTCAGTGCGGCCATCGACGAACTGATCCGCAAGGCGCAGGCGGCGCCGCCGTCCAAACCGAAGATTTGCTTTTCTCCCATGAGCGGCTTACCCATGTTTCCTCCCAGAGATGGAACGATCACCACGGAGATGGTAAAGGAGATCGAGGAGGAGGAGTTTGACCCGCAACTATTTACTTGATCTGAACGTCTTGATCGCGCTGGTGGACTCCTGCCACCAGCATTACCAAAGGGCACAGGATTGGTTCATCTCTTCCGGTAAAGATCACGTTGGCCTTTGCCCACTCACTGAAGCTGGATTCCTGCGCATCACAACGAATCCTGCCTACCGGCCGGCGCCGCGCACGATAGAAGAAGCAATCGCTATCTTGCAGGTTCTCAAGGGACATCCGCGCTTTGCGCATCCGCTCTTTGGGTTTTGGGAGATAAAAGAAAGCTGGGTTGATTTGACCGCACGTTTCGCCCTGCGCATCAGCGGGCATAAGCAGGTGACCGACGCCTATCTGCTGGGGCTGGCGATCAAGGCGGGCGGCGTGCTGGTCACCTTCGATAAAAGCATCCAGTATATGGCGGGCGCGGAGTTCAGCCAGAACGTTCTAGTGCTAGAGTAACGAGAAACCTGCCGCTCAGACCGTGTAAGCGCCGATGCGGGTTTCGCGGGTGGTGAGGGGGTCGCAGGAGCGGTCGAGGGTTTCGTAGGCGGCATCGTGGTCCTTGCGGAAGGCGCGGAAGTCTTCCTCGCTGGCCCAGCGGTCGATAGTGAGGTAGGCGCCGGGGATGTAGGCGTCGCGCAAGAGCTCTGTTCCCAGATAGTTGGGAGAGGCGTGGAAGAGCTGGGCCCAGGCGCCGTTGGGACTGTATGCGGCCTCAAAAGCGGCGATCTTCTCCTCGGCAATCTCGAACTGCCAGACGACGACGAACATGCGCGGCTCCGATTCTGTCTTTATGGTAACGCAGGGGACAGGGGACAGTGGACAGTGGTCAGGGATCCGGTGGAAGTTGAAAAGTCGGCCTGCAAGCCCACACATTTGTCGGCGTACAGGGCGACAAACAGCTTGATTGGCTACCAATTTGCAAGAAAGTCCTGTTGCAGATAGTCATAATGACCGTGAAAGCCGCTCTGGAAGTCTCCAGAAAGGAGCAAAAGAAGGAGAATTAGGGTCGTTTTAGCGTGTTTTTGTGGGGTATTTTGCACACAATTCGTGTGTGGATTGGCAGGTTTATGCCGGCGAACAGTTTCCGCTGGGGGAACCGGGGGCAGGCGGGGGATGGCCGGGTTGGTCAACGCTACGGCGTTTGTGGGGACCTATTCTGTTAATGTCGCGTAAGCCACTCTTAATAAATGATTTATGATGTTCCCGGAAGTCTAATGCTAACTTCGGATAATTGAATCACAACAGGGAAAGACTGATTTGGCAGCATACTTGATTCGTTGAATATAGCTGTGTTCAACGACTGGGAGCTGAATACTCGATGGCTTACCTAAAATCCCAAGCAACGCAGGAATTCCGAGACGCCGTTCTGGCGGTCGAGCGCCGGTCAGATGACTGCTGGACACTGATGCGCCTACTGAAGCAACCGCGGAATCTCGCGACCTGGGCACTTCTTACACGGATGGCGTTGGAATTGGAAATGCTTCAGCAGAACTACGGAGTTGATAGCTTGATCCACCGTGACCAGATGACGCTTTGGGATTTGTGTACTTGCGGATTCAGTTTCATCGCCAGCCATGGTAGGCCAGCATCAAAGCTCATCCATACCTATACTTGGAACCGGACACTCGCAGCGGATGCGACATCCGCCATGCAAATCAGCAGGGAATATACGAACTTCCTGAATATCTTTCCAATGTGGCATTTGGATATGCAGGGAGCCGACGTATTATCTGACGGACGAGTTCGCTTCGCATTCGAGCGTGATTCGCCCGGACAGAGGCGAGTTATAGCCTTTCAGCAGAGGTTCCGGCCACACATAGGAATGCGGGACGCTATTACACATCATCGAATGCAATTGAATTCCGAGCAGGAACGGCAGTTTGCTGAATTGCGAGAAATTGCTCAGTCACGAGGATCGACCAAGAAACTCAGGTATGAGCCTCCTGCTGAACTGATCAGAGACGTACTTTGCCACTCCCTTCTGCGGGTCGATGAGAGTTTCCGATACCCAGATGGACTTGAACTCGACGAATACTCTCTGGGAGAGTTCAAGTCCTTCTATGCTGGATTGTTGACCCTCTGCGCAATTCACGAGCGGATTTGCTACCCATTTTTGGAGAGGGGGCACCAAATCCCCGAGTCTTCCTTAGTCATGGTGAAGACGCGCCGCACTTGGATCGAAAAACTAGCAGATATTTCTCGCCTACCGGTAGACAAGTGCGAGAAGATTGTCACCCATCTGACAATGGACCCCTCACCTGGAAAGGAAACAGGCATGACTGTTTACCCCTTTATTCCTCTTGATGGATTCAACCAAGAACTCGCGGTCGCCCCCCAGTTTCCTCTTGCAGCTAGGTCCGACGACAACATCCTAAGAGCATTCTCATACAGGTCGAACGCAGAATTCTCGCGCATTAACCAGAAAGAGCCACTCATGCGCAGTCGGATACTAGCGGCGAACGGTAGATTCAACATCCCGGAGCCAGTTCGTTTGCCAAATGGAAAGACGAACATCGACCTAATCATCGAAGACGCCCAATCCTCGACCCTTGTCTTGGCTGAATTGAAATGGATTCGAAAACCTCTTACACCCAAAGAGCGCAAAAGATCCAATGCGGAGATCGAGAAGGGACTCCAACAGGTTCAACTTGTGCGCGACTATGCGCGAACCCATCCAGATTTTCTGAAGCGCAGCCAACGCATAACACGCACCGTGAATTCCTATGCGAACATTCACTATTTGCTGATTGTTGCAGACCATTGGTTCTGGATTGATCCAGAAGACAGCTTCGCAATCCTCGACTTCCAAGTGTTTCTAACACAGTTTGCCACGAGTACAAACTTGCAAGATACGATCTCGGATCTTCTTACCTACAACTGGCTGCCCATCGAGGGAGTTAACTTCAGCGTGGATTTCGAACCCTCTTCAGTGAACGGAGCCGTAATCGAGTCGCCAACATTCAGACATATTCGATGAGTACATTATCGCAACGCGTTTATCGAGAGGAGGATTTGTAACCGCAAGTCGGCATATTGGAAGTTTCGAGATGCGAGGATTCGAGCGCGGATTTTGTCGGGGGTTAAAAGCCCGCTGGCGGCACGGCTTTTCCGAATGGCAATAAGAAGCTGTAGATAGAAGTATCCCACCCTAGATCACCCCAACGACTAAGACCTGTCCCTTCACCCCAGCAAGCAAAAATCGCTTGCTGGGGACCCCGAGTCGTTGGGGACCCCGATGCGGCAAAGACAAGGACGCCGCGAGGGTGGGGCACCCGGCAACGGGCAGCCGCAGGTCCTTCGACTCCGCTGCGCTTCGCTCAGGATGACAAATCTTAGAAGGGGGCTCAGGATGACAGCGACGAAGGTGGGGCACCCGCTCTATCGCTGGAGGAGGTCGATGGGTTGGGTGAAGTCGGTGACGCGGATGTGGGCGGCCAGGGATGGGTGCTGGCGCTGGAGGGCCAGGAACATCTCCCAGGCGACGCGGCGGTAGCTGAAGTGGCCGGCGGGGCCGGAGCGGAGTTCGATGATGTATTGGGCTTCGGCGAAGTCCATTTTGAAGAGCGAGCGGATGCGGGTGGCCAGGGGAAGCAGGTAGAGGGCGGATTGGGCGGCTTCAGGGGCTGCGCTACTGGCGATTTGGGCGCTGGCGGTGTGGGCGGCGTCGATGGCGGATTGGTAGTCGGCGAGGACGCCGGCTTCGGCGAGGAGGTTGACGGGGCCGGAGTCGTCGCTTGGCGGCAGATCGCCATTGGTGGGGGTTTCATAGCCGTGGAGGGCGGTGAAGGGCTGGATGATCTGCGTGCAGCGGCGATGGCGGTGCATGTCGCGGAAGCCGCCGATGTCCATGAGGATGTCGAAGCGGAGTGCGGCTCCGGCGTGGAAGGCGCGGAGGGCTTCGTCGTGGGGGCCGCGATGGCGGAGGCCGAGCGAGATGATCTCGTTGACGCGAGAGGCTGGAAGCCCGGCGACCAGGTCGCGAATCTGGCGGTAGGGGTGGTGGGCGGCGGAGTAAAGGAGCGTGGCGGCCAGCTCGACTTCAAGGGTTTCAGTGCGTTCGACGAGGTCGACCAGTGCGCGGGGCAGAGTTTCAGAGGGGATTTGAGCCAGAATTTCGGCGGCGGCCTGGGTGAGTTCGGCGCGGGTTTGGATGGCGTATTGGTTGGGTTCGGCGTGCTTGACCAGGGTGGGGGCAGCGCGGAGTTCGCGGGTGAGTAGCTGGGCGGCTTCGGCAGAGAGGTCTGGATCGGCAGCGGCGAGCTTTTCGACGAAGGCGGAGGCGGAGTGGGCGTTGACGTTCCAGGCGGGGCCGGTGGCGGCCTGGCGGAGCTTGAGGCCCAGGTCGCGAAGTTCGGCGGCGGGGTGGGAGAGCAGGCGGGAGACCTGGGTTTCAAGGGTGCGGGCGTTGACGATCTGGCCGAGGGAGGTGTTGGTGGCCAGAGGGAGCAGGTAGCGGGCGACGTCGAAGGCGCGGGCTTTGAGGGTGCGCTCGTAGGCTTCGGGTTTGAGGGCGGCTGGGCGGGGGACGCGGCGGCGCAGGGCTTCAAGGACTTGGGCGGTGGCGCGCTGGTAGGCAGCGAAAAGGTTGTCGATGGTCCGCGTGTAGAGCTGGGCGAAGGCGGCGGCAATTCCGGGGTCGGGGCCGAAATCGGGGAGATACCAGCCGGATTTGAGGAAGTTCTGATAGCGGGTGGAGCGCTCCTGTCCGTCCCAGCGCTGCTCGTCGACGAGGAGGATGGCGGCGAGGAGCGAGAGGCGCTCGATGGCGAAGGCGATGTGGGCCAGATCGGCGATGGAGCGGTGGCCGTATTGGAAGTAGAAGGTGGAGAGGAACTGCTCGGCGCGCTGGGCGCTGATCTCGGTGAGGGACTCGCGCATGGAGAGGGCGGAGCGGGAGTATTTGGCCATGGCGTAGGCCAGGACCTCGGGGTCGGCGCCGTGGACGGCGAATACGTCGGTTTGGTTGCGGGCGCCGGGCGGGAGAAAAGATTCACTGGACATGGATATGGGCTCGCGAACAGAATACGGCATGAGAGCGGTTTTCCGATTTGTGCGGCCTTGCCGGCTTCATAAGGGGCCGGTTGAGGGCAGCGGTTTCGGTTGAGAGTAATTGGAAAACCGCTGTGGGGCGCGGGCGCGGGTTTGCATCCTGAACCGGGCGGCGCACATCGTTAAGGGAGCAGAGCGGAAGCCACGGGACACGCAGGATTGGGCCATGCAGGAGCAGTCCATGCAGCAGTAGTCCATGCAAGAATAGTCCATGCAGGAGTAGTCCATGCAGGAGTATCTGGTACGGACATCCCACAAGCCACGGCCATTGCCCTCGGGCCGCTGGCGGATGACGCAGCGGTGGAACGATTTGCTGTTTGCGCACTGGCCGGTTCCGGCGCCGTCGCTGGCGCCGCTGGTGCCCGAAGGCTTGCAGGTGGACACGTTTCAGGGGTCGGCGTGGGTGGGGATTGTTCCCTTCTGGCTGGACCGGATCAAGATCCGGGGCGTGCCGCCGATCCCCGGAGCGCGCAGCTTTCCCGATCTGAATCTGCGCACCTACGTCGTGGACTCATACACAGGAACACAGGGCGTGTATTGCTTTTCACTGGATGCCAGCAACCTGCTGGCGGTGGCGATGGCGCGAACTTTCTTTCACCTGCCGTATCACTGGGCGGAGATGCGGCTGGAGCAGAGGTCGGAGCGGGAGTTTGAATTCTATAGCCGGCGGCACTGGAGCAGCCGGCCGGTGGTGTTCAAGGCGCGCTACCGGGGGCTGGGGCCGACGCAGAATCTGGCGGAGAGGCGGAGCGGGTCGCTGGAGTATTTTCTTACGGAGCGCAGCTGCCTGTTTTCAAAAAACCGGGCGGGACAGCCGATTCGGGCGAACATGCACCACGTTTCGTGGCCGCTGGAAGAGGCGGAGGCGGATATCGAGCGCAACGACCTGGCCGCGGTGATGGGGATTGAGCTGCCGGACCGGGAGCCGGTGCTGCACTACTCGCGCCGGCTGGCGGTGTATGTGTGGCCGGCGGAACTGGTGCGGCCTGCGCTGGTGGCGCGGCCGGTGACGGTGGCAGCGACGCCGTCGGGGTAGAGGCTGAGCTTTCGACCCATATGCCTCAAGCTCGGTTCCCAAGAAACCTGGCGCTCACGCCCATATCCGTTACTAATCATGTCCAGCGTGTCTACGAAAGACAGACAGATACTATGATGAACTGTAATGCCGAATATTTCTTGGAATGAAATCCGCC
>JBKQRH010000003.1:0-17580 GCA_052326045.1 Occallatibacter sp. | reverse complement strand
GAGATGAATGGGGATAACGGTGCGTGGCCGAAGCGTTTCCACGGCGTGCACGGCACTCTTTTCCCCCATGGTCATCGGAATGCGAAACGTGGTAACCGGCATCAACGCCAGCACCAGGGGGAACCTTTTGCCAATCTCTTTCATGAATCCGCCGGTATAGGTATCCCCGGCGAAATAGATGTGCTTCCCTTCCGCCTCGATCACGAATCCTCCGGGCAGGCCGATGTGCAGCGCAGGCACCGCTGTCACGGCGACGGAGCCAAACCGCCGTTGCTCCCACTTTCCCAGGCTAACCACGTTCTTTGCTCCCTTGGCGCGCGTGATCCATGCCGCCGCGCGCGGCGCAACCACGGGAACATCGGCTGCAAGGGCTCTGAAGTAACGGGAATCCGTATGGTCCCAGTGATTGTGAGAGACCAGAACCAGATCGACGGCCGCCATCTTCTCCCTGGTCTTGAAGGGAGGCGCGATCCTCTTGTAGGCCAGATTGCCCCAGGAACCAAAGTAGGGGTCGGTGAGAATCTTTGTCCCGGCGGCTTCGATCAGGACAGTACTGTGACCAATCATCGTAACTTTCATGACTTGCTCCAGAATGAGATGACTTCAACGCGCATGGGAAAACGGTTTCTATGCCTTTCCAGACGCGGCTGCGCCGCAGCGGCAGTTGTGGGCTACTTTTTCAAGCGGCTGAAACTGATGCGTACCAGCATCACGAGCGCGCCGGTCTCCAAGGTAAGGCCCAGTCCGATGCAGAAACCATGGAAGAAGTCGTCATGCGCCGCTCGAAGATGAAGCAGCGGTGCAAAGGCGTGTTGCCAAGCGATGCCGCAGCTCAACACAAGCAGTCCCACGGAGAGCAGGAGCAAAGCGGCAGGCAGGCTCTTTTGGGAATCGGGCGAATCATTCAGCAGCATCATAGTTTCCTTTCGGCAGAAGGCGTCAAGCCTGCTGCCCGTTTTGCAAAATGGCTTCAATCGTGCCGCGGGCCGCGGCTGGGTTGCATCGCGCGTTTGGCAAAGATGCGGGCGAGTTGGAAGAGCACGATCACATCGATCGATATGCCGAGTCCTGTGCAAGCTCCTCGGCAATAATCGTCTTGCGCCGCCGTCAGATGCAACAACGACAAGAGCGATTGCGGCCAGCCGGCGGCGCTGGCCAGATCGATTTGAGCAACCACAAGCAGGGCGATGAGCAACGGAAGAGATTTTTTCAGACTGCAAGTGTCAAGCGCAGACATAGGAATTCCTTTCAGGAGCGGGAAGCGCATCCGCAGGAGCGGCGCGCGAACCAGTAAAGCAGGCAGACGGCACAGCCAATCAGCAGTAAGCGAAGACCGTCGTAGATGGCCGGGTGGCGATGGCCAAAGCCTACGGCAAAGAGCGTGCGCGTGAGCATGAGGCCGGATATGAGGCAGAGATTGCCGGCGATAAAAATACGGCGGGACTTGAGATCGAGTTGACGGCGATGAAACAGGCACATGGGAAACTCCTCCAGAAGATTTAGTTTTTGAAGCGATACCAAAACATCAGGGCAATCTTTGTCGCGCCCATCGCGTAGATCACCGCAATCAAATCCCAGGGGACGCGGTGTTCGACAAGCAGGTGATATTCGAGCAGGGCAAAGGCAGTGAGTGTACCGATGATGGCCGCGGCGCTGGTCGAGCGGCGTTGATGCTCACGGTACCTCTCGTCGGCGACGTGGTCGAGCATGAGGATGCGGCTGAGAATCGGATGGGTCATTCTTTGTTCTCCAACTGGAAGATTTGATCGGTGGAACAGGCGAAGATCCGTGCAAAGATGAGCGCCAGCTCCAGGCTGGGCACATAGCGGTTGCGTTCGATGGAGTTGATGCTCTGGCGGGAGACCTGAGCGGCTTGCGCCAGTTGCTCCTGCGTCCATCCGCGCGTGGTGCGCAGCTCTTTGACCCGGTTTTTGATAATGCACGTCATGTAAAGTTGGCTTTCCAAAACAGAGTAGCCTGGGGAGGATTCTTTGTCAAGCCGGCTTGTCATTTTTTTGCCTGCTTTTTCCGGTCGAGGAAGCGGAAGACATGTGGAATGCACTGCCACCTCAGTCAAATCCTGCTAAAATCGACCTTTCGGCCATCCGCGCCAGAAAATACATCCGTAGAAAGCCGCACCATGCCAAACGAATCCCAGCCCCAATCCATGACCTACGCCGATGCCGGCGTGGACATCCGCAGTGGCGACCGCGCCAAGGAACGCATCAAGTACCTGGCGCAGAAGACCTTTAACCGCAATGTGTTAGGCGGGATCGGGGGCTTTGGCGCAATGTTCCGGCTCGACTTGCAGCGCTGGAAGAACCCCATCCTGGTGAGCTCGGCGGATGGAGTGGGCACCAAGCTGAAGGTGGCCTTTGAGCTGGGGCTGCATCAGACGGTGGGCGCGGACCTGGTGAACCACTGCGTGAACGATATTGCCGTGCAGGGCGCCACGCCGCTGTTTTTCCTGGACTACTTTGCCACGGGCAGGCTCGAACCGGAGGTGACCGAGAGCGTGGTGAGCGGGCTGGCCGAGGCCTGCAAGGCCAACGGCTGTGTGCTGATCGGCGGCGAGACGGCGCAGATGCCGGGCTTTTATGCCGGTGGGGAGTACGATCTGGCGGGATTCATCGTGGGCGCGGTGGACCGCGACAAGATGGTGACCGGCGCGGGCATCAAGGCCGGAGACGTGCTCGTCGGGCTGCCCTCGACCGGGCTGCACACGAACGGTTATTCGTTAGCGCGCAAGCTGTTCTTTGAGGTGGCGGGCTACAAGCCTACGCAATATGTAACCGCGATCAGAGAGAAAGCCGGCGCGGCGCTGATGAAGACGCATCGCAGCTATCTTCACGTGATTCAGAAGCTGGTTACGGCGGGACTGACGACCGGCATGGCGCACATCACCGGCGGCGGCATTACGGAAAACCTGCCCCGCATCCTGCCCAAGAACGTTACGGCGCAGATCGAGATCGGCTCCTGGCCAGTGCTGCCCATCTTCGAGCACTTGCGCGCGCTGGGCCAGGTCTCGCAAGAAGAGATGATGCGCACCTTCAACATGGGCGTGGGGCTGATTGTGGCGGTGCCCGCGGAGAAGTTCACACGCGCGAAAAACCTGCTGAACCGGGCGGAGGAGAAGTTCTACGTGATCGGCCGCGTGGTCAAAGGCGAGCGCCGGGTGCAGTACACATGAGCGTAGTGAATGAGTAAATGAGTAAATAAGTGATGTGGCATCAATGGTGCTTTAGCTTCTGAGGGAAATCTTGGGACTCGCATCAAATGATTCGCCGGTTCGCCTCGGCGTCCTGCTCTCCGGCCGCGGGTCGAATTTTCTGGCCATTGCGGAGTCGATTCGCGC
Organism: Occallatibacter sp.; assembly: GCA_052326045.1. Taxonomy (GTDB): domain Bacteria; phylum Acidobacteriota; class Terriglobia; order Terriglobales; family Acidobacteriaceae; genus Telmatobacter. The sequence continues at coordinate 14,225 of JBKQRH010000003.1, read as the reverse complement.
CGGAAGGCTGAAGGGCGTGGAGATCGCCGTGGTGGTCTCGAATGTGGCCGAAGCGGGCGGACTCAAAACTGCGAAAGAACTAGGGCTGCCGCACGCAGTGCTTGTCTCCAAGGGCCGCAAACGCGCCGAGCACGACGCCGAGGTGATTGCCTGCCTGAGGGCTCACCGCGTGGACCTGGTCTGCCTGGCCGGCTATATGCGGTTGCTGTCGCCGGAATTTGTAGCGGCGTTTCCCAACCGCATCCTCAACATTCACCCATCGCTGCTGCCGGCCTTTCCAGGCCTGGAGGCGCAGCAGCAGGCCTTCGAGCATGGGGTAAAGATGGCCGGCTGCACGGTGCACTTTGTAGATGAAAGCCTGGACCACGGAGTGATCGTGGTGCAGCGGGCCATTCCGGTACTGGAGACGGACGACGCGCACTCGCTGGCGGAGCGCATCCTGGCCGAGGAACACATCGCCTACAGCGAGGCCATTGCCCGCGTAGCAAGTGGGGAGTATGAGATTCGCGGACGGCGGTTTGTGAAGCGGATTGTGTAAAAACACAACCTGGGAATTCAGTTGATCGGAGATCATCACAGAGCTTAGACGGGGATTCTTCTCAGCTATTTTTCCTGCTGATTTCATGTTGTCAAGCAGCTCATTCTTGCCCTTACCTATAAATAGATGATTCTAAATATCTTATATACTCGCCCATCCCTACAGAAGATATGCGCGGATTGCCTAGGCTTAAAGGTAGCCAAACAAACGACGGAGATGCCGCGCCCGGCGAATGTGTACGCCCTCCCCCAAAGCGGATGGCGCCGGGGCGTGGGACCGTCGAAGTTTGCGCGGCATGGACTCTCCACTGGAAACCAGACCGGAACCACGGCGACTTCCAGACACTGAGAGCAGCCGAAACCCAAGTCCAGTGGCCGGCCCGGAAGGGCGGGCTGGCCGCCGGCAGGAAAAAGAGCCCATTGGGAAGGCAAACATCCCTGCAAATCTCAAAAAAACAAACGGCGGCTCCTGCCGCCCGTCGCTCTTGGAAGGAGCTTTCCGCATGAATCCCATCTCGAATGTATGGAACCACCCGAAGACATCGGCGGCCGGGCTGCTGATTGCAACCGTCACCATCGCCAGCGTTCTTTCGCAGCAGGGGATTTCGCTGGGTCAAGCGGGCACGGGCACCGTCGTCACGCTGGCGAGCGCTCTCGCTACTGCTCTTCTAGGCTTGCTGGCGAGAGATCCCGGATCTACATCCACGGCCGGCTCGACGCAAAAGCTCGGCGCATGGGCGCTGATCGCTCTGCTGCTGCCGTTGCCCTTCATGGGCGGCTGCTCGGGCGCAACTGTGGCTCAGGACATCGTGAACTGGACGCCGGCTCTGCAAAGCGCAGTAGCGACGGTGGATTCGACCGCGGCGCTGCTGATGCCGGCGGACGCGCCGATCTTCTCTGCATCAACGGTGGGATTCGACGCCGCCTCAAATCTGTTGGTTGCCCAGGCGAAGGCTTACCTGGCGAATCCGAGCGCATCGATTCTGGCTCAATTGCAGGCGCAGGTGGTTGCCTTGCAGCAGAACGTGAATGCTGCTTTGCTCTCGGCCGCGAAGATCGTCGATCCTGCCAGCCAGCAACATGCCCTTAACGTGATTAACGCCGTGGGAACGATCATGAATGCAATGCTGGCATTGGTCGAATCCATCAGCAGCAAGGCGCAGGTGGCGCAGATGGCTGCTCAGTCCACCATTAAATTGGCCCAGGTGCGGCCCTATCTGGACGGCTCTCAAGCGGCCAGGATAGTGGCCGTTCACTATGGCGAGCCGTTGGAACTGGCGCGGATTCAAGTGGCGCAAGCGGAGCAGAACGCAGCCCAGGCCGGTTTCTAGAGAATCACAGACGGAACGGGCCGTCCGCCGCGGAGGACGGCCCGCGAAGCCTATACACATAACGATTGGCTCATTACAGCTTACCGACAAACTTCAGGGCCAGATGGTCAAGATGGGGCCAGCAGACGGCGACCTTGCGCCGCTCAATTCTTAGCGTCAATCTCCCAGAGCCGCGGTCCTCATTCCCTCTGGCAAGACGAGCGCGCTCACGCACCGCCCGGGTTAAATGCGCCTTGACGAGGCCGCTTCCTTATCGGGAGCGCCCGGTTCAGTTCTTCCTTCTCTGTTACTCTCTACGAATCCAGCGCACAGTGTGGTCACCAAGATGCTCTGTTCCGTTTTGAAAAACGGACTCTATACCCTCCAATGTTTTCCCGTCAATGGACAGCGTGAACGTAACAGTCGCCACAGAGTAGGGGTACCCAGGAAAATGTCCTGATAGTTGGAAATTGATTTGCCTGGCTCGGACTTGTATTTTATCTATGGCCCATGTAGGCCAGGGGCAATGATTTGTAATTGTCCATCGTCCGCCATTTTCATTGATAAAATAATCACATTCGGGATCTGACTTGCCTCCGATAAAGAAGTCGCCCGGCACGGGGATTCGATACCACCTTCCCTCGACGGTGTAATTCTTTCCTTCGGCGGCAGCACGCTCTTTTTCCTGCTGCTCCTGCAAGAGTTTCTTTTGGCGTTCTTCCCTTTGTTTTATTACCGCATTTTCCGCCTCCGCCGTCTTCTTGAGCGCCATGATCTGGTAGATCTCATCCTGGGCGTCGCGGGCGAAGTCGGGTTGGGTGAGCATGTAAAGGTTCATGCTGGCGATGGCGTCGTCAAACCGCTCTGCGGCTTTTTGGGCTTCGGCCAGCTTTCTATACGCATCCCCCCACCAGGGAGCGGCCAACAAGGCTGCTTTGTACTCCTCGATGGCGCGCTCATAGCCGGTAATGTCCTCCGCCGAGTTCGCGAGGACTACGGCCATCACGTAATGCCCACGGGCCTGTTCGGGAATCTCCGGCGGATTCTTCATGGCCTGAACCAGCGTGATGATCTGCAGCCGAGCCGCGTCGGTGGGGTTGGCGTTAAACTGCCGCAACGCCAGCTGAAGCTGCTGCTCGTCCAGCTGGCGGTCAAGATTGCGCCCCAGTTCCACGGCGGCCTGGGTGTCAACCCCAGGGCGCACTGCCGCCAGAAAAAGCGCCAGGTTGCGCTTGGCGTCGTCGTAGTCAACGGCTTTGGCGTAGGCGGAGGCGGCGCTGTAATAGGCATCGGCATACCAGGGAGCCTGCACGGCAACCTGCTCAAAGTGCCTGGCGGCAGCTTTGAAATCGTCCGGGGACGAAGCAGCCTTCATCTGCGCAGCAGCCTTGGCAAAATCGTCCCGCGCAAGTTGGGGAATCGCCGGAGCCGGCTTCAAGGTCTTGGCCAACTCCACGATCTTGTTACGCAGGGCAGCATCTTCAGGGCTGTTCTGGAAATCTGCCAGATAGGCTGCAAGCTGTTTGCGGGCAGCCACGTCGGCAGCCTGCTGGTGTGCCGGGGCAGCGGGTTTGGCCGTCTGCGCCGGCGCCGGAACGGCGATTGCGCATAACAGCGGAAAAAGCATGAGCCCGAAAAGAATCGATCGTGTGTTCATGACTTCTCTCTCTCCGTGGTACTGCATATTTCAAGTCGACGCGGGCAGAACGCTCACCTTGCGCTCGCATCCCACAGGATCCGAACTACATCCGGTCTCCGGCATGAATTGCCTTCCACGCACCGCAAGGCCGTTTGACCATCCTGGCTTGTTGCGTTCACAATCTCGCCTCTGTCGATCAGCATCCGCACAAAACTCAGATTTCCCTCGCCGACGCCACTGCACACAGTGTAAACAGGGATCTCCGTTTTCAGGAGTGCTACTTCGAATTGTACGGCTTGTGGACCGCTTTTGGGGAGACTTGATCTGCATCTGTGGCCGAAAGGCGAGTAATTATGCTCACCGAACGTCAGGGCTAAGGCCCTGATCCGCCATTTTTTGACAGAATTCTAAGTGTTTGCGTCCCGCGGTTCTCCCAGAATCAGTTTGAGGGTCATCTGTTTGTGGCCGCGATAGAAGGTGACGCTGATGGTGTCGCCGGCCTGGTGTTTGTCCATGAGGGCGCTGATTTCCTGAGGATCGGTGACCCGCTGTCCGTCGATGGCCACGATGAGGTCGCCGCCCAGCAGGATGAGTTGATTGCCCACGTAGGCCTGTTCCGTGCCGCCGCGCAGGCCGGCTTTCTCCGCCGCGCCGCCGGGGCGGACCTTCTGGATGAGGACGCCATCATCGACAGCGAGGCCCATCTGGGAGGCCAGATCGGGACCTATCGCATAGGACTCGATGCCCAGCGAGGGCCGCTTGACGCGCCCGTAGCGGGTGAGATCGGCCAATACGGCCTTGGCCGTGTTGATGGGAATGGCAAAGCCGATGCCCGAGTTCTGTTCGGCGCCGTTGGAGGCGATCATGGTGTTGATGCCGATGACCTCGCCGCGGGAGTTGAGCAAGGGCCCCCCGGAGTTGCCGGGATTGATGGCCGCGTCGGTCTGGATGGCGTCCTCAATGGGCGCGCCTTCGGCTCCGTGAATGGAGCGGATGGAGCTGATGATGCCGCGGGTCATGGTGCCGCTGAGGCCGAAGGGATTGCCGATGGCGTAGACCTTTTGGCCCACGGCAAGCTCACTGGAATCGGCCAGCGTGACCGGTTGCAGATTAGGCGCGTCGATTTGCAACAGGGCCAGATCGTGAACCCTGTCAGTGCCCACCACCTTGGCGGCGTAGCGGCGCTTGTTGCTGAGCATGACCTCGATGCCGCGATTGGCGTTCTCGACCACATGGTAGTTGGTGAGCACATGGCCGGCCTTGTCGAGGATGAAGCCGGAGCCCTGGCCGTGCTGCGGGACGACTCCCTCAAAGAAGTTGAAGACCAGGATTGTGGAAGTGATGTTGACCACCGAGGGCAGCACCCGCTTGTAGACGGCGATGTTGTTCTGCTCCTCGGCATCGTAGGCGGGCGCGGCCTCGGCTTCAGTAAGCTGGAGCGGAGAGTTTGAGGCCTTGGCGGGAAAGAGCGCGAAATGGCTCCAGGCCGGACCGCCAGGACCGGGGGAGAGATGCGAGGTGAGGTACCAGAATCCGCCCACCAGAAGGACTACCAGGAGAACGCGGCGCAGTAGTTTCATAGCTCCTAGACCCTAAAAACCTTCCTGATATCGTCAGTCATCACTGGTCAGTTTTCAGTAAAGACCGTTCAAGCAGAATCGACGACCACCGACAACTGGTTTACGGCGGCAGCGCGCACAAGTTCCCTGAGGGAGCGGCGCGGTCACCACTTCTCTTATTCTAAAGACAAGGTAGGCGGAAATTTGTTGCTCTCCTCACAAAGGCGCTGCCACAGCGCGGCAACCTGGGAGTGGAGCGCGGATTGATCTCCTGTGTTTTCAAGGACATAGTCGGCGCGGGCAGCCTTTTCCGCATCGGGGATCTGGTGGGCCAGCCGGAGACGGGCATCGGCTTCGGCGGCCTTGCGGCTAGGACCGGAGCGACCGGGAGAGCTGGATGAGCTGATTCTGGCGGCATAACGGGCGATCTTCAACTCGTCGGGCGCGGTGACCAGGATCACGCGGTCAATGCGGCGGCGCCAATCGGCCAACACGCTCTCCTTTTCGCCGCGGGCGCGGGCGTCGCGCTCCACCTCAAAGATCAGCGCCGACTCGATAACAGCCACAGCCGCGGGGTTGCGGGCAAAGACCGAGTCCATCCAACGGCGCTCAACGGCGATCACCTCCGGATGCACGATGGCGTTCAGATCGTTGAGCCGCCCGCCCTGAAAGGCGAGCGCGGCCAGCCGGGCGCGATTGAGGCGGCCATCGGGATTGACCACTTCAGGGCCGAAAACGCGCACAATCTCGGCATAGACCTGCTGGCCCGGTTCCATCAGCGCGCGGCCCAGCTCATCGGCCTCGATCACCTCGGCGCCCATTTCGCGCAGGATAGCGGCAACGGTGCTCTTGCCGCTGCCCAGGCCGCCAGTGAGACCAACTTTCAGCATTCAGGCCCTCAATAACTCTTCGATCTGATCAAGGTGGTGGCGGCGATGCAAGTACCGGCTGAGAAAGTTGGAGCTTTCTCCAGCCCGTATCTCTGCCGCCAATTCGGGAGAGGCGCTTTCAGCGGCACGGTCGGCGGCTTCGGCGGAGTCACGAACCCATTGCAGAAGATTGGAGACGGGAATCATCCGCGCCATGGCGTCAACTACCTGATTGATGGCATTGTAAGGCTCGTTGGTTGGCTTGAAGCCACTCTTCGCCCACTCGTGGAGCATAACTACCGCAAAGGAATCCCAGAAAGCCAGGTGAGCTAAAGCGTCCGCGACCGTCCAGCCGTTGGGAAGTTCTTTTCTCAAGTTCTCCTCGTTCAATCCTGCCAGCAGATGGATCAGGCGCCACCGCTCCAGGTTGTTTTCTTCGATGTAATCGGCCATTTCGGTTCCCTTCAGGTGTGGACTGAATCAGAGCCCCTGCGCATTTTGGCGGCGCGAACGGTGTTGGTCATCAGCATGGCGATGGTCAGCGGGCCCACGCCGCCGGGCACGGGCGTGTACGCGCCGGCCAGCTCGAAGGCTTTGGGGTGCACGTCGCCCACAATGACCGAACCCCGCTTGGCGAACGTAGCTTCGCGCTTTTGGTCGCCGGCAAAGAAGCGGTCGAACTCCTCGCGGCTGGCGATGCGGTTGATGCCCACGTCGATGATGGTTGCGCCGGGGGAGACCATCTCCGGGGTAATGAAGCCGGGGCGGCCGATGGCGGCCACCAGGATGTCGGCCTGGCGGGTGAGCTCTCCGAGCTTTTGCGTTTTGGAATGGCAAATCGTCACCGTTGCATTCTGGTGGAGCAGCAGGATGGCGGCGGGTTTGCCGACGAGGTCGCTGCGGCCCACGACTACGGCGTGCCGGCCGCTGATGGGGATTTCGCTGCGCCGCAAAATCTCAATCACCCCGGCGGGAGTGCAGGGCGCCAGAGCCGGCCGGCCTGCCTGCAAGAGGCCCGCGTTCAACGGATGAAGGCCGTCCACGTCCTTGGATGGCGAGACGGCATCGAGCAGAGCTTTTGTATCGACGTGTACCGGCAGCGGCAACTGGATGAGGATACCGTCGATGTCGTCTCGACCATTGAGGCTGGCCACCAGGTCGAGCATCTCCTGGGTGGTGACGTCTTCGGGCGGGGTGACGACTTCACTGAAGATACCGAGTTCGGCGCAGGTCTGCGCCTTGCCGCGGACATAAATCTCCGACGCGGCCACATGGCCCACCAGCACTACCGCCAGGCCCGGACGAATGCCCAGCGCGGCCAGCAGCTTCACCTCTTCCGCAACTTCCTGCTTGATTGCCGCGGCAATCGCCGCGCCGTTCAGGATTCTTGGCATCTTTCGCTCCAAATATTCATCGTATCGCTTCCCGCCACCGGGTGAACTCGCCGCTCTTCACGAATCAAATATAAGCAATCCTGCTTATATTGTTGATGGGGCATGGGCACAGCGGGTCATGCCTGCGCCCGTTCCCGCCTGATAGCATTTCCGTATGTTTTTTCCCTCTCTTCGCAAACCCCCGAGCGCTGGATCGATCGCCGGCGTTGCCCTCGTTTTGGGCACGGTTTTCAGCCTTTCCAGCGCGAAGGCGCAGGATACCCATGCGGCCCCGGAGCCGGATCGCGCCCGCATTGAAGAGGTTCTGAAAGGGCTCAACCGGGGCCATTCGTTTAGCCAGGTCGCAGTTGCGCCGGATGGCAAGCATCTGGCCTGGATTCAGAATGCGAAGGACGGCGCCGAAATCCGCGTGGCTCCGTTGGACAACTTGGCCAACAGCGAGCGTGTGACTGCGGCGGCCAAGCCGGAGCAGCACTGCCACGAGGGCGAGATCGCCTGGTCGCCGGACGCCAGGACGCTGGCCTTTTTCTCCGATTGCGCTAAACAGGGCGAGCAGACCGACCTCTATGCTGCTCAGCTCGGCGGCAGCCCGGCCCGGCGGCTTACCGAACTGAAGGGCTACGTCGACGCGCCGGCCTTTTCGCCGGACGGGAGCCGCGTGGCCTTCTTATATGTCGAAGGGGCGACGCGCCCGTCCGGGGCGCTGGCGGCCGTGAAGCCGCCGTCCGGAGTCATTGGCGAGGATGGCGTGGAGATTGAGCGGGTGGCCGTCGCCCGCGTCAAAGCGTCGAAGCCTGAGACCCCCGAGTGGGCTACTCCACCCGATCTTCATATCTACGAGTTTGATTGGCGGCCGGATTCGAAGGGGCTGGCGTACGTCGCTGCCGATCCACCGGGAGAGAACAACTGGTGGGTCGCGAAGCTCTACACCCAAGAGCTTGGCGGCTTGCCCAAAGCCATTCTGGCGCCCGCCGAGGTCTCCGGCTCGCTGCACGGCCTGCAGATCGCCGTTCCACGCTGGTCGCCGGACGGCAAGGCCATCGCTTTTATCGGCGGCCTGATGAGCGACCAGGGAGCAACCGGCGGGGATGTGCGGATCGTCTCCGCAGCCGGAGGCCAGCCGCAAGACCTGACCCTGATGCGGCCCACCTCGCCGGCCTGGATCGAGTGGGACGGCGACGAACACATCTACGTGAGCGAACTGGCCGGCGGCAACATCCAGTTGATCCGGTTCCGTCTCGAAGGCGACCCGACCAGCGAGAACGTGAACACCAGCTTTGGCGCGCCCGTCTTCAGCATTCCCGGCAGCGTGGGCGACGGGCGCATGGAACTGAGCCTTTCCTCCACAGCCGATCACTCGATGTTCGTCTTCCGCGCCAGCACCTTCGACCATCCGCCGGAGATCTATGCGGCCAGGCCGTCCACGGAGATCAGACCAGGGGTGGTGGAATTCATCAGACTTTCGCACATGAACGACGGCGTGGAGCCGGCCTGGGGCAAGTCCGTCTCGCTCTCCTGGAACAGCGATAACTTCCACGTGCAGGGCTGGCTGATGCTGCCCAAAGACTACGATCCGGCCAAGAAATATCCCTTGATCGTGATCGTGCACGGGGGGCCGGCCGCGGCGGAGCTCTCTCACTGGGGTGGCGGCAGCCTGAGCGCGGCGGCCTTTTCGGCGCTGGGCTACTTCGTCCTGCTGCCGAATCCCAGGGGTAGCTTCGGGCAGGGCGAGGAGTTTGTCCAGGCCAACCGCAAGGACTTCGGCTACGGAGACTTGCGCGACATTCTGGCCGGCGTGGACACGGTGCTGGCCCACTATCCGGTGGACCCCGGCCGGGTAGGGATTACGGGCTGGAGCTACGGGGGATTCATGACCATGTTTGCCGTCACCCAGACGCAGCGGTTCAAGGCGGCGGTAGCGGGCGCGGGCATCTCGGACTGGCAGAGCTATTATGGCGAGAACTCGATCGACCAGTGGATGATTCCGTACTTTGGCGCCTCAGTCTATGACGATCCGGCCGTCTACGCCAAAAGCTCGGCCATCAACTTCATCAAGCAGGCCCGCACGCCCACGCTGGTGGTGGTGGGCGACCGGGACGGCGAATGTCCGGCGCCCCAGTCCTATGAGTTCTGGCATGCCCTGCGCGACCGGCGCGTGCCCACGCAACTGGTGGTCTACCCCAACGAAGGGCACGGGTTTGCCGACCCCGCCCACCGGCGCGACGTGATGGAGCGGGCCGTGGAGTGGTTTGCGCGCTATATGCCGCCGGCGGAGTAGTGGGACCTGTCCGCGCCCTGGCTGCTCGCCATCGGTGCGCGGCGGAGTCTATCGGGAGCAGGGGTGGGGAATCCGGCCGGGCAGCTTTCTGCCGGTGGGCCACTTCGTCCTGATACACTTTTCATTGGAGTTTCAAAGCGTGTTTTGCCGACCGGCTGCAAGGAAGAGCGTACCGCCGTCGGCCGGTCATGGGAGCGGATTTCACCATTTGCAGGCCAGCTTTAGGCATGTTGACGGGCCGCTTATAACTCATTTTTTCTTGACGGATTCGCCAGAGACCGTTCCGCGCATCGAAGCGGCGGGGCGGGGAGGATTCATGCGGCGGTTTTTAACGCTTGTTTGCTTGATGTGCCTGGCCATTCCGGCCGGGATTTCGATCTCCGGTTGCACGCGCAACCCGGCGGGGAACTATTGCAACGGCCTGGGTTACGGCCAGAAGATCACGGACGTGAACTCCATTACATTGCAGCCGCAGATCGGCGGCATCTCGCTGGCCTTCGGGCAGACGCAGCAGGTGAGCTCGCCCTCGGCCAAGACCTGCAAGGGTACTGCGGCCAATTTTTCGGGGGGGTTTACCTATAGCACGACAAACAACCAGTTGGTGGATATCTCGCCCACCGGCAACATTTGCGCCGGCACGTGGAACCGGAACACCGGCGGCGGCATCGCCAACTACACTTACTGCAACAAGCCGAATCCGCTGCCCTCGACCGGCGGCCTGCCGTACGAGACGGCTTACATCACGGCGTCCGCGGCTTCGGTGACTTCCAATCCGGTGGAGGTTTACGTACATGCGCAGGTAACCTCCGTCACGCTTGTCACTCAGCCCGAGTCGGGGTCCGCGCAGCAGTGCTTTTCGCAGGGCACCCTGGCGACGCTCGACGCGCAGGCTTGCTTCGTCACCAACAACACGCAGTATGAGCTCTGCGCGCCGTCTTCAGTTACCAGCAACTATGCCTGCGCGGGGGGACTGCCACCCGGCGTGACCTCAGTCCCCGACTGCACCTCGGTCATTGGCACTCTCAGCTACTCGGTTAGCACTCCCGCCATCGCCTCCATTGCCACCAACACCACCACAAACCAGGTGAATATCACCGCAGAGCAGCCGGGCACCACCGTGATCAACGCATCCGTAGCCGGCTCGGGTTCGTCGGCCGGTTACTTTTCCACCTGTCCTCCAAAGTCGATCAACGTGACCTTGGCGAACGGAGAAACCGTGGGCACGGTCACCCAGGGCGTGACCCAGAACCTGACCACCACCGTCCTCGACACCAACGATAACCCCATCACCGGTCTTACGCTGGCTTATCAGTCGACCGACCCGCTCGATATCAGCGCAACGACCGAGGGAAGCATCACCACCAACTTCCCCGGCACTGCTTCGGTCTATGCCATCTGCCAACCGGCCACCTGCAATCCGTCTCCGATCAATGAGATCGGCTTGTATGGCACCGGCCTCCCCATCTCCTCCAACCCGGTCAAGATCACTACCCCCGGCACCGCCAGCGACTTCGTCTGGTTCGGCGCACCCGGCCAGTCGCAGTACCTCGTTCCCGTCGAACTGCTTAACGGCACGGTGGGCTCCACGGTGCGCCTGCCTTATGTGCCGAACTCGATGGTGATGGACCGGCTCGGTGATTTTCTGTTCTTCGGTTCAGCCCACGCATTAATGGAATTCAACACCTCAACCAACAACCTGGTCAAAACAGATACCACCGTCCCCGGTGTGCTCCTGGCCGTCGCGCCAAACGCCCAAACGCTGCTCATCAACGACCAGGTGCGTCATGTCTTCTATCTCTACGGCGCTGGCGGCGTCACCGCCACGTTTGGCGGCCTGGGCAGTGCGGCTGCCTGGACTCCCGATTCACAGACCCTGTACATCACCGACAGCGCGGCGCTCAACAATACCCCGGAAAATATCGCGGCAGGCATCACCGGCCACACCGATACGTTGTATGTCTACAACTTGAATAACTGGACGACCTATCCCCTGGCCGCTTCGGGCCCGGGCACGCAGAATCCGGGCGGCGCGCAGAACCTGGCCATTACCATCCCCGGCGTGGGCGCGTTTCTCAGCGGCAATCCCACCGTGGCGCACACCTGGTGCCCCTCCGGCATCGTGGGCGACTACGCCAGCATGATCTTTTATCCGCAGGGGCCACCAGCGGACAATTCGGTGGCTGCGCAGACCGATGTTCTGGCTGCAACCACCGATGGCAGCCATATCCTCGGCGCGTCCCTTTCCGGCAACGGCATCACCCTGTCCGACATTGGAGTCACCATCCCCGCATTCAACTGCCTGCCTCCGGAAGCCGACCCCAATTATCCGCTCGCCCCTGGCGATACGCTCTCGCCGCTGTCGCTTACGACCACGTTGAGCCAGACGCCGGCGTTCACAGCCAACGCCGCCGCCATCAATCAGGTGGTGGCCTCGCCCGCGTCAAACCTGGCATTCATCACCTATACCCCCACAACCGGCGCTACGACCGGCGCTTCGCTGCCCTATTACGTGCCGGGCAGCGGCGTCGTGAGCAATCTGACGCTGACCGGAAACTCGGCGATTACGGCTCCCCTTGCCGGCGCCTTCAGCCCCGATAACAGACTGTTCTTCGTCTCCACGGCGGGCGACAACATGATCCACTACATCAGCGTGCCCGCTGTCATCAGCAATCCGGGCAAGGCCGACACCCAGCAGATCGCTCCCAACTTGCCCGCCTGCACGCCTGTCTCCGCTGGCGGCAACGACGCGGGCTGCACTTATTCGGGCACCGGAACCGTCGTGCCGGCTACTGTGATTGCCGTCAAGCCGCGCTCCACCACGTAGCTTTCAGGTCATCCAGTCGCAAACAGAAAAGCCGGCCTCGCGCCGGCCTTTCTGTTGATCGATCCAACGCAGCGCGGGAAGGCGGAGCCATCTCCGCGCGATAGAATCAGACCATGATCAAGGGGATCTCTTTTCTTCGTCCTGCCGGGAGCGCGGCGGCCTATGACCGCTTGGCCAGCTTCTTTTCCGCGCTGGGGTTTGCTTCCGGCCGGGGATGGGAAGAAGAGACCAGTCACTCCAACGACGAAGACCTGTCCCTTCACCCCAGCGAGCAAGAATCACTCGCCGGGGGCCCCGAGTCGTTGGGGACCCCGGGGACTAGCAGGAGAGCTTCGTTCCTGGCCCCGCTCGGCAACCTGGAGATTGTTGACGGCCAGTTTCCCTCCACCGCCGATGTGCTGGTGGAAGTGACCGCACTCGATGCCGTGCACCAGGCCGCCGAGAGCTGGCTTCGCGCCCAAGGCGGCGATTCAGCCGCCGCGCGGCTCTCGCCCATAACGGAAACGCACTGGAAGTCGCGCATCTTTACCGTTGAGCCTGAGCCGGGCTTCGCATTTTCTTTCTGGTCTTGGTCGGATCCGCTCCACGGCAAGCTGGCGGCCGTCGAAGGCGACTTATCCGCCGCCGGAATGCGCTTTGCCATCGTGGTGGCGCGCTGGAATGCCGTCATCACCGAGCGGCTGCTCGAAGGCGCGCTGGACGCCCTGCTGCGCAGCGGAGCCAACCGGAACGACATCGAAGTGGTCCGCGTTCCCGGCGCATGGGAGGTACCGGCCGCCGCCCGCGCTGTCGCCAACGCAGGCCGGGTGGACGCCATCATCCCCCTCGGCTGCCTGTTGCGCGGCGAAACCGCCCACTTCGAGGCCATCTACAACGAAGTGGCGCGGGGCATCGGGCAGTCGCAGCAGGAAACCGGCATTCCCCACAGCTTTGGCGTGCTCACCTGCGAGACTCTGGAGCAGGCCCTGAACCGCGCCGGCATCAAGGGCGGCAACAAAGGTTTTGAGGCCGCCGTGGCCGCCATCGAGATGGTGAGCCTGCGCCGCAAGCTTGTGGAAGGAGGCCTTGCTTGACCGCCGGATCGCGGCGCAAATCGCGCGAGTTGGCCATGCAGATGCTCTTTCAGGCCGACATCGGCAAGCAGACCCCCGACCAGGTGCGCGCCACCTTCTGGAAGGCCGGCGACGAGGTGGGACCGGAAGTGCGCGGGTTTGCCGAGGACTTGTTCCGCGCGGCCATCGCCCACCAGGAGCAGATCGACGAGCTGCTCACGACCAACTCCAAGCACTGGCGCATCGAACGCATGCCCGCTGTGGACCGCAACCTGCTGCGCATGGCCGTAGGCGAGATGCTGGGCTTCAAGGGCACGCCCTTCCCCATCGTTATCAACGAGGCACTAGAAATCGGCCGCCGCTACTCCGCCCCCGAGTCCATCAACTTTCTGAACGGAATGCTGGACTCCATCGCGCGCGGCCTGATCGGCAAGTAAAACGCGGGTGTAAATAAAGAACGTGGGCGCCCCACCCCTTCGGCCGCGCTCAGGGCAGGCTTTCGCGGCGTGTCGCCGCGGAGATTTGTTGCCGCTAAGATGGAATACTAACACCTGAAGTTCTTTATAGTTTTCAGCAACCAAGCCTCTACCGGCAAGCCTCACTGGGACGGTCGAGCACGTCATTGGTCCTGCTCCGGCCATCATGGCGCAGCACGGCGCCCGACTTCAGCACCAGCCTTCCGTCCTGGCTGAGAAGCGGATCAAGGTCGAAGTCCGCGCCAACCGGCGCTCCATCCACCGTTCGCGCGCAGTACCAATCCTCT
>JBKQRH010000002.1:0-4932 GCA_052326045.1 Occallatibacter sp. | reverse complement strand
ACACGGGTCACGACATAGCGCCCGCGATCAGCCGAGTTGAAGCGGCTGGAACGGTAAGCAAAGCCGCATTCCGCCGCAGAGAACTCGACAAATTCGTGCTCTTCCAGATCAAAGGCGCGCACCCGCTCGAGGGACGAGGCCACCTCCTGCCCGTATGCGCCAACATTCTGCACCGGAGCCCCGCCCACTGTGCCCGGAATGCCGGCCAGACACTCCACGCCCGCGCAGTTGTCCTCGACGGTTCGCTCGACAAAGCCGTCCCAGTCCTCGCCGGCCGCGGCGTGATAGATCCTTTGGCCTGAATCCTCCGTCCGTTCCGCCACAGCTATGCCGCGCAGACCCACCTGCAGCACCAGACCATCGAATCCGGCGTCGGAGACCAGCAGGTTGCTGCCGCCGCCCAATACGAACAGCGGAAGTCCGCGCTCCCGCGCCCATGCCGCCGCCGCAACGAGATCGTCTTCGCTAGCTGCCTCTACAAACCAGCGCGCAGGGCCGCCGATGCCAAGGGTGGTGAAGGGCGCAAGCGGCTTGTGTTCTTCGATGAGCATCTGGCTGCTTTCGCTGAATCAATCGCCCTCTTGCGCCCTGGGCAGCTTCTGCACCTTGCTGTGCCGGATCGAGTAGCCGAAGTAGATCACCAATCCGACCAACAGCCAGCCGATCATCACCGTCCAGGTAATCAGCGGGAGGTTGCTCATCAGGTAGATGGCCGAGAGAATGCCCAGGATGGGCACCAGTGGAACCAGAGGCGTCTTGAAGGGCCGGTGCAGGTCGGGATGGCGCACCCGCAGCACCCACACCCCGGCGCAGACGATGGTGAAGGCCAGCAGCGTGCCGATGTTCACCAGTTCGGCGAGCCGGCCGACGGGCAGGAAGGCCGGGAGGATGGCCACCACCACGCCCACCGCAATGGTGGAGATCCACGGCGTGCGGAACCTGGGATGAATTGCCGAGGCCCACTTGGGCAAAAGGCCGTCGCGGGACATGGAGAAAAAGACTCGGGATTGGCCCAGCAGCATGACCAGCATCACGGTTGCCAGCCCGAAGACCGCGCCGATTTTGACCAGCAGCGAACCCCATCTCACGCCGGTCGCGTCGATGCCCAGCGCCACCGGGTCGGCGACATTCAGCGAATGGTAGTTCACCAGGCCGGTCAGCACCGTTGAAACCAGGATGTAGAGAATGGTGCAGATCACCAACGATCCGAGGATGCCGATAGGCATGTCCTTCTGCGGATTCTTGGATTCCTGAGCCGCGGTGGAGACGGCATCAAAGCCGATGTAGGCGAAGAAGATGGAAGCCGCGCCAGTGGCAATGCCCTGCCAGCCGAAGTTGCCGTGCCCGTCGGAAGGCGGAATGAACGGATGCCAGTTCATGCGGGCCAGTTCGGGATGGCGAATAAGGAAGTAGCCGCCCAGAACCAGAAAAACGCCGACGACGCCCAACTTGATGAAGACAATCGCGGTGTTCAGGTTGGCTGACTCCTTGATGCCGATGACCAGAACGGTGGTGACGGCCAGAATGGCCAGGATGGCGACTAGGTTGAAGAGCGCGGTCACGTGCGGCAGCCCGCCCGCCTCTGTTCCCAGCGGCAGCGAGGTGAGCGGCAGCCATCGCTCGTGATAGAAGACCAGCACCGTTCCCGGCGTGGCGGTCAGCCGCGGCGGCAGATAGATACCCAGCTGCTGGAGCAGGCTGTTGAAGTAGCCCGACCAGCCGGAGGCTACGGTGGCCGCGCCAAAGCCGTACTCCAACCCCAGGTCCCAGCCGATGATCCAGGCCACGAACTCGCCCAGCGTGGCGTACCCATAGGTGTAGGCCGAGCCGGCGATGGGAATGATGGAGGCAAACTCGGCGTAGCACAGGCCGGCGAAGGCGCAGACGATGCCTGCCAGCACAAAGCTCAGCGCCACGGCCGGCCCGGCGTGCAAGGCCGCGGCCTGCCCGGTAAGCACAAAGATGCCGGCGCCGATGATGGCGCCGATGCCCAGCGTGATGAGGTTCAGCGCGCCCAGCGAACGCTTGAGCGTGTGTTCGCCCTGTTCACCGGCCTCCTTCGAGAGCATCGACATGGGTTTGATGCGCAGCAGTCTGGGCATGAATCAGAAACTCCCTCCATCGGAGTTTGAAACGGAATAACTTACATTGTTACTAAATGATGGGTGCCCCATCCTTCGTGCTGTTTGCGAAGGGCGGGATGCCGGAACTCCGCCGCGACCAGAAGAGATAAACGGGTATGCCCAGCAGCACCAAAACCAGGCCCGGCCACGTGTACTGGGGCTTGTATCGCAATAATACGATACAAATCCAGGAGGCAAGCAGGATATAGAAACCCGGAAGCGCCGGATAGCCCAGCGCCTTGTAAGGCCGAGGCGCCTCCGACCGCTTGAAGCGCAGCACGAACAGCCCAACGATGGTGAGGATGTAAAACACCAGTACCGCGAAGATGATGTAGTCCAGCAACTGGCCGTAAGTGCCTGAGACGCACAGCAGCGTGGTCCAGGCAGCCTGCACCAGCAAGCCCGCCACCGGGGTCTTGTAGCGCGGATGCAGCTTGCCGACAGATTTGAAGAACAGCCCGTCCCGGCTCATGGCGTAGTAGACGCGCGCCCCGGCCAGCGTCATTCCATTGGCGCAGCCGAAGGTGGAAACCAGAATAGCCGCAGCCATCAGGTACGCGCCGCCGGAGTGAAATATCTGCTCCAGCGCTGCCGTGGCCACGCGGTCCTCCGCGGCATATTGCACTCCCCGCGCCAGCACCGTGGCCCCGTGAGGGTCTCCATGAAGGGGGAGCACCAGGATGTAAGCCAGCGACGCCAGAAAGTACACTGTGAGCACAAACCCCGTGCCCAACACCAGCGAGAGGGGAATATTGCGCTTGGGATTCTTCACCTCGCCGGCGGTGAAGGTGATGTTGTTCCAGGCGTCGGCGGAAAACAGCGACCCCACCTGCACCACAGCCAGAATCACCAGCACGTTCACCAGCACGATGGGACCGCCTACGCCCACTTGCACGGGATGCAGCGAACCCCAGCCTGCATTCTTCCAAAAATTTGCCCCAAAGTTCGCATTCCAGGCCGTCGCGTTGCGCCCTACGGTGAAGGCAAGCAGAATCAACGCCGCCAGCGACAGAGCCTTGGCCGAGGTGAAGACGTTCTGGATAAGCGCGCCCAGCTTCACGCCAAAGATATTCACGATGGCCAGAAAGAGGACGACAACTATGCCCGTCAGGTTGGCCGTGTTGATGCCAATCTCCATATTGCCCAGCACCATGGGCCCAACCTTGAGCGCGGGAACATGGGCGATGTGCAGGAGCCAATGAGTCGTGGAAACGGCCGGGAAAAACACGCCCAGGAACTTGCCGAAGGCCACGCAGACGGCGGCGATGGTGCCCGTCTGGATGACCAGAAACAGCGTCCAGCCATAGAGAAAACCCCACAGCGGCCCCAGCGACTCCCGCAGGTAGACGTACTGGCCGCCGGCCTTAGGCATCATGGCCGCCAGCTCGCCGTAGCTCAACGCGCCGATCATGGTCAGAATGGCCGTCACCACCCACGCGCCCAGATAAAGCGCCGGGGAGTTTGTGCCGCGGGCGATGTCCGCGTCCACAAGAAAGATGCCGGAGCCGATCATGGATCCGATCACCAGCGCCGTGGAGCTGAAAAGGCCAAGACTCTGCACCAGCCGGGGAGCGTCGGCGCCGGGAGCGTTAGCTGCAGCGGGGTTTGAATTGACAGACTCTGGAATGAAAGTCGCTCTTTGTTTCGTCATTCAAAGAAAGTTCTAACGGATTTGGGCGCAAATGTCTTTCTTATTCTCAAAGTGTACGAATTCAGGGCACTTTGTATCAGACTTCTTCTCCAAGTGTCCAGATTCAGGGCATGTTGTATGAATTCAGGACACATTTGCCTGAAACCATACAAATGCTCCGTGCCCCATTCTTGCGCCTTTTACGGCGCAAGGGTGGGAGAGCACGAACCCAAACGCACAGATCAGCCCAGCTTCGCCGACCACTTGCGGAACTCGGCCGCGGGGTCCAGCTGATGAAACAACGCCTCGGCTACGGCCACCGCATCGGCTCCGGCGGCCAGCGCCTCAGCCGCCGTGGCCAGCGCAATGCCGCCGACAGCCACCAGCACAGGGCCGGGGCCAGCCTGAGCGCGCAGCCGCCGCACGCCTTCCACGCCAATTGGAGGCTTCGATGTTTGCTTGGTCCGCGTCGGAAAAACCGGGCCTATGGAGAGATAATCCACCGGCGCGGCCAGAATTCCCGGCACGAGCGCCTCGCTGCCGCCAAACGTTCCCACAATACGATCCAGACCTAGCAAACGCCGTGCTTCGGCGGGCGACAGGTCCCCGGCATCCACATGCACGCCGTCAAACCCAAGTTGTTCAACCAGATCGGCGCGATCATCGAGAATCAGCTTTACCTTTCCGGCAGGCAGCATTGCGCGCAGAATTTCAGCGTCGGCCAGCAACTCGGCGTCGACCCCGGTCTTGTTGCGGTATTCGAGCAGCGTCACCCCAGCCTCGGCCAGCGAGTCGCCCAGGCGGCGCAGAAACTCCACGCGGCCATTCGCCGGAAGGATCGAAGCATCCAGGATGGGGTAGACCCTGGGACAAGAGAAGGACATGAAACAAGGGTAGCTGGAACAGTCATCAGTTGTCAGTGATCAGTTGTCAGAACTTGGACGCGATCGACGGGCTCTAAAGTCTCTGGCTGCGGCAAGCTTGTTAGTTCGATGGCCGATATTCGCCGATCGCCAATAACTGACAACTGAAAACTGACGACTGAAAACTTCTACGTTTCGTCCGCCGACGGCCCATACGTGCCGGGGATCGGCTTGTTGAGCAGGCGCAGGTAGACGCCCAATTGGGCGCGGTGATGAATCATGTGGTTGAGCACCCAGGTGCGCCAGACCTCGTACT
>JBKQRH010000001.1:0-20911 GCA_052326045.1 Occallatibacter sp. | reverse complement strand
GTTTTCGGCGGCCGGATCGACGGCGCTGCCCATGAAGACCGAGGACTTGTCGCCGTTGGAGACCATGCCGTAGAACTCGATGCGGGGAGCGACGCCGAGGACGTGGCCGCCGGTCTTAACGGTCGCGGCTACCTGGCGCCAGTTGTCGATGCCGGTGTCAAGGACGCGGACCTCGTCGCGGTTGAAGTGATCGGCGGTGAAGATCTGGATGTGGCCTAGGCCGCCATTGATGGTGTGTTCGCGGAGGCCCCAGAACATATGAGCAAAGAAGCCGCCGACCAGCAGCAGTCCGGCGACGCCTCCGCCCACCATGAACAGGGTCATCACGGTGCGGCGGCTGTTGCGGAAGAGGTTTCTGAATGCAAGCAGCAAGAACTTAGCCACGGCTGACTCCTTGGGTCGAGTTATCTGAAACCACTTGTCCGTCGCAGAGGCGGACGATGCGCTCGGTGTGTTCGAGCAGGCGCGCGTCGTGCGTGGAGAAGATGAAGGTGAGACCGAGGCGGCGGTTGAGGCCGTGCATCAGGTCGATGAGCTGGGTGGCGTTGTGGGTGTCGAGGTTGGCGGTGGGCTCGTCGGCCAGCACCAGGGCGGGCCGATGGACGATGGC
Organism: Occallatibacter sp.; assembly: GCA_052326045.1. Taxonomy (GTDB): domain Bacteria; phylum Acidobacteriota; class Terriglobia; order Terriglobales; family Acidobacteriaceae; genus Telmatobacter. The sequence continues at coordinate 20,301 of JBKQRH010000001.1, read as the reverse complement.
GCGGGCCACGGCGACACGTTGACGCTCGCCGCCGGAGAGCAGGTCGGGGCGCTGGTTGGCGCGGGCGGAGAGGCCAACGCTGTCCAGGGCCTCGGCCACGCGCTTCCGGCGCTCGCGGCTGCCGATGCCCTGGATCAGGAGCGGGTATTCGACGTTTTCGGCGGCGGTGAAGACGGGGATGAGGTTGAAGGTCTGAAAGACGAAGCCGATCTTTTCGCGGCGCAGCGTGGCCATGCTGCCGGGCTTCAGCTTCGAGGTATCGACGCCGTCGACCAGGATGCGGCCGGCGGTGGGCTTGTCGATGCAGCCGATCAGGTTCAGCAGGGTGGTCTTGCCGCTTCCGCTGGGGCCGGCAATGGCTAAAAACTCGCCGGCCGAGACGCGCAGGCTGGCGTTGGAGAGGGCGCTGACAAAACTGTGCGCCGGGTGATGGGCCAGAATGTTGTCCAGGGGAAATCTGCGGCTGACTGCTTCGACGTTGACGAGTTCATCCATGGGCCGTTCCCTTTCAGTGTTTCTTTCTCATCTCTGAAGATAGCGCGGGCCTGATGGGGAAGCACGGGGTTTTGGACGAGGGGTTGCAAAAGCGGATGAGGGGTGGGAATGGGGGGATGAACGGGAAGTGTCAGTTGTCAGCGATCAGTTGTCAGTGATCAGTGGCCGGGGAAGCTCTGTGGTTTTCCGAATGGGCTATTTGGGCTGGGGTGGAGGCGGGGTGTCGCGGGGAACGGTTGGCGTTCCTCCCGGCGGCATAACCATGACGTTGACCGCGGTTGCGAGGAAGGTTCCGTCTTTGACCGCGCCTTCAACACGAACCATGTCGCCGACCTGGATATCGGCCAGGGTGATGGGTTCGCGGCGCTTGCGGAAGGTGGTGTTTTCGTCGGCCACAAAGGCGTGGGCGGCGTTGTCGTTGACGCCAAGGAGCGTGACTTTGACGCCATCCACGGCCGTGACCTTGCCCGCCAGCCAGGTTTTACCGTAGTTGGCCTGCATTTCACGCATCTGCCTGGCGCGCTCGGGGTCGATCTGCAGGACGACCACCGCGCCGACGGATTTGGCGGCCGCATCCACCTCGCCGATGGCGGTGATGGCGTCGCCTACCTTGATGTCAGCGGGCTTGAGCGGCTGCGGAGGATTGCCGCCTTCTCCGCCTTCACCGCGGCGCTGGACCGATTGCTTGAGAATGCGAGTGTTGGCGCTGAAGTAGACGGTGTAGGCATCGCCCGTTTCGGTCTTGATGGTGTAATGTCCGGCGGCGACTTCAGTGACGGTTCCCAGCAGACCGCGTCCGGCGCCCATGGCGAATCCGCCGCCCCAGCCCCCGCCACGCTGGCCTTGACCCTGCCAGCCGCCGGAACCGGTACCCGAAGCGGAGTTTTGGCCGGCGGGTGGAGTGGCGGGGAGATTCTGGGCGGAAGCGGCGCCCAGCCCCAGCCCCAAAACAACCGCGGACAACAGACGAAGTTTCATGGCAACTCACAGGGGGCGCGAGCAGGCAACCCCTGACAGCATAGACGATCAAAGGCCGGCCGGGGACGACGGCTGCCGGTTTCAAAAAGCAACATTCACCTGACATTGGCCTTGGGCGTATCCACGCGCACCAGCAGCACGTCGTGGCTGGGCAGCTCGAGGGGCTGGTTGTCGGTAAGGGTGATGGACTTGCCGGTCCAGAGGTCTTTGCCGCTCTGCGGGCCGTGGAGGCCGAGTTTGGCCAGATTCAGGTGGAAGGGATGGGTGGAGTAGCGGTTGTCGCCGACGTTGAAGACGGCGATGGCCAGCGCGCCGCCGGCGAGAGGACGGGTCCAGACTTCGACCTCGCCTTCAGAGTAAGCGCGAGCGCCCTGGCGGCCCAACGGGTCCTGATCGATGGCGATGACGTCGCGGTTGGTGAGGATGGCCTTGATCTCGGGCTTCATGTTGGGCAGGTCGTTGCCGGCGAGCAGGGGAGCGGCGAGGATGGCCCACCAACTGAAGTGGGAGCGGTTTTCAGCCAGAGTGAGTTTGCCGTTGCCCACCTCGAGCATGTCGGGATCGTTCCAGTGGCCGGGGCCGGAGTAGCTTTCCAGGCCGGCCTGCTGGCTGGCGATGGCATAGATGCGGTCCCAGAAAGGCTGGATGTCGCCGGTGGTGCGCCAGAGGTTTCCGCCAACCTGGGGCGCCCACTCCCAGACGGCGTCCCAACCATACTGGCAAAACGAGAAGACGATGGGGCGGCCGGTGGCCTTGAGGGCCTTGTCCATCTTGTCGTAGGCGGCCCACATGATGCGCATCTGTTCGGCGTGGTCGTTGGGAGCCTGCTTCATCATGACGGCGGGGATGAAGCTGCACAGGTCGTACTTGAGGTAGTCGATGCCCCAGGAGGCGTAGAGCTGCGCGTCCTGGGCTTCGTGGCCCAGCGAGCCCTCGTAGCCGGCGCAGGTTTTGGGGCCGGGCGAGGAGTAGATGCCGATCTTGAGGCCCTTGGAGTGGACGTAATCGGCCAGCGCCTTCATGTCAGGGAATTTCGCGTTGGAGTGCAGCACGCCGTTCGCGTCGCGTTCCCCCTCCCAGGTGTCGTCGATGTTCACGTAGACGTAGCCGGCGTCTTTCATGCCGGTGGCGACGATCTGATCGGCGGAGTCACGTATGTTCTTATCCGTGACCTTGTCGAAGAAGTAATTCCAACTGTTCCAACCCATGGGCGGGGTCTGCGGCACCTGCGCCACCTGCGGTGGGGCCAACTCCGCCTTCGGCGGCACCTGCGGTGCGGCCAACTGCGCCTGCGGCGCGGCCGGCGTTTGCGATGCGGCGGGAAGAAGAGCCAGGGCGAGAGCGGCGAGGAAGAGTAAGCGAAAGCACGCATAGTCGATCCTTTTGAAAACGATTTCAGTGGGTATTCTATGCCGGTGAGGCGGAGGGCGGCAATTGCGCTGTGTTCCCTCTTCAAGTCGAGTAGTATGCTCTCCATAAGTTCATCCGGCTCGAACTGAAGAAACTCGAAAGGAGAAGAATGCCAAGTTCGCGAAGAGAGTTTCTGACATACAGCGCATTGGGTCTGATGGGAGCGGCGATAAAGGCCCCGGCCGCGCAGGTTGCAGCCGCGCAAAGCACGGATCTGCCCCCCGGCGCTCCCTCCGCATTCGGCACCTCGCCGCCGGTTGGCCCTGAGGTCTCGCCCGCCACATTCGCCGAGGCCGAGAAGCTGGTTCAGGTGGAGATGACCGCCGCGGATCGAGCCATGGCGGCAAGCAACTGGCGCATGCAGATTGCGCCGTTGTACGAGTTCCGCACTGGGCCGCGAAAGCTGGCGCTCGAATCTACAGTAGCGCCGGCCACGCAATGGAATCCGTCGTCGATTGGGGTTCCAGCGGACAAGCATGGAAATGCGGCAGGCAGCAGCTTCATCCGCAGTGCCGGCAAGAATGTGCCCGTTCCTAAGAGCGATGAGGATCTGGCCTTTGCTTCAGTGGCGCAGCTTTCGCGCTGGATTGAGAGCCGCCAGCTCACATCCGAGCGGCTGACGGAGATCTACCTTGAACGGCTGGCTCGCTTCGACCCCAAGCTGCATTGCGTCATCACGCTAACGCGCGACCATGCGCTCGAACAGGCTCGCCAGGCGGACGCCGAGATTGCGAGCGGAAGGTATCGCGGGCCATTGCACGGGATTCCGTGGGGCGCGAAGGACCTGCTGGATACTGCGGGCATAGCTACCACCTATGGCGCGGAGCCGTTCCGGAATCGCATTCCTGCCGTGGATAGCGAGGTGGTGAAGCGGTTGAATACCGCGGGAGCCGTGCTCATGGCCAAGTTGAGCCTGGGCGCCCTGGCGCTGAACGATGTATGGTTCGGCGGGCAGACCATGAACCCGTGGCTGCTTGAGGAAGGCTCCTCTGGCTCGAGCGCCGGGCCGGGCGCGGCCACCGCCGCGGGGCTGGTGGGCTTCGCCATCGGCAGCGAAACCGACGGAAGCATTGTGAGCCCCTCGATGCGCTGCGGCGTGACAGGCCTGCGCCCGACCTATGGCCGCGTGGCGCGAACAGGGGCCATGACACTTTGCTGGTCGCTGGACAAGCTTGGCCCCATGGCGCGCAGTGTTGAAGATACGATGCTGGTGCTCCAGGCCATCTCAGGACCGGACGCCGGAGACGTGGCTAGCGTGCCCAGCACGCTGAACTTCAATGCCGGCGCGGATGTCGCCGGCCTGCGCATGGGCTACTTTCCTGCCTGGATGAAGGAGTCGCCGACCACGGATGTGGACCGCGCTGCGCTGGAAACGGTGAAGAAACTGGGCATGATCCCGGTTGCCGTTTCGATTCCCGACTGGCCTTATGACTCGCTTGAACTGATCCTGTTTGCCGAAGCCGCCGCAGCCTTTGAAGAGCTGACCGTGAGCCACAGGGTGGACGAGTTGAAGGCGCAGGTTCCCGACGCCTGGCCGAATGTCTTTCGCCAATCGAGGTTTTTGTCGGCCGTGGATCTGGTGCAGGCTGACCGCTTCAGGCGAAAGGTGGCGCTGGAGATGGCGCGTGTCTTCTCTGAGGTGGATTTGCTGCTGGTGCCGTCGCTGCGCGATGAGATGCTGGCGATTACGAACTTCACCGGACATCCCTCGTTGACGCTGCGCGCCGGGTTTATCGAGGTCGCGGAGGCGCGGAGCGATTGGGCTCCCGATCCGCTGCATCCGCTGCCGAAGTTCTCTCCGCCACGCCGCGTGCCCCACGGCGTCACCTTGATTGGCCGCCTGTTCGACGAAGGCACAGTTGCGGAGGCGGGCATGGCGTTGGAGAATGCGTTCGGCGTGGCGGCGGAGCGGCCGGTGGGATTCTAGGACGGACTTCAGCCGTGTAGGGAGTGCGTCGAGGACAATTGAATTGAGGAAAGGAACTGGGGTTTCAAATGACGCCTGACGTGACCGAACTGTTTCTCGACTTTTCGCGAAAGAAGCTGCTGGAGCAATACTGGCCCCGGCTGCGGGGATGCGTCGAATCGCTCAGCGAGAGCCAAGTCTGGTGGCGTCCCAACGCGGCCAGCAACAGCATCGGGAATCTAATGTTGCATCTCAACGGCAATGTGCGCCAGTGGCTGGTGGCTTCGTTCAACCGGCGGGAGGATGATCGCAACCGTCCTGCCGAGTTTGCGGCACAGGACGGGATTTCCGCATCGGCGCTGCTGGAAAAACTGGGAGCGACCATGGAGCAAGCCGCGGAGGTTCTGGCGCGGCTGACTGAGGGCGATTTGCTGGCCCGGTATGAGATTCAGGGTTACAACGTCAGCGGGCTGGATGCGGTTTATCAGGTCGTCGAGCACTTCGGGATGCACTACGGGCAGATTCTCTATATCGCAAAGAACCTGTGCGGCAGGGACTTGGGCTTTTATAGCGAGCTGAACAAGACCGGCCGGGCTTCGTAAGAGCCCAGCGGTTTCTTGCCTTCGCATCTTCTGGAAATAGAAGGCTTCATTCAATAAAGTACTTACCCTCCGAGCCGATGAATGTGGTGTTGTGCAAGACAGGATGGGAGGGACGATGCCGAAGAACTGTTGGGAGTTCAAGGAGTGCGGACGCCAGCCGGGCGGCCACAAAACACACGAGTTAGGAGTTTGTCCGGCGGCGACCGAAGATCGGGTGAATGGCATTAACCACGGGAAGAACGCCGGCCGCTGCTGCTGGGTCATGGCCGGAACGCTGTGCAAAGGCGAGATACAGGGAATGTTCGCCCAAAAGATTGGGAATTGCATGAAGTGCGAGTTCTTTGGCCTTGTGACGCAGGAAGAAGGCAGCGGCACCGCCGCGGCTCGCGATGTGCTGAAGATGCTGAGATAGGAATCTGTGAGTCTACGGCCGCCGGGCGCAGGCGACGCGGGGGATGGATTGGAGGTCGGAGAGGAATTCGATCTGGCGGAAGCCGGAGGCTGAGAGCAGTCCGGTGATCGCATGCGACTGGCCGTCGCCGATTTCGAGGACCAGGAAGCCGCCGGGGACGAGGGCGGCGAAGGCGGATGGGATGAGGCGGCGGCAGATGTCGAGGCCGTCGTCGCCGGCAAAGAGGGCAAGGGCCGGTTCGTAGTCGCGTACCTCGACGGAGAGCGCGGCGCGGTCGGCGGAAGGTACGTAGGGTGGATTGGAGACGACGATTTCAAAACGCTCTTCGGCGACGGGGGCGAGCAGGTCGCCTTCGAGGAAGCGGATGGCAACTCCGTTGCGTTTTGCGTTTTCTCGCGCGATAGACAGGGCGGAGGCGGAGATGTCGACTGCTGTGATATGTGCGTGGGGCAGATGGTGGGCGAGGGCTATGGCGATGGCGCCGGAGCCGGCGCCGACGTCCACAATGCGGGGATTGGGAAAGCGGGCGGCAAGCTCGAGGACTTTTTCGACAAGGTGCTCAGTTTCGGGGCGCGGAATGAAAACATCCGGAGTGACGCGGAAGGGCAGGCCATAGAACTCCGTCTCGCCGGTGATGTATTGGATGGGCTCACCCCGGTAGCGGCGTTCGAGCAGCCCGGCAAACCGGCTGGTTTCGGTTGCAGGGAATTTTTCTTCCCAATGGGCCATCAGCCAGGATTTGTTCTTGCCGAGAATGTGGAGGAGCAGCAGTTCGGCGTCGCGGCGGGCGCGGTGGGGATGCGGGCCGGCGCACAGTTGCGTCTCGCCGCGGTTGAGCCACTCCTGAAGGGTCATGGCTGCCTGTTCATCAAGCGTCATCAGTCTGCCTGGCTGCCGCCGGCCTTCAACTGCTCGGCCTGGTAGTGGGCGATGAGGGCGTCGACGATGGGCTGCAGGCGGCCCTCCATGACCAGGTCGAGCTGGTGGAGGGTGAGGCCGATGCGATGGTCTGTGAGGCGGTTTTGGGGGAAGTTGTAGGTGCGGATCTTCTCGCTGCGGTCGCCGGTGCCCACCTGCTGCTTGCGCTCTTTGGCCAGCTCGGCCCGCTGGCGCTCCATCTCCATCTCATAGAGGCGGGAGCGCAGGACGCGCATGCCCTTGTCGCGGTTCTTGATCTGGGATTTCTCGTCCTGGCAACTGACCACGGTGTTGGTAGGAATGTGGGTGATGCGGACGGCGGAGTAAGTGGTGTTGACGGACTGGCCGCCGGGACCGGAGGAGCAGAAGGTGTCAATGCGCAAGTCCTTGGCTTCGATCTTGACGTCCACTTCCTCGGCCTCGGGCAGCACGGCCACCGTCACCGCCGAGGTATGCACGCGGCCCTGCGCCTCGGTTTCCGGCACGCGCTGCACGCGATGGACGCCGCTCTCCCACTTCATCTGCGAGTAGACGCGCTCGCCCTCGATGATGGCGATGACTTCCTTGTAGCCGCCCACGCCGGACTCGGAGAGCGAAAGCACCTCGACCTTCCAGTGGTGCTGCTCGGCAAAGCGGGTGTACATGCGGAAGATTTCGGCGGCAAAGAGGCTGGCCTCGTCGCCGCCGGTGCCGGCGCGGATTTCGAGGATGACGTTCTTTTCGTCGTTGGGGTCCCTGGGCAGAAGCAGGAGCTTGATTTCTTCTTCGAGGACAGGTTCGCGAGGGGCGAGGGCGGCGATCTCTTCCTCGGCCATGGCGCGCAGTCCGGGGTCGGACTCGGCCAGCATGGCGCGCGCTCCGGCCAGCCCCGCACGCACCAGCTTCAGCTCGCGGAACTTCATCACAGGGGTTTCCAGCGCGCTGAGCGCCTTGCCGGCCTTTTGATATTTCTCGCGGTCGTTGACCACCTCGGGCAGCGAGAGCTGGGCGGAAAGCTCTTCATAGCGCTGCTCCATCCGTTCTAAACGATCGATCATGAGCCCCCTCCGGGGTTTTAAGTTTTGAGAAGAGATGTGGAAAAGGGCGGAAAACGAGTGTCAGCGGCGAGCGCCGCTAGAGGAGGGCCGGAATGGGGTGGTGGAGGGCCATATTTCTTTAGATACATTTTAGCGCGAAACGGCGCTCTAAAGAAACGGATTGACGATCTTTACGCCGTCGAATTCCTGGCCGTGCTGCATATCTTCGGTGAGCAAAACGCGGCAGCCTGCCTGCTTGGCCATGCGCAAGACCAGCGCGTCCCAGAACGAGAAGCCATGAAGGCGGTGCAGATCGATGGCGGCGAGAATGTCGCTGAGGTCGGGTCGAGCGACCTCAAATGCGGCATACAATTCCACCTTCTCTTTCGCCCGGGCGGAGTCCGCCTTGAATTTGCGCTTCACCGCTACGAAATATTCCTGAAGCACCTGGGTAGATACGACGCCCGATCTTTGCTGCATGTGGTGGAGAATCAGCGCCACTGCGGTCTTCTGCTTGACCGGATCGCTTGTATCGTCCGCATAGACCAGTATGTTGGTATCCAGGAAAGTGCGGGGGGATCTCCCGGGCGCAGCTTCAATTCTGGTCACTTCCGATGTTCGCCGCTCGACGATCACCCGTTCGCCAGCACCTGCCAGGGTGAGCAATTGACGAGAACGAGCCTTCCGATTTCTCAGCGGGGCCAACGGATGCGCTCCTCATAAAGCTCCTCCCGATTCCACTTCCAACGATCTGGGTTCCCCAGAGGGGGAAGCTGACGAAGCTTTTCGACCACGCTTTCCACGCTGCCTGCGCCTGCGATGTGTTGCAGATGCTCGCGGATCTCCTGATTCAGGCTTTTGCCCACGGCGCGGAGCTTCTCCCGGGCGCGCTCGGCTATCTGCTCGTCAATGGAGAGTGTGATGTTCATGAACACAGTATACGTGCGCACATATAATGTGTCAAGTGAGTTGGTGTCGTCTGGAAAGAAACGGATGTGCAGCCGGCAAGGTACGATGATGCGGTTGATGAATTCGGCCAAAGGAGAAGAGATTGAGCAACGATTTGAGGCAAAACAGCTCCCCGGTGGCGGCCGCTGCGCGGCAGGATCACGAGGCTCCATCGGCGATTGCGGTCAAGGGCTGGCGCTATCACCACATCGGCATTCCAACCCAGACGCCTCGTCCGGGAGAGATTCATTTGCCGCATCTTAAGATTCATGTAGCGGGATTTGAGACCAGTCCCTACGGCATTCAGTGGATGCGTTTCGACGCGGATGCGCCGTATCCCGAGATGGTCAAGACCGTGCCGCACGTGGCCTTTGAGGTGGATGACCTTGCCGCCGCTCTCGAAGGAAAAGAGATTCTGACGCCGCCAAACAGCCCCAGCGAGGGCGTTACGGTGGCGATGATTGTCGACAATGGCGCCCCGGTGGAACTATTGGAGTTCGCACGGGCGTCGAAGCCGGCTTGAGACCGCTGCCAGCTCGGCCCTCCCCGGCTCAGAAGCACTCGATGTGGTCGCAGAGGTTCATGAGGGGGAGCTGGAGGGTGGAGTCGTACACGGGGCCGGAGTAGATGGTGATGGTGGCTGGTTTGTAGTCCTCGGGTTTGGCGGTCATGATGTTGGGGACGAAGGTCTGGGGGTTGCGGTCGTAGAGCGGGAACCAAGTGCTCTGGATTTCGACCAGGACGGTGTGGCCGGCCTTGAATACATGGTCCACGCCGTGGAGCGAGAACCTGTACTCGTGGATGGAGCCGGGGCGCAGAGGCTTGGGCTGGTCGAATGAGTCGAGATAGCGGCCACGGAAGATTTCTTCGTTGGTCATGAGCTGGTAGCCGCTCATTTTGGGGTCGGGGTCGTCGCCGGGGTACTGGTCGATGAGCTTGACGACCAGGTCGTTGTCAGAGCCGGTGGTGGAGGCGTAGATGTCGGCGAGGACTTCGCCGGTGACGATGAGGTCTTTCTTGAGGACGGGCAGCTTCCACACGGCCAGGTCGTTGCGGCCGGTGACGAAGCGCTGGTCTTCGGCGAGCCAGTTGCCCCACTGCGAGCCCTCGCTATAGGTGGGCTGGATGGGGCGATGGCGGTAGGGGACGGGGTTGGCGGGGTCGCTCAAGTAGCTGGTGGCGGCCTGGGCGGTCGAGCGGCTCCAACCGAGCAAGCCAGCGCCCTGGAGATGCAGGCTGGTGGGCTGGGATTCAACGGGCGGGAAGTGGGAGTAGAACTTCCAGGTGTTGGAGCCGGTCTGGAAGCTGGCCGTGTCTTCGAGATCGAAGCCGGGCTCGTCTTTGAGGTAGCGGGCGAAGAACCTGGCTTCGATCCGGGCGCGGTATTCCCTGCCTATGGGCTCGGTGTAGTCGAGATTGCCGAGATGGCGGGAGGACGAGGACCAGTAGCCGTGGCGCCAAGGGCCGAGGACGAGGAAGTTCCGGTGGTTGGCGTCGTGGGGTTCTAGGCGCGCGTATTCCTCCTGCGGGCCGAACATGTCTTCTTGGTCGTAGTAGCCTCCGACGGTGAGGGTGGGCACGGCGACCGCAGTGAGCGAGTTCTCGACGGCGCGCGAGGTCCAAACGCTGTCATAGGCGGGGTGTTCGAGGAAGAGCTTCCAGGTGGGCAGCGGCGATTTGACGCCGGAGCGCTTCACGGCTTCGGCAAAGCTGCCGCGCTCCAGGAAGAAGTCGTAGCCGTCGAGGGGTTTGCCGTCCTTGTCCTTGCCGTAGTCCACGGCTCTTTCTTCTCTGCCGGACTCCATGCCCATGACGTAATCGTAGCCGTAGCTCTGGCGGAAGGCGCCGTTGTGGAAGAAGTCGTCGCCCATCCAGACGTCGATCATGGGCGCCTGGGGAGAGATGGCCTTGACAGCGGGGTGGGGGTCGATGCCGGCGGACATGGCCAGAAAGCCGGGATAGCTGGTGCCGGTGAAGCCTGCGCGGCCATTGTTGCCGGAAACATTCTTTAGCAGCCAGGCCACGCTGTCCCAGGCGTCGGTGCTCTCGTCCACTGCCTTGGGATCGCGATGATCGGCAAGGGCGCGGCTCATGATAAACTCGCCCTCACTCTTGTAGCGGCCGCGAATGTCCTGGGCGACCATGATGTAGCCGTCGCGGGCCAGCTCGGCATCCCAGGCGTAGAGCAGGCCGCAGTCGATGCTGTCTACGCCGTAGGGGGTGCGCACGATGAGAAACGGCAGCGGTGTTTGGATGTCGGCAGGCTTCAGAATCACGGTGTGCAGCTTGACGCCGTCGCGCATGGGGATCATGACTTCAGTGCGCTGGTAGTCGTGGAAGATGTGATGGACGGGCGGGCCGGTGCGGCGGTAAACAGTGTCCGGCTCGCTCGAGTGAACCAGGCTGACGCCACGGCCGGCAGCATCGAGCGTGAAGCGGTAGGTGGTCTTCGAATCGGGGAAGGCAAATTCGAGGGCAGAGACTGGCTTGAGCAAGGTGGGAACGCGGCGCTCGGACTCGACGATGAGCTTGCCGTCCGCAGCGTAGAAGCTGAGCGGCGTGTCAGGCTCGACGGGGTCAGTGTACTCGCCGGAGAGGGCTTCAAGCTGGGCGGTGTCTGGCGCGGAGGCTTGGGCTTGCGCTGCGGACCGGGCGGAGTGGGGCGTGGACCAGGCGAGAGCGGGAGCGGCGGGAAGCAGGACAAGGCAGAGAGCGGCGAGGGCGCAGCGAAGTGGAAAGCGGGGACGAAGCAAGAAAGACCTCCTCAGAGCTTGCATAAAAACTATCAGGAAATCCGAAACGGGACTAACTTGCCCGGCCGCGGCGATGGCGGTGTTCGCGGGCGGCGGTGCTGGCCAGTTCTTCAATGGGAACGACGCAGCCTTCAAGCTCTTCGCAGCCCAGGTGCTCGAACTGGATGGTGGTGTGGCTGATCTGGAAGTGGTCCTTGAGGACGCGGTTGAGATTGACGAGGATGCAGGCGCTCTCCGACGGGGGGATGTCGGCGATGGTGACGTGACAGGCGAGAGCGCGGGAGTTGGAGCCGAGGCTCCAGACGTGGAGGTCGTGGACATTCATGACGCCATCGACGGCCTCCATGGCGGAGCGAATGGCCGGGAGCGAGACGCCGCGGGGCGTGCCTTCGAGGAGGATGTTGAGGGTCTCGCGGACGATGCCGAAGCTGGACCAGAGGATGAGGGCGGCGATGAACAGCGAGAGGACGGGATCGATCCAGTTCTGGCCGGTGATGAGGATGCCGGCCCCTCCGGCGATGACGGCGGCGGTGGAGAGCGTGTCGCCGGCCATGTGGAGAAAGGCCGAGCGCAGGTTAACGTCGCGGGCCACGCCCCACAGGAGAGCGGCGATGACGCCGTTCATGAGCACGCCGGCGGCGGCCACGACGATCATCAGCCGGGGCTGCACGACGACCGGGGCCGAGAGGCGGTGGACGGCTTCAATGACGATCCAGAGGGAGATGACGATGAGGGTGCCCGCATTGATGAAAGCGGCCAGCACGCCGGCCCGCTGGTAGCCGAAGGTCTTGGAGTGGCTGGCGGGGCGGGTCTGGAAGTAGACGGCGGCAAAGCTGAGCAGGAGGGCCAGGAAGTCGGAGACATTGTGGCCGGATTCGGAGAGCAGCGCCAGCGAGTGGGCGCGCAAACCGGCAACGAAGGTGACCACGACATAGGCGAGCGTGGCTAGCAGCGAGAAGCGCAATACGGATTGTGTTTTGTGGGTGCCGGGTGAGGTGGGCGCCGCGTGGAAATGCATAAGGGGAAGTATACCGGGGGTGGGTATTGACTGCCAACTGCGGGGTCAGCCGCGGCCGGGGCGGAGGTGGCTCAGGTCAACCGGCTCGGGATCGTCGTAGGCGGGCAGCACCGGCAGTCCCGCGCGCAGGCCGGACCAGTCCTCGGCCACGACGATGCTGTTTTGGGGATTGCCGGGCTGGTAGCGCGCGGTGCAGGGAAAGCCGGCGCGCACCTGGGAGGCGTCCACAACGCCGAGCAGGGCGGTGATGTCCTGGGAGCACTCATAGTTCACGCCGCCGATGTGATAGCTGTACATGAGCATGGTGAGGGTGCGGCTGGCGGGCTCTCCCTTGGATTTGGCTGAGGCATTGGCTGGGGCTTCGAACTCGCAGATGTCCAGCAACATGCCGTCGACGAGGCGCCCGGACTGTTCGAGGAACAGGCGGCGCGCACGCTCCAACTCGTCGGGAGTGGGGCGCTTGCGGAAGATGAACCAGAGAGCGGTTGCGCACACGGCGGCCAAGAAGGCCGATCCGGAGGCAATCTCCCATGCATGTGCGGTGATGCGGATCATTTGCGGCGGGACTCCAAGCGGGGCTTTGGGGCTGGGGGAGAGCCCAAGTAGAGAATACCGCAGAGGGAGCCGGGGCCAGGCGGTGGAAGGATGCGGCAGCGGAGAAGATTCTTGCTGCGATATACTCGTGACTGCATCTTGAATGAGTTCCGGCCTGCCGGAGGCCTGATTTTAGGAGGTTTTTTCTTGGCTTTGGACAACAGTTCCACAACGGCACGGCATTCCCGGATTCGCTCGACCACGGTGATTTGCGTGCGGCGCAATGGCGAGGTAGTGATGGCCGCCGACGGCCAGGTGACCTTGGCCGAACATGTGCTGAAGCACTCGGCCAAGAAGATCCGGCGGCTCTACCAGGATAAGATTCTGGCTGGATTTGCCGGATCGACGGCCGACGCCTTCTCGCTGTTTGCGCGCTTCGAGTCCAAGCTGGAGCAGTACGCGGGGAACCTGAACCGGGCGGCTGTGGAGCTGGCCAAGGACTGGCGCACCGACAAGATGCTGCGCAACCTGGAAGCGCTGCTGCTGGTGGCCGACAAGGGGCAGACGTTTCTGATCTCCGGGTCGGGGGACGTGATCGATCCCGACGAGCCGCTGGCCGCCATCGGCTCGGGCGGCAGCTATGCGACGGCGGCGGCCCGCGCGCTGATGGAAAACACCGACCTGAGCGCCCGCGAGATCGCCGAAAAGGCCATGAAGATCGCCGGGGAAATCTGCATCTATACCAACGACCACGTCACGATTGAGGAGTTGAAGGGATAGTTGAAGAGCTAATTGTTATCTGGGCCATGCACCGCTTTGAAAGGGCACGACTTTAGTCGTGCCGCCGGGGTCGCGAAAAAATGCACGGGCTTTAGCCCCTGAGGGAGACGGCAGATGGATTCTGTTGTTTGCAATGACGATAAGATGCATCAAATTGCTAAATCGCTAATTGATCATCGTGAGACGCAGGATTGGGGAGAGATCGCAAAGAAACATGGCAATGAATGCACCAAAGAGATTGCAAACAAATTTCTGCTCTGCTGCCTGATTGACTATCGGAGTGTGGCAAATGATGCCTGGAACCGGGGGCATCGTTATTTTGAGGGACTGGATGCTGAACATAAGTGCGAGCTTTGGAAGATAATTGCCGATACTTCCAGGGAAGATTGGACCTCGGAGGAGAATTTTCACAAGTGTGGATTGCATTGGATGCGACCAGCACATAATCGTCTATGGCAGATCGCTATCAATATCTGCGCGTTCTTTGAAGGCGATGCCAGAAAAATCTGGCAAGATGGCACTCTGTTCGACGTTCTTTGCCGGCTTTATTACATCGGAGCGGGCGATCAGATTTCGAGGATGATTGTAGGCGCATTGAAAGATTGTGGTCAGATTTCTTCAGGCAGAAGTGATGTTAAGGCAGATGTCCATGTTTGTAGGGTTTTGGGCCGAGTATTTGATGGAAAGGAAATCAGTCCCGCAGCTGCCGTTAGCATGGCCCGCAAAATGTATCCTGCCGATCCATGGTATCTGGACTCACCACTCTGGGAATTAGGGCAGAAAAGATGTAATTCTGAATCTCCAAAATGTGTTGGTTGTTATTTGCAGTCACAATGCAAATACGCGCAAGAACATTCCCTCAGGGGCTAAAGCCCGCGTTCATTTTGCGGCATCTTCGGCACGACTGAAGTCGTGCCCTGACACAAAACCAGGAGTTATTGGAAACGAAGAATGGCAATTTATCTACCCGCATCCGCCGAAGAACAGGAGCTCTCGCTGGACGAGTTGACTCCGCGCGAGATTGTCGCCGAGTTAGACAAGCACGTGGTGGGCCAGAAGGCCGCCAAGCGCGCGGTGGCCATCGCGCTGCGCAATCGCCAGCGCCGGCAAAAGCTGCCCCCGGAGATGGCCGACGACATCATGCCCAAGAACATCATCATGATAGGTCCGACGGGAGTGGGCAAGACGGAGATTGCGCGGCGGCTGGCCAAGCTGACGGGGTCGCCGTTCCTCAAGGTCGAAGCCTCGAAGTTTACCGAGGTGGGCTATGTGGGGCGCGACGTGGAGTCGATGATCCGCGACCTCGTGGAGATCGCCATCGACATGGTGCGCGAGGAGCGGCTGGAAGAGGTGGAAGACAAGGCGGAGATGAACGCCGAGGAGCGGCTGCTGGACGTGCTGCTGCCTCCTCCGCCGCCCGCGCCGCCGGCTGCCGAGGGCCAACTGACTCTGCCTGGAACCGAAAGCTACCAGCGCTCGCGCGAGAAGCTGCGCCAGCAGTTCCGCGAGGGCAAACTGGACGAGCGGCAGGTGGAGCTGGACGTGCGCGAGCGGAATACGCCGCAGTTCGGGATCATCAGCAACCAGAGCCTTGAAGACATGGAGATGAGCATCAAGGATATGCTGCCGAACATCTTCGGCGGGGGCTCGAAGCGACGGAAGATGAAGGTGACCGACGCGTTCGACTACCTGGTGCAGGAGGAAGAGAGCCGGCTGATCGACATGGACCAGGTGAACCGGGTAGCAACCGAACGGGTGGAATCGAACGGGATTATCTTTCTGGATGAGATCGACAAGATTGCGGGGCGCGAGAGCGGACACGGGCCCGACGTTTCGCGCGAGGGCGTGCAGCGCGACATTCTGCCCATTGTGGAAGGAACGACGGTGAACACGCGCTACGGCATGGTGCGCACGGACCACATTCTTTTCATCGCCGCCGGCGCATTCCATGTTTCCAAGCCCAGCGATCTTATTCCCGAACTGCAAGGGCGGTTTCCCATCCGGGTGGAGTTGCAGTCGCTGACCGTGGACGACTTTCTGCGCATCCTGACCGAGCCCAAGGCTTCGCTGACCAAGCAATACTCGGCGTTGCTGGAAACCGAAGGCGTGAAGCTGGAATTTGCTCCCGAGGCGCTGAAGGAGATGGCGGAGTTTGCGTTCAAGGTGAATGAGCAAACCGAAAACATCGGGGCGCGGCGGCTGCACACCATCATGGAACGGGTGCTGGAGGATGTGAGCTTTCTGGCGCCCGACGTGGTCCGGCGCACGCCGGACCCAGAGCAGGCCGCAACCCTCTCCGAGGCCATCAAGGCTGAGTCGTCAACGCCGCTGCCTTACGAGGAACGGATAACCGCCTCCGGCCCGGAGAAGGTCTTTCTGATCAATGCCGAGTATGTGAAGCAGATGGTGGCGTCGGTGGTGCGCGATCACGATTTGTCGCGCTACATTCTTTAATAATTCTTCTGCGCCGCGCTGTGCCTGTTTATGCAGAGCGCTTCGAGTTTTCGCAGGGCCTTGAGCATTTCGCCAAGAGCTGTCTTTCCGATCTCCCGCTCGAACTCCCGCTGTAACTTGTCGAAGACGCCAATCACGCGCATGGCGCATTTCTTTCCCTGCGGCATCAACGTAAGCTGGTAGGCCCGCGCGTCCTGTGGATCGATCTTCCTCAACAAGAGTTCCCTGGCCTCCAGAGAAGAAACGCAGTGACTCACATTGCCCCGCGTGGTTCCAAAGGTCTCCGCCAACTGCGACGGCTTGACCGGCCGCGGCGCCTCAAAAAACATTGCCGTCAAAACCAGCCCCTCCAGAAAATTCAGGCTGTCGGCGGCCAGCGCCCGCGCGGCAAGCGATTCGAACCGGCGCGCGGCCCGGTTGACAGCGAACATGGGACTCTCGTGGAGGAATGCATCGATGCGCATGGCCTTCTCCTGATGGTTTAGCATCTCAACTATTCAGAACAATATCAAATTATCCTTGTAGAAGGTCTTATCGTCGCTCAAACTCATAGAGAAAGCCACTCTATGCCTACTTTGAAATCGATCTCCATTGCGGGTTGCCTCCTGCTGGCCGCCTGCGCGCAACGAGCTTCAGCGCAAGCCGCCGCGCCTCCTCAACCCGCCCCGCTTCCGCATCCCTCGGAGACCATGGTGGTTCTCGGCTCGCCCGTTCCCGTGCCTTTGGCGGAGTCTTCCGCTTCGGTGGTGGTGCTGCCGGTTGAAGACAAATCTCTCACGCTGGAGTCGCCGCAGGATCTGCTGCGCCAGGATGCCTCGGTTTTTCTGGAAGAGCGCGGCGCGGGCGGCGGACAGACGGATCTGGTTCTGCGCGGAGGAACCTTTGAACAGGCCCTGGTGCTTTTGAATGGCTTCCGCATCGACGACAGCCAGACCGCGCATCACAATCTTGATCTTCCGGTTCCGCTCGATGCGATGGACTCGATCGAGGCGCTGCACGGCGCCGGCTCCACGCTGCATGGCGCGGACGCATTGAGCGGCGTCGTCGACTTTCTCACCGCCGCGCCCTCCGCAACCTCGTTGCGTCTTCGCGCGGGAGGGGGCAACTTTGAGTCGAACGAAGAGTCGCTGCTGGCTGCTGTGGCGCGCAAGCGATGGAGCAGCCGGTGGACCGCAAATCGCAATTTCTCCACCGGCTTTATGACCGACCGCGATTACCGCAACGAAGATACTTCTTCGGAGAGCTGGGTTAGTTCGCGGCTGGGCATCTCCGACCTGCTATTTGCCGCGAGCGACCGTTCCTTCGGCGCAAACCAGTTCTATGGTCCCTATAACTCATGGGAGCGGACCAAAGGATGGTTTGCCTCCGGCCGCCAGGAGTTAGGCAGCCGCACCGTGGCGGCCTTCGGTTATCGCCGCCACACGGACGAGTTTGTCCTGCTGCGCGATGATCCCGCCGTTTATGAAAACAACCACATCGACGGCTCGTGGCAAGTCTCATTGCGCCATACCCTTCCCGTCGCAACCTCCTCCGTGCTCTTGTTAGGGCTGGAGTCGGACGGCGACAGCATTCACAGCAACAATCTCGGCCTTCATGCCCGCAATCGCGGCGCGGGCTACGCGGACCTGGACCTGAGGCCCGCCAAAAGCCGCTGGAACTTATCCGCCGGCTTACGCGAGGAGTTATTCTCGGGAGGGTTGCAGTCCGCGCTGGCGCCGCACCTGGCAGGTAGTCTGCGGCTGACTGATCAAATCAAGCTGCGCGCCAGCGGCGGCTATGGATTCAGGCTTCCCACTTATACCGACCTTTATTACTCCGATCCAGCCACCATCGGCAATCCGAATCTAAAGCCGGAGTCAGCCTGGTCCGGAGAGGGAGGAGCCGATTGGGCCCCGTCCAGCCGCCTTTTGCTTTCGGCCACAGGGTTTTATTCCCGCCAGCACGACACCATCGACTATGCGCGCGCCGCGTCCCTGCCTAACTCTCTTATGCCGGCATGGTGCACAGTCAACACATGGTGCGCGGTCAATCTCAGCGGCCTGCATTTTGCGGGAGTCGAGTCTTCGGCAGCCTGGGCGCCCGCAAAGGGACATAAGGTTCAGGCCGCATGGACCGTACTTATCGGCGCGCAGCCGCCCTTGAACGGGCTGCAATCGGAGTATGCCCTCAACTATCCGGTCGAGAATCTTCATGTCACCTGGACGGCCGCGCTGGGACGCGCTCTCACGGTGACGAATTCGGTGGCCATCGCAAAGCCCTATCAGCAGCCAGGCAACCCGCCTTGGAACGCTAACCCCTACCCGGTGTGGAACGCCGCGTTGACGCGCGACGCAGGAACGATTCGCCCTTATCTCCGCCTGGGAAACCTGAGTAACACCGGCTATCAGGAGATCAACGGCGTCACCATGCCGGGCCGGTCGATTACCGGAGGCGTTTCCCTCTGGCTTGGGCGGTGATTATTTTCGATTAGAATTGATGCGGCTGAGGCGAAATTCTGGTAACCTGTCCTCGTACCTCGCGAGTCCGCGCCACTTTCCCCTCGATTTCACGCAGTACAACACAAAGGATAGAAGTCATGAGCAATCCCGCACGGCACCATCACATCGACTACATCGAGTTCGCTGCGACAGACATGGAACGGACAAAGCAGTTTTACACGACCGTCTTCGGCTGGAGGTTCAAGGACTGGGGGCCGGAGTACATCGACTTTACCGGAGCCGGGATCAGAGGCGGCTTCGCCAAGAGAGAGCCGCATGAGGCGCAACCAAAGTTTGCGCCGCTGGTTGTGCTTTACTCCGCGGACCTGGAGGCCACTGAACTGGCAATTGTGGCCGCGGGCGGCAGCATCGTTGTGCCCACCTTCGCGTTTCCCGGCGGGCGGCGGTTCCACTTCTCCGATGGGGTGGGGAACGTGCTGGGCGTGTGGTCGAAGTGAAGGACAGTGATCAGTGAACAGTGGTCAGTTCTCCCAGGTCTCGTCCGCCGCGGCGGACGAGTCCTGGGACGCCCACGTTTGCGGGTTAAATCAAACGACCACACCCGGAATGGATTGAATCAGACGGCCGCAGTGGCGCGGGTTTCCAGTTCGGCCAAGCGCCTGGCGAGCAGGGTTTCAAGCTTGACCAGCGCGGCCGAGAAGCCTTCAATGCCTTCCTTCAGCTTGTCGGTGGCCATGCGGTCGGCGGCGTGCATGGCGTCGAAGATGTCCTTGTCCATGGGGATCTTTCCGATGTTCATCGACTTTGCGGCGACGGGATCGAGTTTGCGGGGCAGGTCGGCCTGAGTACCTTCGAGCTCTGAGAGCAGCTGCGGCGAGATGGTGAGCAGATCGCAGCCGGCGAGCTCGGTGATCTCGCCGATGTTGCGGAAGCTCGCGCCCATGACCACGGTTTTGTATCCAAAGTGCTTGAAGTAGTTGTAAATCCGGGTGACGGATTTGACGCCCGGGTCGTCGGCGCCCTGGTAGTCCTTGCCCGTGTCCTTCTTGTACCAGTCGAGGATGCGACCGACAAAGGGCGAGATGAGCGTGACGCCGGCTTCGGCGCAGGCGATGGCCTGGTGCAGGCCGAAGAGCAGCGTCAGGTTGCAGTGGATGCCCTCTTTTTCGAGAACCTCCGCGGCGCGAATGCCTTCCCAGGTGGAGGCGATCTTGATGAGGATGCGATTGCGGCCGATGCCGGCGCGGTCGTACTGGGCAATGATGGCGCGGGCCTGGGCGATGGTGGCCTGGGTGTCGTAGGACAGGCGCGCGTCGACTTCGGTGGAGACGCGGCCGGGGACGATGGCGAGGATCTTTTTGCCGAAGGCGATGGCCAGGCGCTGGAAGGCGAGGTTGGCCACGGCGGAGTCGGCTGCGCCCTCGCCGAGTTCGTTGCGCGCATCGACAAGCACGCCGTCGACGATGGGCTGGTACTGCGGCAGTTGAGCGGCAGCCGCGATGAGCGAGGGGTTGGTGGTCGAGTCCTGGGGACGGAACTTGCCGATGGCCTCGATGTCGCCGGTGTCGGCTACGACCACGGTGTATTGGCGCAACTGGTCAAGCAAATTTCCTGGCAGGTTCTGCGGCATAATTTCCTC